>MHXZ01000071.1 GCA_001825665.1 Planctomycetes bacterium GWF2_41_51 | reverse complement strand
CATAGGTATCGAATTCAGCGTAACTTAGAACAATGGAGCCAACAGGAGTCGAACCTGCGGCCTCTTGCATGCCATGCGTATTGCGATTGCAAACCCTAGTTTTTAGCCTTTTTACGTAACTCATTGTATGACAATGAGCAACAATTATGGACTAATTGCAAGTTGTTTCTCAAAACCTTTGCATTGCTTGCATCCTTTGCACCGGATTGCAACGTTTGCAGGTAATTACGCGCATAAAAGAGTAATTACTTCTGGACAACAGAAGTGAGAATTAGAAAACGTATCGGCTGTGTCAAGTGGATTAGGATGTCCTCCGACAACATTAGCCACGTCAAGAACAGTCCTTGGATCATTTGTAGCATACTGCAATCCCGAAGTGGTTGCCGATATTCCTAAATCTTTTACAATACCCCCAAACATTTTCATTTCGCCAACACCTGCACGTGCCATCGTTGACATTACACGTTGTCCCCCCAATGCCATAGCAATGCTTGCTGCCCAAGTAGGAAAATTCTTAGGTGTAGTTGTTCATTACTGAACTCCCATACATCAGGATATTGTTGGCTTTTAGAACCATTATTGATTGTAACTTAAGAGTTCAAAATCCCAGTTAATAATTCGTCGGCTTTGTCAATACTCATTTCTAAGTCGTATACCAAAGAAATCTTGTCTTGTATTTTCTTTGCAATCTTTTTTGCCTTGCGAATTTTGCCAATTAAATAATAACAGCGACAAATTTTAAATTGTAAAGAAATTGGCTTCGGTTTTAATTTTACTTTCAAATACCACTCTAATGCCTTATCATATCCTTTCCTATCCAAGCAAATATTGCCCTTAAACTCCAAAGCACCGATATTATTGGGTTCGTTCTTTAATATTTCATCGAAAAGTCGTTCTGCTTCCTGACGCTTACCTTTGAAATATTTCGCATAGGCAAGATGCTGCAATGCATCACTATCTTTGGAATTTTCATTCAAAACTTTTTTAGCTAATTCTTCCTTTTCGTCAAGATCATCTGTATCTGCTGCTAAACTTAATAAGTTTGAATGTGAAGGTTTTAATCTTACAGCCTCACGTTCCATTGCCAAACCTTCCTCTTTAAATCCCATATCACATAACGCAATACCAACAAGAGACTGGTAAATGTATTCAGGCATATTACCTTTAGTTAACTGGCTTGCAATATCAATTAAATGTCTGTCTTTCTTGGCAATGGCTGCCATGACAGCCGTTAATAACGTGTAGTAACTTGGTCTTTCATCTTCCAACCAGATAGCTCTTAGCCTTTTGATTCTATAGCTCCTTAATGGTTTTATCCAATTAGAGGGAGCTAAAGCAATTTCATCTTTTGTGAGCTTGTGAGGTAAAAAATCAAATTTTTGATTCATATTATTTCTTAAACTTAGACTTATTCTGTTCATAGTAAATGGTTAGAAAAGGAAGATCTTTCCTGTGTACCTCTAACATATCCTTCATCTCCTTTACATCTTCCAAATTAGTTAGCCATTTATTAAGTTTTCCTTTTTTTCCATATTGAATTGCTTTTTCATAAAAAAATAAGGCATCCTCGAACTTTCCTTGTTTAAGATTCGCGTAACCCAGATACCGGTACAACTCGCCGCTATGCTTTTTAGCTTTAATATACAATTCTAAAGCCTTACGTAAAGCAACTTCTGATTCTTCAAATCGGCAATTCCATGAATAAACAACCCCTAGTTGTTTATAGACTAAATACTCTTCAATAAAAGGATAACCGCTTTCTAAAATAGATTTATATTCCTCTATTGCACCCTCATAGTTGTTATTTTTAATTGACTGGATTAATGCTTTATTATAACGAATAAAGCATTCTCTGGCTTTTCTAATAAAGAGTATTTGAAAAAACTTTTTCAGTAAATAAACTATTTGTTTTATAAAAGTTTTTATTGTTGAACATGTTTCTTTTATTTTTTTTACGCTCATATCAAATACTTTTATCATTTCAAATATTTTTAATCTTTATGGAATTGTTCGAGAACTTTACCAAGATAAAACCAAAACTTCTTCCAAGGGTCTTTGGGGGGCTGTTCATTATCAGCCGTTTTGTTATAATTGTCGATAATGTCTTCGACATTGAATTTGTCACCACGGGGAAAAGGTGCTGGAAATTTATTCCTATCCTTCATTAAACTAACGATATCCTGATGGAAATGGAGCGATTCTTCCATTGCACGATTACGTTCATCCATAACAGCATCTGCAACAAGGTAGGTGCTAACTCCAACCATTGTAGCCTTTAATGCTACCCTGCCCGCTATCGCTAATGCTCTGCCGCCAACCTGAAGAGAGGCTGCCCACATTCTTAAGCCAATTCCAACACTGGCAACTGTATCGGTAGTCATTCCAGTCGGATCAGTCGCATTAATTGGGTCGTTAAGGCAGTATAGATATGGATGTAGCGTCATTGGCTCATTGTAGCTGCCTTTGACAGGATCGCGAGTTGTGAAACGGAATGTTGCTGGATCATAGTAACGGGCATTCAGATAATAGCCCATAGCCCCAGGAGAAAGATAATAACCTGCCCACTGATAGGGGTTGTTAAGCATAATTTCTGAAAAGTCGCCTTTCGTACGCCATCTAATACCGAAACTGTCATAATTATAATTTACATTCACATTGCCGTTTGGGTCGAATATCTGCTTGACCGAACCAAGCCTGTCATGCATAAAGAAATGACGTCCCGTTCCGACATTTGCATGCTGAAAGAGTACCTGACCGCCTGCATGAATATAGGTACTGCACGATGTAACATTGGAATGATCCACTTTGAAAATGAGAAGGTTTTGTGGGACATCTCCTACAAAATCAACGATGTATTTATAATTTTCTGTTCCGACTGGGTCATGGAATTGACGCCAGCAGCAGATACCATCAGGCGTATATCTTGCTTTGCCGTAGGAATCTGCAATAACACTGAAACTATGATTTAACCTGCCGTCCCAGTCATACTCAAAAGGATTAAAATTCGGGTCGCCGCCAAAATAGCAGCCTTGCCTGCCGTTCAGGTCGTAATTTAGACGCCTGTATGGCTGGCCGTCTAATTGGTCGCCGGTTAATATATCTCCATTGTAATATCTCTCAAAATTGTGACTTTCTTCACCAATCGCCAGTTCATAAGTTTGAACATTTCCTATTTTATCATAAGTCATCGAATAGCTGATTTCACTGAGTACACCAGATGGCTGTGACAAATAACTATATGTCAAATTTCCCTGCATATCATATTCATAAGCGTAGCTAAGATTAATTGAAGCGGAGTTTGGCTCAGTAATCATCTCATCACAACTAAGCAATCTTCCTAAACCGTCAATTTCAGCATTAGACATTGTAAATGTGGGACCGCCGGTTGTTGTAAAACCAGTGAGCATATTATCGCGGTTATAGCTGTAATTTATTGTAACATCCGCTTCGCCGAAGAACCAGCCTATTGGGTTATAAGTCAAATTTTTTCTGTTGCCGTTTTTGTCAAATTCAAATTGAGCTATATAGTACGAATCAAAGCCTGCCATAGGTTCTTCTACCGAAAAGAGCCTACCAGCTTCGTCATAAGTATAAGCAACATCATAAATCAAAGTATCATTGGGAGCATAAACTCTGATTGACTGCTTCTGGCCATCAGCCTGATAGGCATAAGTCGTTTCATAATCGTCTTGTTCTGTCACGCTCACAATCCTGTTAAGAACATCATAGCCATAAGCAATTTGCTCCGAGCCGCCAATATTATCCGTTGCGTTGCGGTTATCTTCAATAAGTTTCTTCCTGCCGATTCCATCATAAGAATAGTGAACATTTCCGTTGTCAGGATAATTGGCATCTCTTAATCTGCCATATCCATCATAAAAATATTTGATCCATCGTTTTGTATTGTTGGCATCCCACACGGCTTTTGCAGATAATGTTCCATCAGGATTGTATTCAAGATGTTCGTAATCTCCCGATGGGTAGAGGGTAATTGCTTTATTTCCGAATTCATCAACAGCAATGTGAGTATATTTTCCCTCGGCATCAGTTATTCTGATTTGATATTCTTCGCTGTCGTATGTGAAACCTGCATCATTGTAATAGTAATTTGTGACAGCTTGGACAGTTTCATTTATGTCCTGCGTAACTTTGGTAACTCTGTTTCGGGCATCATATTCAAATTGGCTTCGAGCCAGTAAGTTACCGTCATAATCATAGCTATTGACATCTTTGATTTGACCATTCTGGTAATAATTGAATTCCTTCCTTACATCAGCTTGTGTAATTTCTGTGCCTGAACTTGCAGCAAAAAATTCAGCGATTTTGCGGTTGGCATTATCATAAGCTGTGTAAATGATATTTCCGTTGGGGTCAGTTACTCTTATGCGGTTATTAGCGGCATCATAACCATATGAAGTAGTAAGGTTAAGACTGTCGCCAGCTTCGGTTCTTGAAGTAAGTCTATCTAATATGTCATAAGCATAGTCAACACGTTTTTCGAGATAATTGTCATAACCATAAAGTTCACTGAATTTGACTTTATTGTTTCCAAAATATTCAGCAACGACTCCTTTTATTGTATATTCATCATCATAGTCATACCACAGAGTCTGGATATTCCTGCCCATATCGTCGTAAGCATATATTGTATTGTAATCTTCAGTTGAAACTGAATCATATTTATGCTCTTCCCGTTTAAGACCACGGGAATCATAAGAATATTCAACATAGCTGTCATCGTCATAAGTAGCCCTCTTTGGCTGATTATTAGTAGTGAAGTTTGTAAAGATTTCACCGCCCGCTTCTTTCTTTTCATAGGTTTTGTTGCCTTTTAAATCATAACCGTAAATTATTGTAGAAAGAGCGGTCATTCCTTCATACCGGCTTGGTATAAAGGTGGCATCATTTATTGTCATTGCACTTGCATCGGAATATTTCCTTATTCGCCATAATCTGCCAAAATCATCGTAATCGCTTAAAATTACTCCGCCGAGGCTGTTTGCGACAAGACGCACCTGTCCTAATGCATCATTATAAAATCTCTGAACAGGTTCATTGGAATCGGTTTTGCCTTTCTTTACAAGTTTTCTATAATTATTGTTGTCGTATTGATGGAATGTAATAAAACCATTGGCATCCGTTTCCCTTATAACAAGGCCATTAGAAAGATATTTATAGCTCGTTGTCGCCCATTCATTCGGGTCTTCTGCAATAAGCTGTTTCTCTTTTACAAGATATTTGCCGGATTGATTTTCTGAACCATCAGCTTCTCCATAAACGGATAACTTTTCAACCAAAGCTCCTGTCTCATTTATGTCCTGCCAATTTGTTTGCCGTGTTGGCAGAGGATAATTTGGATGATATTCAAATTCGGCAGCAACATAATTTACATCATCTACATAGACTTTCTGTTTTGTTAAATCGCCATAAGAATTGTAACTGTTATCTGTCTGCCTTTCTTTTCCATCAAAGAACTCCACTGTCGTTGTAGGTCTGTATGGATTTCCATTGTCCTCATATAAGGCATTGACATCAAGTACAGCAGAGCCGTCAACAGGGATTGTCCACTGCTTGAGCATATTGCCTTTTTCATTTTGCAGGATTGTCTTTGTTTGGAAAGGCGTATTAACTTCTGTAATCAGATATGAAATTTCCCTGTTACCAGGGTATGGATGGTAGAAAGTATAATCGTAATTTGTTGTCAGATAATTATCAGTTTCAACATAATCTTTTCTTGTGCTAATTCTATTGTAACCATCGTAATTAACTTCGATCGATTTGTTGTTTAAATCGTTACTATAAACAATTTTAATTAAATTGTAGCCGCCGCCTGATGATTCTTCATATTGATAATTTGTTTCGTGTTCTTTTAAATTACTGCCATCGTACACGCCGTTTTCATTGACGCCATAACCTGTTTTTGCAACGATAAATATTTTATTGGTATTGTCCCATTCGTAATTTACCGTTCTATAAACATTTCCGCCAACTCTGAGCCTTGCCTGAGTATAGAAGCCATCGGTAATATCAAACTCAATTGTCGAACGGCCATCGGAAATACTCGTAACTGCTGTTTTATAATAGTCCCAGCCTATGCCTAAGCCGTTTCCAAAACGGTCAGATATTGAACTGACACCAGCTTTGACACTCCAGCCTATTGAACCATAAGGTCCCCACGCAGGAACATCGAGGCTGTCATCAGAGAAGTAATATTGTGTACCATCACGTGTTACCAGATAATAACTTACTTCATAAATAATTCCCCAATCATCATAGCTGTAACGCTTGATGTAATCGCCAGAACCATCATTGGGATAAGGATAATAATATACAGGACCGCTGGAAACATGGCCGGAAGTATGCCTGAATAATCTTCTTGAACCATCAGGATTCTGAACCCAGATAGTACCTATGCCAAGCAGCTTGGCATCCCACGATGCTACTCTAAAGGGGCCTGATTGTTCTGTTTCAGCACTATATGCGGCCTCTTCCTGAAGGATTATTTGATAATTATGTGTCCATCCATATCGGAAAGGCTTGTTATAAAGTTTACGATTATTGTTAAAACTTCTTTTAAGTTCAAATGGAATTTGTCCCTGCCATTGAACAGATATATCGGGTTCTTCTTCATGATAAAATGTATTACCTTTCAGTTCGCCGAGTACAGGGAAATATCCTGGACCTTCGTACACCGTTTGGCCGCCGATTGAAATGGTTTTCCAAATCATTTCAAATCCATTTGGAGCATAACCAGTATCATCGAAAAGAACAGTACCTATAAAATATGTGCCATTAGGTATAATTGATGTGTCCCAATATCCGAGCAAGTTAGTGCTTGGAATAATCTTGTTACCTGTACATATTTTTGTCCAATTATCCCAACTCTGCGTATCAAGGTCAGTTGGACAAATATAAACATCATAGCAGCCAAAATTTTCACCCCAAGCTGTTCCATTTATGGCAACTCTGCCTTTCAATTCAAGATCATCATGGCAGGCACAAGGACTTTCAATGTTTAGAGATAAACCAGTATCTGCTTGACTGCTTATTGAAACACGATTAAGAACACCCCAATCTGCGCTCGTCGTCTCGATCTTTATGGCGGTAAGTGTATCATAATTCGTGTTGAAAGGTGCATTGTTTGCTATGTCGCTAGTGCCGCCATTCCAGTAAACCTTATATGTATTGCTGCCGAAATTCATTTGAAATGTAATATTTGTCCAGGTGTTATAATAATCGTGGGCATATTGTTCATACATATCCTCATAATTACTCCAACAATTATTATATACACTTTGATAATTAACATTTGTATTTACATAAGAGCCGTTATTAAGAACATAAATCTTCCAGTCTGTTGCATTAAACCATACCGAGGCAACTATATTATTTCCATTCAATATGTTGATTTTTTGGTCTTTTGCAGGGATAAAATTGAATCGAATGTATTCATGATTGCTGCCAGTATCTTCAAAACTTTTTACAATAGTTGAAGTGCTATCTATTATGACATATTGATAATAAAAATAATCATCCGGCTCTGGCCTGTAAAACCACCAATAATCTGTTGAGACATCTCCGCTAACGACTTGCCAGCCCATTTGACCATTAAGATTGCAGGGGTCTGGGGGTGTTGTATAACCCTGATAATCTTCAAATGAAGTTAAGTAAGGTAAAGTATCTTCATAGTATTGAGCGCAATGTATTTCGTCAAGCCAATATCCTGCGAATGTTGCGAGGTCATTTATGTCAACCGTGCTGCTACCGTCAAAATCTCCGTTTAAACCAGAGCCGCTTTGTTGCCAGTTCTCTGCCAATTTTGTAAAATCGGCAAAGTTTACGAAATCATCTTCTCCTGTCAAATCAGGACACCAATAAACTGCGGAAAAAACAGTTGAAGTTAGAATTGTTAGATAAACGATCACAAACTGAAATGCTTTTAATTTCTTCATAACGATTCCTTCCTGTATATGAATTCCTCTTTATATTACCGGCGTACTTAACATAAAGCACCGCCGCTAAACCACGTCCAAGACGGCTTGCGAAAGCCTACCAGAGCGGGAAAAGCAAACGGTGCTATTTCATTGCCCAGATTTCTTACTGCGCAAAAACAAATAGCACCGAGCCTTTCATACAACTCTGGAACTTTCCACAGCCGCAAAGCCATGACTTCGCAATTTTCTTGGAGCGTATGAAATCTCAGTGATTTCAATTATCGATATTCAATTGTCTATATTATATTAAAAAACTATATGAGCAAGATGCAAGAAAAAAATCCAGATAATTTTTCTATGGGTGACAACAATATGGCACTGGAAAAGCAAAAAGTTAAAAATGTAAGTGAAAACAATGGATTAGACATTTGAAGTTTGCCTATTTTACCAATAGAAATTTTGTATTTATTTTGTCTTTGGCAATCTCGTCAGTATCCGAATGCCAATAGATAAATACCTTGGCCTTTTTCGATGAAGAACCTATATTGACAAACGTGAAATTGAAACATGCTTTCGAGATACAGAGATTACCTGGCCATCAAATTTTATAGAATCTCACATAAGATAGCGATTGAATTAAACCCCGAACTTGCGACCTCTTGCACAAGAGTTTTACCATTTTTTTTCCGGACACCTTTCTTCTTTGCTATGAACTTTTGCCATAATATTGCACTTACATTTTATGCAATACCTCCGCGTCAAAGCTCTGTGCGGCTTGATTGGTAAATCGCTCAATTTTTCCAAAGACTCCAAATTCTTTAAAACTTCAATCTTATTTTCAGCAAGCCAGGCTAAGAATTCACTCTCTTTGAGACAGGTGATATTATCACAGCTTTCACAAATAGCAAATCTCTCTTTAGCATATTTAAAATCTATGCCTGCTCTCCTTACCGCAAGTTTCGCAAAACCTTCGGCAATATTTTTAATTTTTCTAACCTTTGGAATTATGCCAAGCTCTTGTTTTATTTTACCATTGCAGCAGCCCATATTACTAACCTCCAGCACATTCTGCTAAAATCCAATAATCATTCCAACTTGTTCCGCTTACAGGTTTATTGTCAAAAAACGAAGTGTGATCAATCTCGCACGCATAAACCTGCTGGTCATCACCGACAACCATATCGCCTACCTTGTATTCATAATCGCACAGCCACACAAGAAACTCCGGTATTTCCGCTGAAAATTCAACCTTGCCCCACCGTCCTGTAACGAATTCATCCATCTGTTCATTTACCAAAAACCTGCCTTCCTGAAAAAGCGTATCGCACTTTATCTTTGCCCAATACTCTTTCCAGTCAGGGTCAATTTCAGGGGTGTTCTTTTTATATTCAAATTCCCAATAATCCTGCCAGCTACTGCCTGTGATTGGTCTATTGTCCGCATGGGGCTGATGAGCCTTTATACATTTATAACCTTTATTATCAGTACCTACTATTCTGCTGTTACCGCCTCCTCCTGAATACAATCTGCCGGATGACCAGTTTGTAAAATTATGGTCAAATATAACTTCCCACCAATAGTCATAAAGACAACTGTCATTATCTACATCAGGAGTATGACCTTTATTATTAACATAGTTGTATCGTGATCTAACAACATTATCACCATACATTGCAACCTGGCCTGATGTATAAGTTGTATTGCTATTCCATTCCGCAGGACAACTACCCCAATATAAACCCCAGCTTCCTCCGGTAATCGGTTTATTTGACGGATCGGAAGTATGTATTCTTCTGCAATAATATTTTTTACCATCTGTCCCTGTGACAATATCAACGCCATGTCTATAGCTGTATGTCGCCCACTGCCATTTACCTGTCCAGCTTTCACCTGTTACCGGTTGTGTCGAAAATGTCGATGTATGCTGCGTATTGCAGATAACTATATCGCCATTTGTTGCCCAAACGAGTTCTCCTACATTATATTGTTTATTGTCCTGCCAATTGGAGGGAGTGTAACCGCTCCATACCTTATAATCTGACCAGGCCCTTCTGTGTTTGATACATAAGTATTGCTCGCCTGTATTAATACTTAGACCGGTATTGCCAACTATAAAAGAGGCACTATCGGTAATCGGTTGAAACTCGTCACTGAATTCATCCTGCCATATATGCTCCCATCCCGACATAAATAGCGGGCATATACAATAAGCTATAGCTGTTTTCCGGTACAAGTAAACCCAGACATATCTGCGAAAGCCGCTGCCATCATAAGTTATATATTGCATTATAAATCTGACTCTGAAAATTGTATCATTACATTCATAAGCAATAACACCACCTGCATCAGCAGTTTTATTTAAGATAAATTTTCTGTTAGGATTTACCCACGGCGGTGTATCACAATCATCTTCATAGGTATACCCGCAACTAAAACCTGCCTCGTGTATATCAGAAAATGTCAGCGTTATTCTTTGCGGGAAACCGCAGGTTGCTATAACCTTATTTTGTGATTCAAGGAACTTTACCTTACCGGAGACTTTATCAACATGTATGGATTTGCCGATTGACATCTTTTCACTAAATCTCCACCGAATCGCAGTCGCAGCTTACATAAGGAATAAATGTTGTCAGACACCGCCATTTGCCATCGATATTTGTGACGTATATAATATCGCCTGTCTGAAGTTTAGGCATAGCCGAATCCAAACGCCATCCTCCCCCAAAAATGCTACAATACACCCTTATTGCTGATTCACTGCCCGATGTCTGCTCTACATCATTTTTGTAAAGATTTGCCGCAATAACAGCATAGTCCGGCGCATTTTCAATGCATCTTGCCCGCCTGACAGGATTTTCAGAGTAATTGAGTTTTATAACTGCCGAATAATTATGACTTCCATCATGGCCGCTGAAAAAATCAAGGAACATCACAGTAACAGGTCCCGGCGATATGGCAGTTTTCAGTCTTGTTACATCATCGGGGTATATATCTGCAAAACCATTATATCTATCATCATAAGGATTGGGTAAATAGATTTTTACAGGCACTAAACCCGATATATATGCACGGCCTATTTTATTATTATTTATAGGTTCAGCAGTGACAACGAATCTGCTTAAACTGTGATTAGGCCATAAAGGCTTTGTACCAATAAGAATTATTTGATTTAAAAAGTTTGGATTGCTTGCAGAAATTACACTGCCTGATATCCCAAGGATATTGAACCTGCCAACATCAATACCGCTTGTATTTTTGATATAAACCATATTTGCAGGAAGTGTATTACCTGAACCTGTTGTTAGTTTATTTTTTCTATTTTGATAATCTGCAGCAGCATCAACCATCGCGTTGTATGTGCGGGCAGGTATTTTTAACTTTTCACCGTCGCGGACTTTTTTAAATGTATCAGCCATATCAGTTACCCAGTCCTAAAGCTGTAAAAGTGCCCGATTCATATACCTGATGCACATATACCGATTTTGGAACCTGAATCAGGCAATTCTGGTCAGTGCTTTTTTCATAACGTACCCATAGATACTCCCAGCCTTTTTTCTCGATGCCAGATATGCTGCCTATCGTTATATTGGATTTATTCGGGCTTGCAGCGAATTTATAAGTTAATTCAACATCACCAGTTCTGCTATGCCTTGAGCCTGATGCACCCATAAATAAGACTTCACCTCCTGCAAAGCCATGCCACGGGGCATTATTAACTTTGCTGACAAGAGTAAATATTGCAGATTTAAAACCATCATTTATCAAATTCGAGCTTACCTGCCTTGTCTCGCTGAAATTATATACAGGGACAATAATATCTATGCCATTGACACTGTTATCATCAACATTTATTGCACCTTTGAAATCAGGTGGCTGATTACCATATGCTCTAACTGTCAGAGGTGAGATAGTTTGAGTAATCTTTTGCGTCCCACCGCCGGTATCAAAGTTGTACTCAATATCATTGGTGTTTTTACTGCCGTAGCCGTAAGTTACAGTGCCTATCCAGATTTTATCGGCGATTTGTTCGACGCTTCTGCCTGAACGCGGAACTTCGTTCCATGTATCAGGACAAGCTGACAAAAGTTCCTCCAACGCAGCAATATCATCATCAGTTCCCTGGATAATATATTCAACAGTGCTGCCTTTACTGCTGCCTGTTGCAGTCTTCCTGCTCGACCATCTCTCAGCTACTGTAATTTCATCTGCCATTGTCAGTCCCCAAACTCTGCGCCGCCGCCGGATGTATTATCAGCTATATCTTCTGTTGCCTCTGCTGTGCGCATGGTTGCATCCGCAATTTTCTGCATCACGCCGCCTGCTCCAAGCTGCGATAAGCCAAATGCACTGAAGGTTCCAGTTGTCGAGACCTTATCTAATGCTGATGATCCAAGCTGCCATTTGTTAGATGGCAATTTAGCCATCTGTTTTGGCTGCACAGGCTCATTGGCCCTGGCAATAGAATCATCGAACTCTCTTTTTGTTTTGGCAAGCTCATCGACTATCTGTTTACTTTTGGCCTCAGCCTCATCATTTTGCTTTTGCATATCTTCGTCAAGCAATTGCCGGGATGCGAGAAGCTGAGCATTAAGCTGTTTTTCAACTTCACTGCGTTTTTCAGTTCTATCCTTTTCAATTTCCTGCATATCCTTATTGGTCTGCTCTTGCCGCTCTTTTCTATCGCTTTCAAACTGGTCATCGATAGATTGCTTGGCAAAATCAGCATCAAAAGTTGGATCAATAAGTTTCTTCCACCATATCCATATTCTAAGCATTTTTTTGGCAAGCCAATCGACTATACTGCCATAATACTGTTTGAAACCTGCCCATGCAGTTTTCAGCAGGGCAACGGTGTCAATCCTGCTGCTCTGTATTCCATAAACAGCAATGTTAAAACTATCAACTATTCCGTGAATTGCCGAATACCAGTATTCCAGGACTTTGAGTTTCACTGAATACCAGATTTCAAGAAGCCACTGTTTTGCTTTTAGCCATTCAAGCTTTACAAGAAGCCAGGCAATTCGAGCCGCCAATCCTAAATCTCCTTTGGCAAGAGCCTTTGATATTCCATCAAATGCGAGTATTACATCTTCCTTTAATGAATTGAAACATCTGCCAAGCCATTGCATAAGCCCGCCGCCATATCCTGTGAAATATAAAAATGCAGCCGTTGCAGCAGTTACTGCGGTAATTACCATCCCAAGCGGTGATAAAATCCATAGCAGGGCAGTTTTTATAAGTGCAAAGCAGCTGCTTATTGTACCGAAAATACTACCTGCAAACTTTAGAGCGTTTCCAAAGACGACAAAAGCGCCTCCGGCGGATACAAGAGCTGCGCCAAGCCACAGGGTCATATGAATTACACTACGGTTTTCTTTAATCCAGTTTGATGTTTTTGCTATAACTAACGCAATTTTATTAGATAAATCTGTTATAATTGGAGCGATAGCTGCGCCAAGGTTAGCATATGACATCTTAATTGTTCGCCACATACGATTTAATGCATCATTAAGTTCTTCCGCTGATGCGGCATCTTCGCTCGATAAGACAAGACCAAGCTCTTTAGCTTCTTTCATTAATTCATCCATCCCGGCCGCTCCGCGTTCAAATAGAGGCAGTAGGGCAGTTCCACTTCTGCCGAATATTCGCATCGCAATTGCTGCTCGCTTTGATGGATCTTCTATTTGACTGAGGCTATCGGCCAAAAGACGGAACTGCTCTTCGGGGTTTAAACCTTCGAAAGATTTTGCACTTAATCCAAGCTGGCCGTAAATATCAGTTGCCGTTTTTAATCCCATATTCGCATCGAGAATACTCTGCTGCATCCTGCGGATTCCTTTTTCGACTGTTTCCAGGCTGCTTCCTTCCTGCTCTGCTGCAAATCCAAGTGCGCTAAGAGATTCAACAGCAATACCAGTCCTTCTCGACATCTTTGCAATATTATCTCCGTACGTAGAAAAATACTTTGCTGCACCAACCAGCGGGGCGATAGCAGCACTGCCGACAGCGATCATTTTTCTGCCAAATGACGAGATTGTATTACCCCAGGCTCTTAAACTTACCTGGGCCGCGCGCAGGCCCCGCATCAATGGACTTTTATCTGCGAAGATTTGAACGTAAGCTGCTCCAGCTTTTATTGCGCCTGAATTTGCCATTATTTTCTTCCTTCGAAAGCTTCTTTAAATAATGCCTTAGATTGGCTGTCTTTTACTTCGATGACATTTTGCCTGGCGGCCTGCTTTTGCATATATGGATTAAAATCAGCCGGGCTAAATGACTTTGTTCTTTTTGGGTCACGATTGATATTGCACAGCAAGGCCATCAATGCCGAAATTCTATTCCATTCGGTTTTGTCTCGAAACTCAATTGCCTCGCTCATCCACCAAAGTTCACGTAGTGAAAATGGACCCGGATCAATACCCAAAAGACCTGCTAAGGTATAGATTGTCCGCCAGACATTATTTTCACCAGCTCCTTGTCGAGATCGACTTGACTTAGATTGTTTGTCACTGCCTCTATTGCCATATTGATCATTTTCTGCTGGGTCAGAGCTGCTTTGGCCCGATCGGTTCTGCCCCGTTTCTGGAAAAAATCAATAAGTTCCTCATAAAAAGCTGTTTGCGCAGCAAGTATTACATCACCACCCAGGGCCTGGCCAAACTGCGAATCAGTAACTCCCAGTGCATCGGCCTGCGGTTTTACCAGGCAAAAAATAATGTCGCAGAGAAGTATTTCATCGCTGGCTATGCGGGTAAGCAGGGGCGGATTGCCCGATTCAGGTTCCAGGAGATTTACATTTAGTAAATCCCGAACCCTTTTTACACTATCAATTGTAAGTGAAATCGTCCAGACCCGCGTTGCGTTATCTGTAAATGTTTTCATATTTATGCTCCTGCAATATCGACCCATGCGATATATTTACTCATTTTGACGGTTACATCGACGCTGATCGACTCTTCAAGTGCTTCTGAGCGATCGAATTTAGTTATAGCAAAATTGCCATGCGGCCCGCTGGCTCCCGCCGCATCTTTTGCATCAGTCAGACATGCCAGGCATATCGTTGCTGATGTTAAAAACGCAGTCTTTATCGCGGCAAAAACAGTATCCGATGGTTTCCACTGCATCTTAAAATTAAGTTCGCATTCGCGAAGTGTAGGTGCAGTTGCCCGCCATCCTGAATTTGACCTGGTGGTCACATCTGCCTCACCAGCTGAAAGAGAAACCGTCAAATCCTTTACATTGCCAACTTCCGTAAGCTCTGCCAGGGCTGCATCGTTTGCTCCCTGGTAAAGCTTTGCATTCATTCCTAAAATAAAATCTACTGACATTTTAAAACTCCTTAAGTTTGTTATTTATGAACACTATTTTTCCATAAAGCTGCCATTCGGGGCTGACTTACCTTTAATGCCGGTCCCATATATGGCCGTGCAGCGATATGAACATTCTTACCTTTTATTTTTGCAGTGCCGCTGTATTCAAGTATATGCGGTACATTTTTACCCTTGGCATTTAATGCTACAGGTCCAACTACAACTGACCTTGTCTGCTGATCGAACGAATAATAGATATAATTTCGCAATAAACCGGTATGACTAAATGGCGGCTTGCCGGGTTTACTTACTGCGGTATGGGAAGGTGCTTTCTTAATAGACCTTCGAGCGGTGAGCCTTATCATTCCGCCAATTCGGTTTAGGACTTTCCGCGTTGCTGAATCTACCGCTTTAGCTACAATCGAACTATCGAAGAACAAAGTTTTTACTTTGCAAATTGACTGACCAAAATTTGATACCGATTTTGCCATTTAACTGAAATATCCAAAAAATACATCCGCGCGTGTCACATTGGTAAGTGAAATTACTTCCGCCGCAATCCATGCGATATCCAGACCATCAAAACTTATGGTACACAACAAATTATTTCCGCTATTTACAGCCTTAATATCTGTAGGCCAATATGGAGTAATCGCGGCTGAATCGGCGTACCGCGTCAAAGTAGTTGCTTGTTGGATTTGCGGATCTTTATTACACGCCATTGTGCCCAATGTAAATGTGATATCCGCGATAAGCTGCGCCGGGCCGCTATCTACATTCCTTCCGCCCCAGAGACGAACTCCTACGGTGCCGTTTTCATCGCCAATTGCTGCAAGGATAAGTTCCAAACCCCTGATAACATTTGCGTTTATGCCCTGAGCATATACAGGTTTACTATCGAAAGTATTTGCAGCCAGGGCCGGATTATCAACCGCCTCAACTGTACGCAATAATTGCCAACCTGAATTATTTCTAATGTTATTCATATTACACCAATCTATTTAATCTTCTAAATGGACTTGCTGCAGCAAGTGTACCTACCAGACCAGCATGATTAACTCCCTTAAGCACCTCAGTCGGGGCAAGTCTGAAACCGAAAACACTATTACCAATCCCAACAAAATTACTGCTATTACATCCATCTGTATTTAAAACCGCACCATGAGCAAATGGCGCTGCTGTCGTAATGAAATTTGTATTTTGACAGTAGCAAGCCGCGCCAGTATTTAAATTTATGCCGTATGCCGTTGCCATTGTTCCACCTGATATTGTGCCATTTCGGATAGTACAAGGCCCGGTTGCAGCTATCCACACCCCGGCAGACATCTGCCCACCTGTGATATTGCCATATATCGTGGTAGCACCAGTGGCATAGACATAAACACCAGTACAGCTTGAGCCACTGCCGCCAATAATATTACCTGTAATAATGGCAGTTCCAATTGGATTGTTTATATAAACACTGTGGCTGCTGAAAGATGGCATACTGGTTGTACCAATAATATTACCATTTATGACAACAGATGCCCTGATACCTTGATGTACTGCATAGACACTGCTGCCGCTTGTTGCACCATAGATTGTACCGTTTATTGTAACAGTAAACGGTATTTCTGAACTTGAAAGTATCAGGCAAGTTGCAGAGCCTGTTTTTATATCACAGTTTAACGTATGATCTTCCTGCACAAAGAAATTGCCATTTACTATTCCTGTACCTTCAAAACCATTTGAAATCCTTGCACATGTTACATCTCTATCTATAATTAGAGATGTCTTGCCATTTGCACAAATTATATCATTGATACCAAGTCCACCTGCATCAATGTCCAGAAACTCTCCGGTTCCGGATGGAATAGAATTCCATCTATCAGTTTCAGATAAATGTGCTCCTATAGCTTGTGCATACCAGGTAGTCATTTGTTTAAAGTACCCTTCGAACGGAATTAATCTGGCCTATTACGCTTAGAAAGCCATTAAATAACTCATCGGCAGAAGGCTGCAAATCAGAAATATCACTTTCGAGATTCAAAACATTAGGAATGAAGATTGTTTTTGCAGTGCCACCTGTTTCAGTCCAAATATTATTTTCGCATTTTGCAGGCATGAGAGTGATTATGGCCGACGCTGTTAATTGACCATTACTGATATTTGTCTGCAAGATTATCTGAGGTACATAAATAGCGTTTGGCTGCTGAATTTCCTGGGGTTTTGTAATTGGTAGTGGCATTAGATTATTCCTTATTCAATAACTTTAAAATTTAATGTTACAACGCTCGTAAAAACAGATGGCGGCTGAATATGCTCAACCGAATACAACGGATCAATCGATTGTTTAAAGCACACTGTGCCAAGATTCTGAAAAACTTTGCCGCGAAAACTTTTAGCGATATCTGTAGCCAGATCCATCAAAGAATTAACTTCCAGATCATCAGGCGATTTTACGGCTTTTTGAATCGCAATATCTACCTGGTACTGATATTCATTGCTGCTTCGACTTGCAGATTCAATATTTATGCTCTTAGGAACAACTGTAACATGCAGAGTTGCCAGATCTTTTAGTTCGAAAAAAGGAAAGAGTGTCCTTACAGCAATAAAGCTCAAATTATAGTTTTCAGAGTTAAGAGACACTGCTACCTGGTCGGCAAGATCGATTACGTTCATTTGTCATCCTCCTGTCTTTGCAGAGCAGCTATTCCATCCGGATTATCAATCTTAAATGCATTTGCATCGATCAGACATGGCCGTTCCCGGCAAACCGCGCAAAATGTCTGCAAGGCAGTAATCAATCGTTCCTCTTGTAAACTTTTTTCCTTGATAAGTTTTTGAAGCGAGGCAACAAGGCAGTAATTGCTGTACATAAGGTACGCAACCAATGCAAAACAAAGGCCCAGCTCACCATATTTCATGAACTGATCAGCAATAGTAACAACTTCATTTGCCTGATTCGCCCCGGATGCAAGCATATAAAATGGAACCGCCGATAAAACTATCTTAGTTGTCAGAGACATTTATATTTCCTTTGTGTGAAGCCGGATCATTTTTCTGTAAGGATCGCTGTAACACCAGCAGCCATCGCCAATAAATTGTGCTTCGTATATTGCCGAATCCGTTTGGATTTGATCACCTGCCTTTGGCAGCGTTAATAATCCATCAATAATTAAATCTGATGGGGAAAATAAAAAATCCGTTATCTCGCCGCCAATCTTTAAGCCCGAATCATCTTCTATCTGGTAATTTGTTTTTCCAAACGTAGCGCAGATAGTAACTGTATCTGCGCCCCGTTTGTAAATTACCGTCTGGGAAGCATAAGCTTTGAGCTTATCAGCTAAAAATTCAATTCCGCGTTTCAAAAGATTAGTCATTATGCTTCCTGTGCCCATGTTCCGCGAATTGCTTTAATGCGATAACCATCAGTACCGTCAGCGGCAAATGTAATAAAGTCACCTTTCTTTGCAGTTAGCTTGGTATTAGAGAGCTTCTTACCATCACCGCCTGCTGCAATACCCAAACCGCCGAGATTTTTGTCTACCGCCTGAAAATCCACTTCGACAAGCGCTGCTCCATCGGCTGCTGTATTCATAACAGTAAATTCCAAACCGACAGCCGTTGCAGGCAGAGTAATAACTACAGTATCAACTGTGCAATCGTAACAGACGCCCGATTCGGTTACTGCCGCATTCGCATTTGCTGCCTTGGTGATTCGAGCAGCCCCTGCAAATGTCGGAATACGAGGATCGAACTTATTGATTTTAATATAGCTGCATGTATCAGCTGCCGCCGCATCAACAACGCATGAGCCAAGCAGAATATCGCCAACTGCCTGGGCATCGCCGCCAATTTGTGTTGCAGCGCCGCTTCCTGCAACGCCATCCTGAGGATTGCCATCTGCATCGAACCAGACAGGAAGACCTTCAGCAAACGTTTCATTCTTTTTAGGAACTGCAAAGATACCTTCAATGCACAATGCGCCTAAAACGCCTGCTGCAATATCTGATTTTGAAATTCCAACCATGCCGCCAAGCACTACAAGCTCGCCGCCTGAAATCGCAGCTGCCGGGGTATAATCGATGGATTTACCATCCTGAGAAAAATTAACTGAATATGCCATTGTTATGTCTCCGAGAAAATTTATGTACTTTTAAAAACGTTGAGTATTACGCTTCACCCTTGAGTTTTACACTGGCTCTTGGGTCCTGGACTGCTACACCGAAATCGATATAGCCTCTAAACTGCATGCCCAGCGTATTGAAATCCGCATCAGCTGATTCAATGGTTGGATTTTCAACACCATTGAGGAATGCAATTTCATAGGATGCGAGTCTGGCAGGATCAGCGAACATATACCATGCCTTGGTACTATTACCTGCAATTGTAGTATTACCGAGCCACGAACTTGGAATCACCTCATATTGACCAACATGAGGATTATCCTCCGGAACAGGTGATCCTGCGGTTGCAGCCTCATTTAATTTAATGCTCGTCATCAGAAGCTGCGCTGTTACTTTGAGGGCATTTGGAACAACCAGGTACTTTGGTCTAAGGCCAAGCGGTTTACCGTTTGGTTTCTGCTGGTTGAGGAATAATAGTTCCGCCGCTGTTAAAGCCGCAACTGACAGTGCCGTTGCCGCTCCGGTAGCGTAATTTGCCTTGTACCCGGTTGGATTTGTTGAATAAAGCGTACCAGCCATAATCAATGCCCATACCGCATCGCTTATCGCATCAGCTGCGCCGATACCAAGCATCCTCGGAATATCAGCAAACGCGCTCATATCATCATTTATAATCGTCTGGCGATTCAATGAGAACATAATGCCGCTTGTTTCAGCTTTTTGTGTATAAACCTGCTCACCAAGTTTACCATGTTTCAACTCACCATCAGCGCCGACTTTCACAAACTGCATATTGTCTGTGAGCCTGTATCTCGAATGCGTTTTAAAATCGTTTACACTGGAAACTTTGACAATCGGCCGCCAGGAATTTTCCTGATGAAGATATGCATCGAGCAATATCTTATTTGCCACATTGCTGAGAATGTTTGGCAAACTTACCGTCGAAAATGCAGCACGAATAAAGCCGTTTTTATCAGCTATCATTGAAGGCAGTTCGATTCCTTCTGCCTTTGCAGCCAATCTGAACAAATCCTGAATACCGATTCTGCGGTATTTTTCGGCCTGATTTGTTGCCTGCTCGCCATAAACTTTAAGCACAGTCTGCTCCGGTACACTTGCTGACAGACATGCCGCCGCTTCGATCATTTTTGCATCGAGGCGCATTTCACTGCCAACTGCCGGGGCTTTGGCGAGGTTTGCTTCGAGCACTCTAAGTTTTGTCTTATCGACATCCCAGCCTTCGGCAACTGCCTTAGCTTCAATTTCGCTGTTACCTGCGGCAGCTTTGCGAACCTCTGCAATACGCGTCAGTTCGATCGATGCCTTAGCCCTGATTTCGGCTGTAATATCGGGAACTGTATTTGCTGCATTAACTTCTTTTGTTTCATCTTTTACTTCATTAGCCATGGTAAAAAGCTCCTTAAAACTCTGTTTATTGGCCGCTATCTGGGCCGATGTTTGGTCATCTGCGCCAAGCATTACAAAACTTATTTCACCAAGCGTTGCCTTACGGACAATAGTCGCAGGACCAGTTACCTGTCGGCCATTTACTTTGGCTGTCTGGTCTTCTGCGAGCCGCTCTGATTTCTCTGCACGGGCTCCGATACTCGCCTGCCATTTGAATCCTTTATCTGCAAGCGATAATATTTGTTTGACGCGGTCTGATTCGCCAAGGATATCACCTGAGGCAATCAGCTGACCTGCTTCAACTTTTATCAAATCAGTCTGTCCCACCAAGGAATCCAAATCCTGCTCATGACCAAAAAATATAGGTTTGGATTGTGAATTAACTTTCAGGCCGAAAAGATCAACGACCACAGGATCGTACCAACCCATTACACGCATCTGACCGCCGGTATATGCAACCATATTGAATGTTCGGTTCTTTGATTCAGCATTTGCTGCCTGGATATTGAGCAGCATTTCTTCGCAAATTAAATTCAGATCAATATTTGTTTCATTATTTCTGGTCATCTTCATCCTCCATTACCGCTGTTGAAGTATTTTTATCTGGCAACGCCTCTTCCAGCATAAGACCTTTTGATTTACAGTAAGCAACTTCTATTGCCCGCTGGTCAAGTTCCTGACGCCAGTCTTTACCTTGTTTGGCATACTCTTCTGCCAATGTGGTAGTATTACTTTTCAGGCGAGTTTCCTGGGCATTAGCTTCTTTGGCGGGATCGACATGTTCTCTGCCATCCCAGAACCATTTGTGCGGGTAAGATTGAATTGCGCGAATTGAAAGCGGCATAGGTGATCCGACAAGGATTGCCATATCAAGCCACTGCATCAAAATCCGGTCGAGTATCGTCAGTTCAATATCGCTTCTATCAACATCAATGGTTTTACCGTACATCTGATAATCGAGCCTGCCGCTGGCGTAGTTATATTGTGAACTATTGCCGATGGCCACACCCAGGGGGATATTCATGCAGCGAGCGATCTCGTTAAGCAGTGCCCGCACGAATTCCGCATAAGTTGTTATTGGCTGATTTGCCTCGATTTGGCCAAGCTTCCAGCCGTGTGGGAGCGTTGTCGCCATATTTTTGTCAAGGTTAACGGTATCAAGCGGGGTTACATTATCGGCTTCACCATTTGCAGGTGAATCGGTATAAAGAACCGCTGCGAAATCAGCAGCAGTTTCCGCTGCGGAAATTACTGCCAGCGTATATCTTCGAAGCTGAGCAAATAACGGTAGGGCGGGTGTAATTTCCGGAATGCCCCGATTTTGCCCGGCTCTATCAACTCGGTAAAGATGCATTACATTTTCAGCGGCAACAATATCGTATCCTGGATTAAGAAATTGACCGGCTGAACATGGATGCTGCTTCAAGATATAATACAAACTTCGATTTCCGTACTGGTCAAACTCGATACCATCGGCCTGATTGGACGATAGGCTAGAGATTTTCTGCCATGGTGTTGTAATCTGCTCGGCCTCTACAATTTTTAGATCAAGTTTTATAGGTGACCTAAGCTTTGGATTGTGAGTTTTTATACAAAATGTTTCACCATCTACCGCACGCGCCATGCGAGCGGTTCGAAGCTTCGATGCCAGACAAATTTCATCAGCCCATTCGGAAAACATTCGCTCAATTGTTTTATTTGCCTCGTCATCGGCTGTTAGCATCTGCAATCTGGCCCCGGTTCCAATACAATCATTGGCCAGTGTCAAAACCATGCCTTTTGCATAGCTATTATTTGCAACTTCATATCGAGAGCGATTGCGAAGTGTGGCGCGAACCTGCGGACTTGCAGCAAGATCAGGACTAAACGAATCTGCCATTGCCCAGTGCCGGGCGTTATCAGGCGAGTTTTGGGCAGCATCATAGCGTCCGCGCACATTTATCCGCTGCGGATTTGTCGCTGAGGTATTTATCTGCACTTTTTTCTTACCAAAACCGAACATTACACGCTTCCTGAAGCATTAAATTTAGTAAATTTAATTCCCAAGCCTTTTGACTTTGTTGCCTGCTGCGATTTTAAATATCTATCCGCTGCAATCTGCTCAGCCAGAGAATGCTGTTCGACTGAACAGCCGTCGCTGGTTACCTTGGCAGGAGCCGCTGCATTAGTTTCAATATTAGAATTTAAATCTGACATTTTTTTCTCCGTACCAAAAGAAAAAGCCGCAGAGGGGTAGAGCCCTCTACGGCTTTATAACTTTTGGAATTTTTGCCTGCTCGATTGCAAGTCGCCAGGCGTATTAAATTGTCAAATCTAATTTACACTTCTTATTTTGTAAGTCAATGTGTTTGGGGATGTTTTTAGAATAAATGAAAAATAGTTTCTATTAGTAGAAACTATGTTCAATTTTGATGCATATCGTTGATAGATTATTGGCTTTAATTATATCGTTACTGACAGGATGTCAGCATAAACGCGTTTCAGGAGTTGGTTTGCAATCAAGTTTTTTCTCTTTTTTCGCGAAGAATTTGTTTAGATGTTTTTCAACTTTTTCCAATTCATGGTCGAAATTGAATGCTTCTTCACCTTTTCCTATGAGGTATGATTCTTTAGATTCCATTAAGATATTTTCCAATCATCGATTTTAGACTACACGTCTAAATTTTACCTTAAAAAGTATAATTCTTCCTTTATTATTGTCAATAAGGGAATTCCCTTATTCCTTGAGGTCGTGCCGCACATGAATATTAAAATAAATCCTGATCATAACTGAATTAATCCGGTTTTACCCTTTAAGAAGCTAAACCCCCGGCAGAATGTCGGGGGGCTATTAGACGAGAGACGGAATATTATCAACTGCTGTTGCACGCTATTAGCGATGATGACCACGACCACGACGACCATAACCATGACCACGATCATAACCATAACCACGACCATAACTCCGGCCAACGCTTGGGCTATAAGAATACCTCGGATAACGGTAAGATGGATAATAAATAACTGGCGGAGGAGCATAATAGCCGCAGCCTGGTGAAGGTGCTACATAAATTGGTGCCGGAACTACATAAACAGGAGCACCGATATTGATTCTAAAACTAATACGGCTGCGGGCGAAGGTACTATTGGCAAGACTTAAAGAGATAAAAGCGACTAAACAAATTGTAAATTTCTTCAACATTGCTGACTCCTTATAAAAATTTATTATTAACTTGTTCTGATATATTTGTGTATACATTTTCTCACTGGTAACATCATTAATTAACTTACATTTACTACTTATTTATTAGAAACAGCTCTTTCTACTGTGGTAAGCCGTATCCCACAATTTCTGCACAGGCGATATCGTATAATTTGTTTATTGGCGATACGAGTTCCCTGAACGCGAAAATGCCGACAACCGCAGTTACTACATTCAAGTCCAGTCTCACTTTGTTTATTGTTTTCAGACATTGGCAGCATTCATCCTTTTTTGTTTTTGCAGTTCTGACAATGTAATTCTTTCGCGTTTCGCTCGCGCAACAACCTGTCCTGTAATATTACATCCGCACATCGAAGCCGCGACCGCCGAGCCCACCATACAATCGAGCCAGTGGTTATCTATCCCACCTATTCTTGGTGACCATTGGTAAACGACACGTCCATGTCCTTCGGTTCGTACCCAAATTTCAGAGCCTGCTACATGCTCAGCAAATAATGAATGCTGATGACCGCCTTTACCAAAAATAGTTAATGAGCCATGATCTCCCGCTGCTACAAAGAATCTTTCATGCACAAACGTCTTCCAATAATTTGTATCGATTGCTACATGCGTGAATTCCCCGGTTTTATTTATGTTGGGGATATACCAATGATGGCCATGCCGCTCGCCGGGCTTGCGCTTGTATGTTGACATTGGTTTATTGGCAGCTCTGATACCAACACCTTTAGATGCCATTAAGCAGGAGCCAAGTTTATGACGTATATTTTCAATAATGCCGGGCATATAGCCGCTGTCAATCAAACAGCGATCGATTTTCATGACCCCGGTTCCGCGGTTCCAATCTCGACTTAAATAATCACTGCATAATTTTTCCAATCCAGCCTGAATAGCACCTTCTTTTTCCATGCCGCGGTAAATATCTGAAAGTGTTACCTGAGCTTTTCGCAGAGTAAACGACAACCGCTTCTGGTCTGGATATGTTCCGTAATCAACAACATAGCCTGTAAAATCCTCGGCCCACGCGCAAACAGTGTAGAACAATAACTTATCATGCACATCGATAAACATCGTAAGATACTGGCATGAAAGCGGAACCTCACCTCTTTTTCGGCCATTGGTTTTCTCCATAACCTGCTCGACAGTCAGAATCTGTTCATCAGATTGTTCTGCAATCGGATCGTTCTGATATTCAGCATAGAATGCAACTTCATTGCGGAGCATTAAATTCATGGCATGCTGGATTGCAGAGACTTCATCTTCGTTATGACGCTGGGGCCAGGCAACTTTACTACCCAGATCCATAGCAGGGCGGTTTTGAATATAAAACTCTGTTGCCTCCTTGCCGCCGTTGCCTGCTCGCAAACTATTTGCCCGAAGTTCCTCATATTGATCCCAGAGTTTTGTATCTGTTGGAAATGCATAAACCATTTTAGTACATTGGCCCTGCCATTCGGGGTTCTTTTGAGAATCAAGAATCTGATCTGCTAAATCATTGCAATAAATTTTGGTGCAGGTAAGAAGCCCGGATATCTTCTTACCAGGTCCAGCCATGCCGAGCACATCACCATTCAATGTACTTAGCCGCTGATTAGTCTGATCAACTGATTTGGCGGATTCCCTTGTTTGGGGATCATCAATGAGGACCAGATCAGGACGAATGATCCTGCCATCCATTGTCGTGTGGATCTGGCCGCGAATATTGCTATCCAGACTATCGACGGTAATAACTGAACCGCAGGCACAGCTTGCTGCAATAGTGGGAATCACAATCTTGTGTGTCCCCCAGACCGGATACGTAAGCTGGCCGTTATATCGCTGCCCGCGCTGTCTATGTGCGCTATTTTCCAGGCATTGGATCGGATAAATGATTTCAGGGAAGTCCGCCAATAATAAATTATTACCAAGCATTGCCGCCTGGACACTTTGAAAAAGATTTAATGATTGCCGGGTGGCAGAACCAATCAAACAGACATATTTGCGTGCGCCAATCAGAATAGCCCAGATTGCAGCCGATCTTGTCAGAGCAGATTTGCCGCTTCCGCGCGGCATCGCGAAAGCGAACAATCCTCCCTGAAGAACGGATTGTTCTATTTTTGAAATAACCGTAAGGTGATCATCAGACCATGGCAAATAAAACACATCGGTGAAATACGTCTCACAGAAGAATCTAAAATCTTTGCAGGCTCGCTCTCTTCGCTCTTGATTTTCAATTGCAGGAATCTCGCCGATATCCTGAGCTTCTTTGCGGGCTGCATTTTTAGAAATCAAATCTTTTAATCTGGAATTCTCGACAGATTGCTTTTGCTGTTTGGGGTTTTCATATTCATGTGCCATCCATGATACATACCGCACTAAATTAATATGCTTGCCATCACCAATGCGATATGCCGCCGAGTTCATTTGCCAACGAAGCTGGTTTTGAGACAGGACATTGCCAAGCGGTGTTGCATTCATCAAACGAAGCAGTTGTATTTGCGTTAAACTATTTACATCAATTGCCATTATTTATCCTGCTGCAAAGCCATGCGCCGTAATTTACTAAGTTAATTGTTCCATCCGCCGCAACCGGCGCACCTTGTGCGATATGTTTCTGGACAATCTCAACTTGCAATCCAAGCATTTTTGCCAGCGTTTCGGGCGTTAATGCGGCTGGATTTATCGAAGTTTTCGCTTGTTTTGTGTCATTTTGTGTTGTCATGATAAATTAATGTAACTCCTTTGTTTAAATGGGTTTAATTACTTGCTTTAACATATTTATTTAGATAACACATGCATGTTCTTAAAGACAATTTTTTTGAAAGGAAAAACATGGAAAACACGGAATATAAAGCAGCCAAAGCCGATATCGCAAACCTCCTGGCATGGTTCGAATGCGAATTAGAAAAGCAGTCGAATATCGGCTCGCCAATCGATGCCAGGCGCGAATTGATCAGGGCTTTGGCCTTATTCAGCGGCATATCAGAAAAACAAATCCAGGAATCACTCGAAGATCTAACTCGCACCCAAAACGACCCACACATAAACGAAACCAAAAACGAAAGGACAAGCAAATGAAGATCGAAATCACAAAAGGCAAATACAAAGGAGTTCGCGGCCGAGTTGTTGGAGTTTATACCGATGGACGCTACGACATCAACATCATCAAACCCAAAACCGCCCAACCAAAACAACAACCCACACAAATGGTCATCAAAATAAATAATTGTAGGGAGATCTAAAGAATGAAAGTTAAAACAATCACACTCGAAGGCGAAACAGGATTCACAGCAAAGATCACTCGCAATAATCCAACAGAAGGACTTGAGTGCATTCTTTGCGAGCTTAAAGATAAAAATGGTCACCGGGTTTCGGTTCACCATGTTTCTAAAAATGATCGTGAGGATCAATTTTCCATGGCTCAGTGTATCCAATACCATCTTGATGGCTGCCGGGGAACCAATTCGATGATCCATAGTTATTTTCGCTACATAATATTTTTCGCAGATTAAGGAGATTTCAACATGAACGAGAAAATGTTTGAAGAATTTGTGCAGGAGCTTCTGGCAGATCAGGACAAGATCAGATCGACCCTGACATTTGGTGAAGCTGGAATGCTCACAAGCAACAGCGGACTTGTTGTCCGAACCAGCGATGGAAGCGAGTTTCAAATCACAATAGTTCAAAGTAGATAGTAGACAATTTTTTTTGAAAGGAAGATTATCATGCAGAAAGAAGAAATTAAAGTAAGCGAACTTTACAATATGAAAGTTGGCAAAAATACCATGGCGGTCCGTATCATGAGCTACAACCAGGATGGCCATTGGGTTGGCCGCAATATCAAAACAAATAATGATGTTCTTATCAAATCTGCCAAGCAACTTGTCAGTGTTTACCACCGGATACGACCTAAAGCTGCGATGGCTGAAAAGAAAGTTGGCCCAGCCAAAGCAACCAGCAAAAAAGAGGGCAGCAAATTGCAGATTAGCGGTTTGAGCGGGGCGGTGCAGATCCTTCAGGAAGCGGGCCAGCCGCTCAATTGCCGGGAGATGGTAAAGCGAATGCTGGATAAAGGTCTCTGGAAAACCGATGGCAAAACGCCTTCGGCCACTCTTCATTCTGCAATCAGTACTGAGATTAAGAAAAAAGGAGCCGAATCCAGGTTCCGCAAAACCGGGCGTGGTAAGTTTGAATTTGCCAAGTAGCGATAGCATTATTTTTTCTCCGAGACAGCCCCGGCCTCAGCGGTTGGGGTTTTGTCGTTAGATAGTTTTGCTTTTTTTCCTGTGAACTGCTCCCATCTATTTTTTATAACATCACAGTAAATTGGATCAATTTCAAGGCCATAGCATTTGCGTCCGGTTTGCTCGCAAGCAATCAGCGTACTGCCGCTGCCAAGGAATCCATCAAAAACAATCGTCCCCGGCACGGAACTATTTGTTATGCCTTTGATGCATAATTCAACTGGCTTCATTGTCGGGTGAAGTTTTGAATTAAGAGGGCGATTAATTTCCCAGACCTCTGTTTGAGTTCGGTCGTCACCAAAGCTGCTTTTTTCGAGCCAGCCATAGTAACATGGTTCATACATTCGCTGATATTTTGCCGGGGATAAAACCAGTTGCTGTTTTTTCCAGATAATCGTTGCCGACCAGTGGAAGCCCATCTCAATAAGCCACAGTCTCATTCTCATTCCCTCCGGCCCCGATGCTCCCCACATATAAATATCGCCGGTATTGAACTCACGAAATATTTCATACATCTTATGACAGAAGATGCTCCATTCATCGGTTGACATACAATCATTTTGAATTGATCTTATTTTATGACGGGGATTTTTTGATGAGCCGTAATCGACATTATATGGCGCATCGGTGAAAATCATACCTGACTTGTCGCCATTCATAAGCATGCTTACCTCCTGGCGGTTGGTACTATCGCCGCACAATAATCGGTGCTCACCTAAAATCCAAAGATCGCCGGGTTTTGTTATCGCCTCGGACGGCGGGGCGGGTACATCATCGGGATCGGTGAGACCATCCTGTATGCCGGGATCAAGAATTGTGGCAAGCTGGTCACTATCGAAACCAAGCAGTTCAAGATTAAAATCCATTGCTTGCAAATCTTTTAATTCGATAGGAAGTAGTTCATAATTCCATTCCGATATTGTAGCGGTCTGGTTGTCGGCGATTCTATATGCTCTTATCTGTCCTTCGGTTAAATCTTTGGCTACATGGACGGGGATCTTTTCTAACCCAAGTTTTTGTGCTGCCTTGTGGCGGGTGTGACCTACGATAATGATGTAATCTTTATCAACCACAACGGGTTGGCGAAATCCAAATTCCTTCAAACTTGCCATAACCGCCTCGACCGCCTTATCATTTATGCGGGGATTGTTTGCGTATGGCTTAATATCTTCAATACTGCGTAATTCTATTTTCATAATAAGTTCTTTCTAAAAAAAAATGTAGTTGGCGACCGAATGTCTTTTATATAGTGCCCGCTCCCGCTGCCATTTGTCTTGTTTTAAGTGGCGGAGGACCCGTGACTTATGTAATAGCGATATACCATAACGCTAAACAGTATACTTTTGCCCTATCATATAATGCCTCCAAATGGGCATTTGGTGGCATTATAAAATTTGTTGTTGTTTTCATTTTGCTAAAAACTCCGTTTCTACTTTCAAAATTGATAAATAACTTTTTATTCACATCCGCTCATCGCGCCACGTTGCCACAAGATGCATCGTTTTTTATTTTCAAGCACACCTCCACTTGTATATCAAACAACGCACCTGTGCCAACGTGTGCGGTCACAGCGTATCAGCGTTAGAGCAATCATCTATTGGCTCATTATTAAACACATTAAATGCATCATAGAGCTTTTGATCGAAGGTAAGTCCTTGGCCATATCTCTGACGCCTTATAGATATCTGCTTATATTGTCTGTTAGAGAGATTATGATTAAACCTCGCTTCGCCTTCTTTCGAGCATTTATGATTCTTGCCAAGCGGTTCACTACAGACAACGCATTTCCTTACGGCATTAGATGTAGTTTTAAGAAAATGCTCTAACATGATTAATTGCTCGGCTTTCATTAGTTCTTCTTTATTAATCTTGCTTCACCAATATTCTGATAAAGCTGTGTTTCAACTGATTTAACTTCCGGAACTGTTGATTGTGAAACTTGTTTCATAGTCAACTCAACACCTTGTTTGTGGGCTTCGTACTTTGCCTGTGCCTCGGCTGCTTTTTGAGCATTCTTTTTAGCTACCCCAGCTGCAAACGCCGCTGCGAGTCCAAGACCAATATCAATCAGAGGCGCATAGGGATTAAACGGCGTGCTTGCCGCGTTTGCTGCTCTTGCTCCCTGCAATACAGTTGTCAGGCCATCATCAGGATTTGTGTACTGCGCGTTTTTGATCGCTCCTGCGATAACCTGCGTCTTATCCTGAACTGCATTGATTGTGCTCTGGAGCTTTTCAACTTTCGCGATTGTGTTGCCATCGATAGCTCCGTTTTGTTTGAGCGTCTCCAATGTCGCCTGAGTCTGCTGCTGAAATTGATCCACCTGGCTACTTAGCTCGCTGGTCTGATCAGCTAAGCTTTGAAGATCGTAGGGTGTGATATTTATGCTTTCACATCCACCCAGCCATAACGATGCAACTGTGACTACGATAATTGCTAAAATCGCAATATCCCATTTCGTAATTTTTTCTAACCATTTCATTTCTGTACTCCTAAAAAAAAGTGTTTATTTAAATAAACTGGCACAATGCCAGCTGCACTGACTATGGGGAAAACCTATTGCCTCGCGCGCGCACGCGTAGCGCGCATGAAAAAAGCCCAAAAAAATGAATGTGAGGGTGTATATATGGAAATAGGTTAATAGGTATATATATTTTTTATAAATATATATATTTCCATATACTTGCGATTCAAACCTATTGCTTACCGGCATATACAATAGGTTAGCAATAAGTTGCAATAGGCTGAAAATGCCAAAAACAATAGGTGCAATAGGGCTATATAAAAAATCAATGGGTTTCATAGTTTCACCAACCTATAAAGTCGTTTTGGCGTTCCGCCAGTTGCCTCTTCTGCATATTCAATTTTGCGCTGATTTACTAACGTTTGCCTTACTTCCTCATGTTCGCGCTGTGACCATGGCAGTTTTCTATTGAGTTGCCAGAACGGCATCCATTCATTGCCTTTGCTTTTGTGCCACTGGCGAAGAACTCGAAGCAGTTTCTGGCAACTGGAATGGAAATCACTTTCACATACATATTGAGATGCCATATAAAGCATGCGTTCGGTAGTATATGTAACAAGGCTTGTTGCCCACTGAACCGCTGCCTCTGTGATAACAGGATTTATTGCGTTCTCACTACAGCTGTAAATCAGCGCAAGTCTTCTTGCTTTTTCAGCTGCTCTGCCCCATATAGCCATCGTGACAAGATCCGCTTGTTCCTGGGCCTTGTCGTACATGCTGTCAGCGGTTCTGCCAAAGGTCCGCTGCATCGCCTTGGCGGCTTCGCTGTGAGGTACACAAACAGCAACGGGATGGAAATTAGCAAAGTTGCCAGTGCCGGGTTTGAATTCAACCCAATATTTAGCCGCTCGAATAATCGATTCGGGAATTTCGCAAAATGTCGCTTCCTGCTCAGGTGCTCTTAGTCCTGCCTCAACAACCAGCATTCGTGCGAAAAAACCGTTGGTGAGCATCTTGCTTGATAGTGCCTGATAGTAATTTTCCGGGACTGCGGTTCCGTATATTGTCAGAGATGGCTGGTCAATAGTTCCACCATCCTTTTTGCCTGCCTTTAATCGTGTTGTATATATCGAATTTGAGGATGAGAACATCTTTAAAAGGATGTTCATAATCATATCGATTCGTGAATCTTTGCCTTTTGATGTCGCTGTAATAAGGGAATCTATTTCATCGGTCTGAAACAGCGATGCCGGGTGCATAAATAATTTATCTTCAATACCTTCACCGCTTGCAAAACCGTCAGCGGTTGTGGTGTCGTGCCCTAAGGTTTGCAGAATCCTGCTGTTAACTTTTCTGGGGTGATCTTTCCCGCAGCCGGGATATGCGAGATTTAAAATATATAAATTAGTGCGGTTATCATTATCGTCCCGGACCTTTCTGCCTGCCAAATGTGCCTGCTGGCCAAGTGCCCCAAAAAACGATAGTACAGGCTCCGGGTGCGGGGCGGTCTCCATCATAAAATCACGCAGTTGGTTTACAAATCCAGGCACATTTAATAATTCATGCGGCATCGGTCCCGGATCGGAAGCGGCAGGTTCGGTATCATAAGCGGTATCCTCACTTGTGATATTGGAAATATCAACTCCGCTTGTATCTTCACTTTTCCCGAAACCCTGCGTTGCCAGTGCCTTTGCAGCCTTGCTGTAATCACCATTATGTTCCAGCAGCGTATAAATCCCGAAAGGTGAATATGCCTTTTCACTTTCAAATGGATATGCATTTGTTGAAAATACATAAAATGTTCTATCCTTGATTGACGCCGACCAGCCAATGGATTTTCCGGGCCGCCGCCAACGCTCACTTTCTCCTGATTGGGCTAAAGCCCAGCCGTGTGAAACGAGAACAGCTTTAAAATCGCCGCCAGCGTTGTAATCATCACCGGGCCGAAGGGAATTATTAGAAATTGGTGCAGCAGGTTCAGGCTGCGGTTCCGGTATGAATTCATTTAGAGACCATGCGGCCTGTAGTAAAATATCACGCTGGTCAGTAGATAAAACAGGTATTGATGTAAACTCGCCCTGGATTAATTCATAACCCGCTGAGGGCGCACATAAAAATAATCCACCCTCGCCGCGAGTTTCAATAAGTGTAAGAATAATAAACCAGTTTCCATCCTTATCCCTGCGCGGTTTATATTTTTTACTGCAAACCTCAGCCTCATTCTCTGAGGGCAGGATAACCTTCTGCTGCGCAAGTTTCATATTACCGCATACCTCGTCCTGGCAGCGGTAAATTACATGCAAACCGCCTGACTGTGATCTTTCAATTACTATCCTTTCAATCAGGCCCGGTGACTGGCTTTGCACAAGATCGTACCATTTTTTGTATGCCTGGGCCTTCAGATCGAAATCTATCATTTCAAGATTGCCGGAGACTTTACCGGTTACAATACATACGCCAGTATTGCCATTGCCGAACCAGTTGTTTAATTCGCAGTCATACGGCAGGCGCTGCTGAAATTCTTTCCACCCTGATAATGCGGCAAATTTTAGCTGCACATTCGCCGGTAAAACGCAAAGACCTGCCTGGAGGTAAGCTAAAGAAGTTTCTCTAATGTTGGGCATAGTTTCTCCTGGTGCTAAAAGGGGATTTCATCATTGTTGTCATAAATATAATCAGGAACTTGCTTTTCAAATTGCCAATCTGAAACTTGCGGATCTTCGAATTGGTAGCTGACTATTCTTTCGAACTTCTCACCCGAAACTTTTTTTACCATTATTTTTACAGGCTCTTTTAATCTCCTATTTTGTGCAAAAAATACAGCGAGGTCAGATTGCTCCGGCACATCTTCATTGGATCTTTGTATCCACCATTTTTCTGCTATTTGACGAGCATAACCGCTATGTTCAAAACATATCCATTCAGGAATATATCTTTCCAGGCCAACCTTATATTGAACACGCATTGTTTTTGGCGCATCTTCATCAGCTTTTCTTTTTGTATGAACGTTATAAAGCACCTCTTGAACATCAAACTCTTCAACAGTTACTTCTCCCGAAAGAACGCTTTCAGAGCTTGCCTTGGTATCGTGCTTTGATTTTTCCGGCGGTGGGAAATCGTACCCGCATGATGGGCACTTGGAATATGCGGCATGAACAATTTCATTGCACTCAGGACATTCTTTCGCCGGGGCATCGCCACTACCTTTTGAAAATACTTTATTTATTTTCAAACAATCAATCGGCCCATGGCGGAGAATATTGCCTCCAAAATCGAGAACCAGGCAATCTTCTTTGCCATCACAAATCCTGCTTCCTCTCCCGACCATTTGAACATAAAGCCCTGTACTCATGGTTGGACGCAGCATTGCAATACAATCGATGTTGGGGGCATCAAAGCCTGTGGTTAAAACATTTACATTGCATAAGTATTTCAGTGCGCCGCTTTGAAAATCATCAATCATCTTTCTCCGCCAGCCATCGGGACTATCACCTGAAACAAATCCACATTCAATGTTGTGCTCTTGCTGCAATATTTTTTGAATGTGCTTGCCGTGAGCTACACCTGTTGCAAAAATAAGAACCGCTTTCCGATCCTGGGTATATTCGAGTATTTCAGAACACGCGGTTTTTACTCGTGCATCCGTATCCATAAGATCCTGCATTTCAGCTGCTATAAATTCTCCCGCTCGAATATGCAGACTGCTTGTATCAACCTTGGTCTTTGAAGCTTTGCTGCGCAAAGGGCATAGAAACCCGTCACGAATTAATTCTTTAATTCCTACTTCGTAGCAGATTTCATTCAGGATTTTATCTGGCCCGCATATCATTCCGCTTTCTGTGCGGTATGGTGTGGCAGTACAGCCTATTAGTCTGATATTCGGATTCATGATTTTCGCATCGCTGAGGAATGATAAATACATACCATCACCGTTCGTAGAAATTAGATGCGATTCGTCTATTATGATTAAATCAAATGGCTCAAAATCAAATGCCTTTTTATATATAGATTGAATCGAAGCTGCTATCACAGGCTGGTGCATATCTTTCTGCTTTAAGCCCGCAGAATAAATTCCGACAAAATTATCGCCGAGAAAATGTTTTATTTTTCCGGCATTTTGTTCGATAAGTTCCTGCACGTGCGCAAGAACAACTACCCGGCCTTTCCATAATGAAACCGCATCACTACATATTTGGGCAAGGACTACGCTTTTGCCCGAACCTGTCGGCAATACAATGCAGCTGTTACCATCGCGTTCTTTTAAATATTTATAACAGGCTTCAACAGCCTGTTTTTGATATCCCCGGAGCTCTATCATTGATCTTCCTTATCGTTACTATTGTTTTGCCATACTTGACCGGATCTTTCATAACGGTAGTCAGATGTTTAATCTGGCAATCGTTATAAAAGGCCATGCCTTTTTCCAATGCATCAAGAAGCGGTTTTTGAATATTGTCGATATCGCGTTTTCGTTTATCCGGTGGGTATGCCCGGACCTTCATTGCGAGCATACCCATCATCGGAGTTACCTTTGCCGCCATAAGGGCATTGCAAACACGATTCCGAAATATCATGCCTTCATGCCCTATAAACGTTCTGTTTCCACGCCGCTTGAAATAATGATTAATACTTGGCGGATATGGCAGCGTTATTGTCAGCGTTTCCAGGGTGCGACACCTCTGGCAGCTGGACTGCTGTTTTGAACAGCAGCAGTTTCTTTAGCTGAATAACCGCGTATTTCATTGACCAATTCGTTTGTGTCACTTCGTTTTTTTAGTTTGACATTGATCATCAGCGGGAGGTTGTGCAATTCGGCACTGTCACGAGGCGTCATCACGCCGATCGATTTACATATTGCAGCCAACTGCCCCCGTGAAATCTTGGAGGTAGTTTCGTTTGGATGATCAAGGTTGAGCCTGGCCCATAAAAGCCTGTTCTTGTACTCACCCTCGATGACCTGAAATGTTAGTTCCAGATAATTGCCGCTGTTATTCTTTGTCGGTTTAAATTCCGAATTGGTTATAACAGCCAGATATTTTGCCGCCGGGATCGGATCAAAATCAGCTGCCGGTTCTACGTTGTTTGCGTTAAAGCCATTTAAATTTGCCATGTTAGTGATTTTCCTTTTCTGATAAATTGGTTGTAGTTAATGAACCGATGAATGCATCCCACGATAGAGGAAGTTCATACGGTAGGTTATAGCGATTCTTTGCGATACATGATGGTCCGCCAACGGTGCGGATTATTCTCTCGCCGCCATCTTTGCCAATGCCAACTGCGATAGTCCGTTCTCGTCCGAAACCGATATCTTCGCTTTCGGTACGGAACTTTCGAGCGGCAAACAGTACTGCATCGCTCCATTCTGTAAGCAGGGCGGTAGCATGTTTATGAAGTCTTGGTGCGAAGCGGTCGTACGAAGATGATTCAGGGTCTTCGAATCTTTCGACCTTGGCATGTGAAATCAATATCACAGCCATATTCCGCTGCGTGCGAAGAGTATCAATCGTGTCAATGACCTGACGCCAAAAGCCCAGGGCAGCGATATAGCCTTTACCGTAGCCGCCGTCGACTTTTTCGATAGTAGATGAGTGAGATAGCTGGCATAGCTCATCCCAGATAAGCTGCTCAAGCCAATCGCAGCTGTCAATTACGACGCTTTGATAGTCATGCGGCTGGTCAATTAGTGCGGACAAATAGTTTTCAACATCTGTATATTTTTTTGCCACTGGAAATGATGCACAATCAATTTCTGCCAGGCCATCCTCGGTCGGAATAAAGATTGGATTTGGTGCCTCGGATGCAAATGTTGATTTGCCGATTCCTTCTGTACCGTAAAGTAATATTCGCGGTGGTGATTGGCGTTTGCCTGTTCGTATGGTTTCAAATACATTCATAAAAATGACCTTTCGTATTAAAAATTAGTTTTTATCTCTTTTGCGTATTCATATAGATGCCGCCTTTGGCTTGTCATCTCGAAGGATTTTTGCGCGAAGAAGGATTGCTTTGGCGCTGTCAGCCTCCCGCTGATGCTGCGATGCTCTTTTAGTTTTCTTAATTTTTAGCCGCTGTGAAAAAACTTTCTGGTGGTAATCAATATTTTTCTCTGTTAATGCAATTAAGAACGTTTCTATGCAATCGATAGTGGTAAATGTTTGGACTCCAACGCTTTTATATTCCAGGTAAATACCGCCAAGCCCGCGATGGCACCATCGCCATACAGTGGAGTTATCAACTTTGAGCCGTTTTGCCGCTTCGCTCAAACAGATAATTTCTTCAGTTTTCCAATCAATCGCCATCGTTATAAACCTTTCAACGAGGGCCATTTTGCCATAAAAGAAAAACGCTTGGGTCTGATTAAGAGCCAATTAAGGGCTGATTAAGGGCTGATTTTGCGAGGGTTGATGTGAGTTTTTATGGCAAATTTTGGTTAAGGGCTGATTAAGAGCCAATTTTGCATGCTAAGGTCTGGTTAAGGGCTGATTTTGAAAAACTTTTGTTTTTAGGTATGAGTTTTGCTATGAGGATAAAAAATAAATAAATCTGATGACAGAGAATCTCTGTGTTAAATCTGATTCTGGTATTGAAATTATAAATTGTCAGCGGTTAAAATGCCTTTGTCGGTAAGAGCCCATCCTTTGCGTTTAGCATTTTCTGGTTTATAGACCATCCCCATGGATTCAAGACGTTTGAGGCTTTGCAGCACGGCATATTTTTGATGACCGGCAGCTATTATGATATCTACTTTGAGCATGGATTTTTGGGGATTGCTGTTCATCGCCATCAGAATATTCGTATCTGTATTAGTTAAAGTCTGACAATTGGCGAGTGAATCAGTATATTGTTCAATTTGTGTGTGCGGATGTTCAATGCTTTTTTGTGATCCCTTTTTCAATTCAAGTTCTAAACGAGCCAGCAACGTATCAAAAATCGATTTTATCGAATGAATCAGTAGATCTTCTTCTACAGCAATAATTTTCTTTATATGAATGCCAAAATACCTTTTGCTTTTGCGAAATTCCTCTATTGTTTCAGTATCAAATCCATGAAAAAGGTTTTCAATATCGTGGGCACCTATTACAAGTGGAATTTTAAATTTGTTGCATAGTTTGATAATGAGAGACCAAAAATAATTAGCATTTTCAATTAGTTGGGTTTGCTTTGTGTAAGTATTGCTTATCTGCTCGAACCTGTGATCATATAGGTATGAGAAAAGCTCATGGATGTTTTTAAAATCTTCATACTCAGATTGTATGCCTGTTGCTATACCTATCGCCCGATCTTCCATTTTCCTTTGCTCCATATTGACGAACTATAGACAGAGTTTCAGACTGATAACGTATCCGCTACGTTTAACACTTAATGGGAATCTGCCTATTAAAAAATAAAATTAAACTTTAGACATCGAAACATTAATGCAAAAAATTAGTTTTTATAATTCTGGGGCTTAGGTTTGACATGCCAACAAATGGCCTAGGTCGGTTCGACCCTCACTTCACTGTACTTAATAGAAAATATACCATTTTTTGTAATTTCTTGCAAGAGCAAGGTCCAATAAAATATTAGTAATTTAAACAAATAACAGGAAATCTGATAGAAAACGCATAAAAAACTTTTTTTGACGAATGAACTCTACTCCAAATAAAGTACTAAATTTGATGAAGCTGTGAATTTAACATTTTCCTACAACTTATAATCATTTTGGAATCTATATGCCGGGCATGTGAACAAATATATAAAATAGGTATGTTGTGGATTGACATCAGGTCGGGATTAGTTACACTGGCGGCGATCCACTTTAAATCTAATGGCGTGTTGTGGATTGACATCAGGTCGGGATTAGTTACACTCAAGTTTCTTCATAGGCCTTTTGGCCGTCCGTTGTGGATTGACATCAGGTCGGGATTAGTTACACTATCGCAACGAACTTAGCGACTATGAAACCTGTTGTGGATTGACATCAGGTCGGGATTAGTTACACTTCGCTTGTATCTTCGCTGATAAGTTCGGGTGTTGTGGATTGACATCAGGTCGGGATTAGTTACACTACATTTCGACCAACAGAGTGTAGGTCATATGTTGTGGATTGACATCAGGTCGGGATTAGTTACACTCCTGAACCAAAAGCCCAATCATCGCTATCAGTTGTGGATTGACATCAGGTCGGGATTAGTTACACTAAGCCTATCGACTCTAGCGCAGATACCTATGTTGTGGATTGACATCAGGTCGGGATTAGTTACACTCATACAGAAAATGGCAGACGGTGACGAACTGTTGTGGATTGACATCAGGTCGGGATTAGTTACACTTTTATTAGTAATTGAGAAGCAATGCCTGATGTTGTGGATTGACATCAGGTCGGGATTAGTTACACTCGGGACTTTAACCGCAATCCATAAAGCTATGTTGTGGATTGACATCAGGTCGGGATTAGTTACACTATAATCGCAAAACTGAAACTGGATTGTATGGTTGTGGATTGACATCAGGTCGGGATTAGTTACACTTTTCCCATTTTCGTTGCGTGCCTACCTGATGTTGTGGATTGACATCAGGTCGGGATTAGTTACACTTTGTACCCACTACTCTTTATAAAGCCGCCCGTTGTGGATTGACATCAGGTCGGGATTAGTTACACTTTGTTGTAATAATCCTCAGTGCATCGGCATGTTGTGGATTGACATCAGGTCGGGATTAGTTACACTTAAAATCGTCGCTATTAATAGAACATTCTTGTTGTGGATTGACATCAGGTCGGGATTAGTTACACTCTGGCCGTGCAAGGAAGATACAATCGAGATGTTGTGGATTGACATCAGGTCGGGATTAGTTACACTTCTGCCAGCCCTGGGCCTCGCATATCGCAAGTTGTGGATTGACATCAGGTCGGGATTAGTTACACTAAACGCCATAATTGCACCTCTAAAAAAATTGTTGTGGATTGACATCAGGTCGGGATTAGTTACACTTAAAGTTGTTTCAGGATGTCTATGCTTTAAGTTGTGGATTGACATCAGGTCGGGATTAGTTACACTAATTTTCAGCAACTGAATAATCAAATTGATGTTGTGGATTGACATCAGGTCGGGATTAGTTACACTGAGAAACGAAAGTTACACCAGGCAAAAGCTGTTGTGGATTGACATCAGGTCGGGATTAGTTACACTTACAAAGCAGCAGCGCAAAGGAAAAATGCTGTTGTGGATTGACATCAGGTCGGGATTAGTTACACTAAGAAATGAAAGGTTAAACATCATGTTCGTGTTGTGGATTGACATCAGGTCGGGATTAGTTACACTATAGAGCTGAAGGCATGGCTCGACGCCCACGTTGTGGATTGACATCAGGTCGGGATTAGTTACACTGAGATATGAACAAGTACCGCCGCACACATTGTTGTGGATTGACATCAGGTCGGGATTAGTTACACTGGCCAACGTGCGGACAACGCCAGGAATTATGTTGTGGATTGACATCAGGTCGGGATTAGTTACACTGGACAGGAAGCGTATCGCCAAGGTCTTATGTTGTGGATTGACATCAGGTCGGGATTAGTTACACTAGGCACAAAATTATATCGGCAATCGCCAACGTTGTGGATTGACATCAGGTCGGGATTAGTTACACTCATAAAGAAAATACCCGATCAGGCAATCAGTTGTGGATTGACATCAGGTCGGGATTAGTTACACTCCGTGTCGTCAGTTACGAGCCATCCTGTGGTTGTGGATTGACATCAGGTCGGGATTAGTTACACTACCTTTTCCGTTACCTGCTGTCGAAAAAGGACTTGCGTCAAAATGACTCTAAAATAATTCGAGTTGTTTTGGCGCAGGCGGTGCCGGTTTTCGCATTTTTCCCCAGAAAATCCGCATCCTCTCAAACTGTTTGTCAGTGAGAGTAACCAGCCGGACTTCGCCGTCCGGCGGCAAAAAATTCTGTATTCTGCGATAATGTACATCTGCGTTTTCCTCACTTGCACAGTGCCTTGCATACACCGAGTATTGTATCATCGCAAAGCCATCTTTCAAAAGATTTTTACGAAAATGCGTATAATCTTTTCGTGCCTTTTCCGTATCCGTCGGCAAATCAAACATCGCAAATATCCACACCGCTCTATATCCGCTTATTATCATTTTTATATATCTCTGTGAACTATGTGGCAAAGATATAATCTATAACTCTGTGGCTCACAATTTTGGTAAATCTATTTCCTTTTGCTCTCCGCAAAAACATCTCACCAGTGATGCTGCCATCCTATGCAGCCCGACCATTAGCGGCCCCTTATAATCTGAAATCTCAACTTCTTCATATAATGTTTCAAGCAATTTTGCTTTTATTCCCTGCGTCAATTCCTCCCACTCTCCGCCTGCAACAATTTCTTTAACTTTTATTTCTACATATCCTCTGAACGGCTCGACCAAATCGTCGGCAAGACAAAACGCATTGTATTTATTTTTATGATGAAGCCCGACCGATGGCAAAAGCCCTGCGCTGCAAATCGCTCTCGCAACTGCCGCTCGCATTATCATATATCCGTAATTTAATAAATTATTCGGCGGCTGTCCTTCTGCGTTCCTTTTAAAATCAATTCCTTGGACATACGCCCCCCAAAATATTTTACTCGCCCGCGCTTCTATATTCGATGGATCGCCGCTTCGAACCTGGCTAAATAATTCCATCAATGCTTTATGAATCGTTGTGTTATCTCTGACAATTTTTGCCTGATGCCTGATTTTGGCACGTATTATTTGCTGCCATAATTTTTTTCTAACCGGCTCTTTTACTTTTATTTGTTGCAAACATCGCTGCGTTTGAATTGTATTGTTTTCAATCGGCAGCAAACATCCGCTCGGCAAATGGTCATTCCCGCAAAGCACAACTGCTGCGCCATTTTTTAATAATTCCGTAAATACACTATGCGTATAAACTGTCGCCTGGTTATCAACAAGTAGTATGCCAATATCCTCGCAGGGTATAGAGTTCTCGCCATCCTCTCGCTTGAGTATCAATTGCCCATATCGTATAGATAAAGCAGTCCTTTGCCGCGATATCTCAATTATCTTTTTGATCAATTTTAATCTCTAATCAGTTCTCTGACTTCTCCAAGCGGACTAATTTTAACTTTGTACGGCACAGAACCTGGAGCAACTCCTAACTTTTGCAATTTTTGTGGTGTTAAATCAATATCCTCACGGATAGGCACATTTTTCTTTTTGGTGCTTGCCGGATTAGCATCTGTATGTTTTGTAAAATGGATAGTCCCCGTAGAATCAATTTTGAACACAACAAAGTAGTTAGCGTTTTGTGTTGCAGGATGTCTCATGCTAACAACTTCACCCTTTGCAAGAGACATAATGAATCTACCACTTTCGGTATCATTCCTATCAACTATTGTTTTTTTGTCAACTCTTGCTCGCTTGGCAGCATCAAAATTAGTAATAACGTCCCCATTCCATTGTCCTTTTATACTTTCTCTGATTTCTATGTGATGATTATTTTGTGTCTGATAAACTCGTAATGATTTCCTATCTTCGCATTTTACAAATTCGCCAGTTTCATAATCAAAACTTTTTCTCGGAATTTCCACAACTTCATTTAATTTCCAAAGCACTCGCACTTTTCGTATAGGTGTACCATTTATGACTAAACCATTTTCCTGAATATATTTTTTTGCTTCTTTCATTTCCGAAAAATTATTGTCTTTGAGCCAATCACAGATTTTATCTCTCAAGTCAATATCTCGTATAATACCAGATTTTGCAGGCGGAACTTCCTCCAAAGCCAGCATCTTTTTCTTTATTTCTTTTTTGTTGGCCATTGCAGACTTGTATTCTTCTTTTAAGCTATGCCAATCATTGGGCATTCTCAAATGACCTTGCTCTATTTTTATAACCGGAATGCTTTTTATATACATCCCATCTTTTAAAACTAAATTTCCATTTTCATCCCTTTTTAATTCGCCCTTTTTAATTCCTTTTTTCTCATTATCCTTTTGATACCTGTCATAAATAATTGCTGGCCCATAAATCGAATCTTTATGTAAATAGCCAGTAATTTTCCGATTATATGCCCTGTGTGAAACATTCAGTTTTTTATATTCATCTGCAACCTGCTGGCTAAATCCCTCCCATGGCTCTGCAATGGTTTTCCATTGTGGTTTTATGTTTTTATTTTCTTTTTGTTTTTCAAAATCAATGAAAGATTCTTTAATTTTCTGAAAGAATAAAGGAGCTAACGCAATCACAACGGCATCCACAGCATGATGTCTGTGGTCGCCTCGAAATTTCTTGCCTTTCTCACTGCGATTACCTTCTTCATCGAAAAACAATCCCCAATCCCGCCGAAGTATGCCTGTATAATCACCGTTTGAGGCAAAAACGTATCTTTTATTTCTATCTTGACTGCCGTACAAAACTTTATTTATCCAATCAGTTGTTTGCGTTGCGGCATAGGCACTTGAACTAAGTTGTTCTTCTGTAAAACCTTCTTTTGGTGTTCTGCGATGAAGGTTTGTCCACTTTGCTTTATCCGACATGTCAACATTATCTTTTGTTATATAATTATCCTGTTCATCTTTTAAATGTTTAAATCTTTGTTCTAATCTTCCAAATTCTTCTTCGGTCAACCAATCAATTGGTGTTCTATCTTTTTTACCTTGGTTAGTTGTGGAATAACACAAAACTAAATTGCTCATACCGTTATTCCCGCCTTTACTTCTTGGGATTATATGATCCATTTCTAATCCTTCGCCAGTTTTGGCTTGCTCTTCTGTTATAGATTTTCCAGAATATGCACAGGAATATGGTTTGTCTTCAATTACTCCTGAATAAGCGCAAACATATCGTTGTTGTCTGCATAACCTTATACGCTTAATAGCCGCCTCTTTTTGTGTACTTGTAATAGTCCCATCATTCAGATTATGCTTTTCAATTATTTCCTTAGTAAGTGCGTCTATTGCTTTGTTGATTTGCATTTTTTTGGCAATAACTTTTTCACTTTGTCTTGTCTTTCTGGATAGCTCGATTATGACGCGGTCTGGTTTATCAAATTGCTTGATATGCGCCATCAAATGTTTTCGAACTTCATGAATACTTTTTCTTACAACAGGATTGGAAATCCCGTCTGATACCGGCGGCAGCATATCAGGATGCTTCTTCAGGAAATGCCTTATTTTTTTATCAACTGCTATTTCTTTTGTGGAATATCGTTTTCTTTTTAAATTATTTGCATCATTTGTTGCATCTTCAGCATACATATTTCTTGCTTCAGTTACGCTCCACCCGTCCCGCAAGTAAGGCAGCAGGTTTTTAATCGCTTTGCGTGAAAGATTCACTCTGGTGTCTTTCTTGGGACGTTTCTTCCAGACATTTATAAATTTTCCTGTCTGTGCATCGTCTAAATTCCACCATTTTTTACAGCCTGCTACAAGTTTTTGTTCATCTTCCTCCTCGTTTGGTTCAAATTTTAAAATAGCGTTATTGACCGAATCTTTTACATTCTGGTTAAAGGATTTCCATACATTTTCACCAAAGCTATCATGCACTATTTGCGAATAAAACCAATCGCCGTTTACTGTGAATTTATCACCATCAGTATTGAGCGTATAAAGCGCTTTGTTTTCACCTTTATTTATTCCGAGAGCAGTTCTTACTGTACTTTCTGAAACTGTCTTCTGTTTTCTTGCAGCGGTTATAACTTTTTCTCTTTCTGGTGTATCTAATTTCCTTGTTTCTTGTCCTGGTGGAGTAATGCGAATATTATTAACACTGGTAAGAACAAGAAATTCCTGTGCATACATATCCGCCTTTGGGCATTTTTCGTCGGTCGGCTCTAATTCGCACCTGCCAAGTGTTCCCAAATTCCAATATGCTTTTCTCTGACTGAATAATACGCCTTGACATCTCCATATATCGGTCTTTTGCTTATTATAAATTTCTTTTTGAGCATCTGGCAGATTTAGCTGCCTTGCAAGTTCACCATTGAAACTTTTTTGTTTTGCCCATATTTTCAAAAACTCATCAAGTATCATATGTCTGTCGGCAACAAATTCCATTTCCTTGTCGCCTAAAGCATTATTTCTGTTTTTTACTCTGTTGTTCCTTTTTTTATTATTTGCTGTATCTGTTTTTCTTGCTTCGTATTCTATGGCAATAAGTTTACCGAAAGTTTCAGCATCTTTTTCTTTCATTTTTCGTTTGGTATATTCAACTGTCCCCGGCACTTCTGACAAATCCTTTTTCTTCTTCTTTGTGTCTCCAGTTTCCTCTGGTTCTTCATCAAACCACCATGCTCCTCGTTTTTGTGCGAAATGGAGTAATACCCTGCCAAATTCATACTCAGTTAATTCTTTTTCTATAGCATTTTTTCTCAAAATCCACGGATTGAGATTATACCACTCTTGTAGTTCAGTTTTTTCTGTCGGAATCCACTTTTTCTTGATTAAATATTGGCGAAGATTTCTTTTCAGCATAGACCGTCTACAAATAGACTTTCTTTGCTGTCGGTTTTTACGTCTATCCTGATTTTTTGGAGCGCCTCTTTTATCTTCTGATTCTTCAACTCCCGCCGGAAATACACCAACACCCATTTTTATTATTTTTTTATCGGTATCTATCCACGCTGAGCCGACTGAATTCGTCCCTAAGTCCAATCCTAATAATTTCATTAAATCCTCCTAATTCAAAAATTTCTCTTGCAATGTTTACATTAGTTGTTTTATAATGGCATCAGTGTAATTAATCTCGGCCTCGTTTTTTCACAACAAGAAAAATTCGCAGGCACCGCCGAAAGGCGACCGCTGCAGCTCGTGCAACCCACGGTTCTGCGGCTTTTTTTTTAATTAGTTCCACCCGAAATTTTACCTCCTGTAAAAAGATTATTAATCTGTATAACGAATATATAAATGCTACCATAAACTACCCATCTTGTCCATAAAATTAAAGTTTTTTCGGTATAACGGCAATTATTACATTGCACCCCCTTTATGTCAGCAATGGGCGTAATTTTTTTTCACGTTCGATTCAATATCAATACTTTAATTCGAAAATCAACAAGCTATCCAACTCTGACCACTGCCTCCATCGCTTTCTGCTGATCCATTTCCGCATATACCTCCGTAATAACCGCCGACCTGTGCCCCAATATTATCCTGGCAGTATCAATGCCAAACTCTTTACGCAAAAATGTCGCAGCATTATGCCGCAATTGATGAGGATGCCAATGGAACTGTTTGTGCCAAGCTTTTAATTCGGCTTTTTCCTTTTTCGTCAGCCGTTTACGCCATTGCTTTTTCGTTTCATCATCCCGCTGCCGTAAATGGTCTGGCGCGGGGAATGCCAGCTCAATAGCTCGCGTTACGGCCTTGCGATATGCTGCCACGTTGTAACAATCTCCGGTTTTCCATTTTGGCTCATCTTTTCTACGTGCCCCAGGCACGTTTCCGCACGATAATGGAGTTTTGCGGTTTTGATGGAGCTTGGTCAACCTTTCTGCATGTGCATCAGTAGGAGCGAAACAATAAGCCTGCGGATCTCGGAATAAAAACGGTACTAGGATTTCCTGAGCTTTAGGGCCAAAATATATTTTACGATTATGACCATGATGTGCGGTTTTATGGTCAGCAGGGGAGTAAACCCATATTCTTCCACTGCGTTCAATATCACATGGCCGCAACGTTAATATTTCAGTTGGCCGGGAAGCTGTAAGAAGTTGCAATTGTATGATTGCCCAGATATGACGACTTACATGTGGTTTAGTCGCATCAATATGTTCCTGTGGAACAGGTTTGGTCGGATCTGTTTCATGTGCTTCGCTGCGGCCTTTACGAAGTCCAGCAACTGTTATAAGTGCATGATATACCGAGCTTGGAACCAGCTCTTGCGAAACAGCCCATTTAAAAACCATCTTG
>MHXZ01000070.1 GCA_001825665.1 Planctomycetes bacterium GWF2_41_51 | reverse complement strand
CACCCACCATCCCCCAATACAGAAGATAAAAAATCATCTGCTATTGTTACCAACCAACCCAATAATAAACTTAACAGGGAAGAAATAAGATTTCTTTCTGATGTGGCAACCCGGCCGCTGTCCACCACAGTCTCCCGGTATCTAAGACTGAATCTGTCCCGCCGTCGCGGCAACGCCATTCGCCAAGCCCTTGCCTCCGCCGGAATCATCGAGTCTGTAACCATTATCACACGATCCGGCCAGATTGTCTTATACCAATTGACTGAATCTGGCAGGGCGGTATGTTCTGCTGCCAGCATTGAAGTCAGGCCAAGACCTCGTGAGAGTCTGGAACATTCATATTGGATCAATAAGACAGCCGAATACTTTGAGAAAAAAGGCTATGATATAACTCGTGAACATTCAATCAAAGGCAATGGTGCGATCGATCTGCTTGCGGTTCGCCCGGGCCAGTCAATTGCAATAGAGGTCGAGACTGGCAAATCAGATATAAAGTCAAACTTGAGCCATATTAAACGCTCCGGCTTTGACAAAATGATTCTTGTCGCCACTTCGCCTTCTGCCATTTCAGCATGCCGCAAGGCTATTGAAGCTGTTGAAGAGGGTGGTTCAGCGACGATAGAATTGCTTACATGGCTCGACATCTCATAGTGCCTAAAATTTTATAGATCTATCCATATCGCTTGTGCGGACGATAGGACGAACGGATGCGGTAAGTATTCTGCAGCTTGCTGTAAAGCTGCTGCTGCCAGTTGGGTTTGTTCAGGTCTTTTTTGCCCACAAGAACTGCCGGAATTTGGTTGTCCTGGTAGATGTTTTTCTTTCTGCGGTAGATGGCCGAATTTGATTCGATAATGTAATCGATGGCAAGGCCGTTATATGTAGGCAGAAAGAAGTCGGCATATTCTATCATCCTCTTGCCATTTTCGATAACAAGGGTTGGCTGCTTATAAAAAAATGGAATGTTATAACTATTCAGCATTTGGGCTATGGATTTATCTTCTTTTGACTTGAATGGATAATTGGCATCTTTTGCTTTTTCCTCAAGCGACTTTGTCGGTTTTACAGATATCATTTTCGATTTATCTGTTTTGCCTCGGATGCGATTTTTCGAGCTATCGCTGATAACTTGTTTTCAGTTTGGCCGATCAGCTTAAATAGTTGGCTATTGTGTTTTTGCAAGTTTTCGGCGGCCTTTAAGCAATCGGTAAGTTTTCGGAAATCATATCTGGCGGTGTACTGCTGTGCCTGTCTTGTCAATTCCTTGATCCTGCTTTCATTTTCTGCTACAGATCTGTCGAGTCTTTCCAGTCGGCTGTCAATGCCGACAAGCTGATTGTAACTGGCAGCCATTTCTGCGGAGGCCTTCTTCTTTGCAGGAACCGGTGTCTCTGCAAATACCTGTTTGGTCTCTTCAAGGCGAGCAATATGGCCATTTCGAATTTGATGAGCTTTTGCTCTCAACTGTGCCATTCTTTCAGTCAGATATCCTTCAGCCGGAAGCATTCGTTTTAATTGTAAAAGAACATTGCCTGCATCCTTTGGATGCTCGTTCAAAGAGTTAGTTTCCTTACGTAAGTTACGCATATTCTTTGAGAGATTATTCGATATATGTCTGTCCCTGTATAAATCCGCCATGCTGCGGCGAACATCCGGCGGGCGTGTTGAACCTTGCGGGAAATGGAAACTTCCGCTGCGGGTATGTGACAGGAAAGCGATCAATCCTACTATTAAAGCGGCAGCAGTAATTGTCTGGATGATTTGGGAATCTACTGGGACATTGATCTGTAATAGTTGTGCGATTATTATACACGCTCCTATTGTAATACCCATACCAGCCCAGGTGCCCCCAACCTGTTTTATAGACTGGTACATCACGAAAGACAGAACGAGTATCGCCAAACCAACTGCAATTGGCCCAAGATTTACTATGGAAAGTTCATTTGCCCGCTCCCACCATACAAGGCCGATTGATAATGCAAATCCAATTGATACAGACATCGCTATTGCCGGCCTTTGTTTTTCAAATCTTTTGCCCAGAACTGCATACGCAAGTGAAGTGAAAAAAGCAAAACTCAGTACAAAATCAGGGATCAGTGATTTTGCAAATTCATAAAGATTTAGATTATCAAGCAGTGTTTCCGGTCTCATGTGGGATACTACTATTTAGCAGATATAAAAATCTTTTGGTTTTCAGAAAGGCTTATCAAGAAATAAACGATGCCTTGTCATTGATAGACAAGGCATCGTTATTGATGAAAAAAATCAAAAGGTGATATAAATGGGTTATACACAATACTGGAAAAGGATAGAAAAATTCGATAAGCAGCAGTTTGAAAAGGTTACAAAAGACTTTAAAGAAGTACTGAAACACCTGTCGCCATTTGTGCCGCTGGCCGGCGGCATGGGAAAGGGTGAGCCTGAAATAAGCAGTAAAAGAATATGGTTTAACGGTGTGGAAAATTGCGGGCATACCGATAGAGATTTAGGTATTACATGGCCGGATAAAAATGCTCACGGAATTGCTTTTGTAGTAGAAAGATACGAGGAAATCCCTACAGAAACTTTAATCACTCTTCTTTGCGGCCAACAGCAGGAACTGGCTGTAAATGACAGCGATGTCTCTGGAACATGGTTTGCAGGCCTAAAGCTTAAACACAGATCGTGCGGCGGTGATTGCTCGCATGAGACATTCAGTTTACCGCTCCAGATAAAAAAAGATGACTGGCAAAAACCAATTGGAGAAATCAGATATTATGACCACGAAGGAAAGCCTGTTTATAATGATCCCAAAGATGTCGGCCGATATTTTGAGTTCTGCAAGACCGCTTACAAACCGTATGATTTGGCTGTGATAATATGTCTGATAATTGCAAAGCATTATTTGAAAGAAGATATTTTAATTTCGAGCGATGGCGGAATTGATACGTGGCGGGACGGCATGCTTATCTGTCAGAAGATATTAGGCTATGGACTTGACTTTAGTTTAGAGGATTAAAATAGGCGGTTGAGAGGGAAATGCAAAGCATAAAATAGTTGATCAGCCAATATACTCAGTATTGTGAGGTATGTGTGTTGTTTGAGGCAAATTATAACAGACCTAACTGAGGTCGCAATCAAAATTGATAAAAACACCATATATATAATTTTTTAGTTTTTTCCGTTTAAATTTCTCACCAAAATTTTCTACTTAGTAACAACTATATGTCATTTTGCAATTTCAACTTTGCCTATTTTGACGTTGGGGTTTGGTTTAAGTATCGTGTTTTAGGCTTTTAGATGTGATTTTATTTGACTTTTAATGGTTCCCCCCATAGCATATTAGGTAAGAATCCGGATAGAATGGATTCGACAGGTTATAATTTGCGTGTGCGATTGACCAAGTTATTCTGCCTTCCATTTCTTTCTGATTTTTCTAAACAAAAAATCAATATAAGATTATTATTTTTACGGAGTTTGAATGATTAGTAAAAAGATATTGCTAACCATAAAAGATGAGACACCTATTGCTGTCATCGACTTTGAAACAACAAATTAGTGAAATTAAGTTTAAGGACTTGATAATGGGTAAAGATCGTGACATTGGAGAGACAGATGAAGCCGATATTTATTGACCTTCATATTCACACTTCAGAGAATCCTGATGATTTGAATCAATCCTACGATCTTGACATACTGAAAGAGAAGATTGAGAAAGAAGCAGAGGACTCATCCTATCTCATATCACTGACCGACCACAATACTATTAACAAGCCCGTCTATTTAAAAGCAGTAGAAATGTTTGAGAATATTCTGTTGGGGGTAGAGTTGCATGTTCGCAATCACGATTTCAAGAAACCCTACCATTGTCATATTTATTTCAATTTGGAGCAGATAAATACGACCTCTATAGATGATATTAATGCAATATTAAATGAGCTATATCCAAAGAAAGTTGTCGCAGATGATGACAAAATCCCAAGATTGGAAGAGATAATGAATGGTTTCGATTCATATGAATTTGTTCTTCTGCCACATGGTGGTCAATCCCATTCAACTTTCAACGAGTCAATTCCTAAAGGTGTTAAACTTGATAACACTCTGGAGCGAAATATTTATTATAATCATTTTGATGGTTTTACTGCAAGAAGTAATACCGGGTTAGAAAGAACACAAGAGTATTTCAAGCGTCTGGAGATAAATGAGTTCGTCAACCTTGTTACTGCTTCAGACAATTACTCACCACAAAGCTATCCAAAAGCCAAAGCTAGTGATGCACCTCCGTTTGTAAAGACATGGATGATGGCTCTCCCTACCTTCAATGGACTGCGTCTATCACTGTCAGAATCTTCAAGACTTAAGTACGGAAAGAAACCAGATTCTTGGGCAGAATACATTGAACATGTTTCATTAAAGAACGACAATATTGACATTGACGTGGATTTGACACCGGGCCTAAATGTGGTGATCGGTGGTTCCTCTAGTGGCAAGACTTTGTTTGTTGACTCACTTTACAGAAAGATAATTAATGATTTTGAAGGTAGCAACTATACGGCATATGGTGTTGAAGAAATACATGTTATGAACCAAACGGGGCAAAAACCTTATTACCTTGAACAGACCTATATTAGCAAGGTATGCGACTACAAGGACAAAGAAAATAATATCGAGGACATTTCTGTCCTGAAGAGAGTGTTTCCTGATGACGTTGAAGAATCCAAAGGAATAGCCAGTGGCCTATCAGATTTGAATTCTCATCTCTCATTGTTAGTTCAATCGGTAAAAGAGATGGAATCCATTCAGGATGTTTTAGCAACGATACCTATTCTGTCTCGTCTCATCGTTACAGAAGAGATCCAAGACAATCCACTTAAGTATATTTTGCCAACTGAAAAAGTTATCGATTCGATTAGATATAGTAAGATAAGTTACGAAAATGATGTTAAAAATCTCGACAAAATCGAAAAGTTTTTATCAGAGAACCCTTTAATCAATCATGATAATATCCTTGTTGAAAAACTAAAAAAAGAACTCAAACTAGCATTTGACCATTCAAAAATGGAGTCTTCCATTCGCGAGACAATCAACGTTTATAAGAAAGAAATTGATGATGCAAAAAAAGCAGAGAAGCTAGAAGTTACTACAAAGGCGCGGCAGTTTGATGAATTACTGAAATGTGTCAGGAAATACTTTAAATTTAATAAACAATTTTATAAATCTTTGGACCTTATCTCAAAGTTTGCTTTAAAGATTCCCACAAAAAAGGTTGAGTCCATGGGACATACTCTTTTTATTCAGAACGAATTTAATCTAACAAAGGATAAATTTCTTGAAGTAGTGAATATTATGTTGAAAACCAAATACAAATTAAAAAAATTCAATGACATTACGCCTGAAAGCCTATTTAAAACTAAATTAAGTGAGCGTGGCCCCAAAGTTGATGGCTACGATGGCTTCAAAAATAAAGTGAACTCAGAATTTGTGAGTATGAATAAAAAGAAGTATAACATAATCACAAATGAAGGCAAGGAGTTTGATAAATTGAGCGCGGGTTGGAAGACCTCGGTAATACTTGACTTAATATTAGGCTGTGACACTGATAATGCACCACTCATTATCGATCAGCCTGAGGACAATCTAGCAACAGGCTATATTAATTTTGGCTTGCTTAAAGCTATTAAAGAATGCAAATATAGAAAACAGATCATCCTTGTTTCACATAATGCTACCATACCAATGTTAGGTGATGCCCAGAATGTTGTTATGTGTAAAAATGAAGATAAGGTCATAACTATTAGGTCAAATCCTCTGGAAGGCTCAATTGGCGATAAAGACGTTGTTGATCTGATAGCTGAGACCACAGATGGTGGAAAGATTTCAATAAAGAAACGTGTTAAGAAATATAATCTTAAAAAATTTAGGAGTTCTGATGAAGCTAATATTCAAAAAAGATGATAAGTCACAGATTAGCGTATTCCGAAACGTCAACGGTCAGGAACAAGTTTTCTCCTATATTGATATGATTAAAGATTTGATAGCATCAAAAAATATGGAAGAGCCTGAGATATCAGGAAACTTTGCTCATGCCGAAGTCGCAAGCATCAAACGCATGGTCGAATTCATCAATAAGGAAATCATCCCTGAAGATAAGGCCTAGTGGGTAGGACTTGACCTTATAATCAGACTGCGTTTGAATAGCTTCTGATAATCTCGTTTATATCCTTTTGTAATACTCATTTCGTGGACAGTTATTTTCCTACAGATTCTTACGATCTTTTTATTATATCAAAATAAGCAAGTGAATTTATGGAGGTGACCTTCGTTTTAGAGATATTGCTTTTGTTTATCACTTTTCAGAGGCGCAAAAGTATTAAATACCCCCGGGTTAAAAGGTGGACCTGAGTTGACAGGTTAATGGATATTGAATCTTATTTTCAGAAAAGTGAAGATCAGCACTGTCAATCTGATGTCGTAAAAAACTACAAAGTCTTTGATTTCAGTTATATCCCGCAAAAGCCCCTGATGCGTGATGAATGCAAACCTATCATCGATGCACTGATGCGTTTCAAGGTCAGTGAGATTCCAACTAATATGGCTATTATTGGAAGCAGGGGTTCCGGAAAGACGCTTACACTTCAATATATAAAGAAGATGATGGAAGAACGCAAGTGGCTCGATATGCTTTACGTCAACTGCAGGCATCATAATACGAGCTTCAAGATTTTTTCGCAGCTATTGGGCCAGGAAAATGTAACAGGTCTTAGCCTGGTAACATTGTATGAACGATTTTTGATGGAATTCTCCCGAAAAACAGTAATAGTCCTCGATGAAATAAATCTTATGAGCCCCAAGGACAAGAACAGGGAGATACTTTACTTTTTGAGTAGAAGTGAAAAGCCGTATATGGTTATCATGTTATCAAATACCCCGCATGTTTTAAAGCAGCTGGATGCTGCAACAAAAAGCAGTTTGCAGCCGTTTCCATTATATTTTCGCAACTACAACGCAGGCCATATATCAGAGATTCTTCTTGATCGTGCACAAAAGGGATTGCATAACTGGGATGAGGGCCAGATTTCCAAGATATCGGCATTAACCACCAAACAAAGTAATTCAGATGCCAGAGTCGCCATAAAGACATTGTTTTACAAGGTAATGGCCCCTGAAAATTCCATAGAGCAGTGTTTTGAAGATGCCAGAAGGGATTTGATACTGGATGTGATTAACGATCTTTCCGATGCCAATCTTATGATTCTCTGGGCTGCGGCTACAGACAAATCAGATCTTGCCAGGGATATTTATAATCGCTATTGCAGGTATAGCCATGACCATGGCATTAAACCATTCAGTTATGTCTATTTCTACGCCAATCTGAGTTTCTTGCAGAGTGTGGGCCTGGCGGCATTGATTGCCACAAAGGTAGAAAGGGCGTATGCCAACCGGGTAATGCTGACCTTTGATAAATCCATAGCAGAACAGATATGTAAACTGCGATTTGACTGAACCCCAGAGTTAATGCGTCAGAAGTTCTGGATTTTTGCGGAAATTTCTATACTGGTATAGCAGCAGGGTAGGGACCGTAGTTAACACGTGAGGGCCATTTTGAAAAAAAGAGATGTTTGTTTTTTTGTGTTGTTACTTTCAAGTGGTAATTAAGAATCGATATAAAATACTTCAATATTGAAAATAAAAAAAATAATATATATATATCAAAATAAAATAAATATGCTCACTTGTTAACTCAACCCCCTGGTCCCCTGAGTTTATAAGTGGTTAAGTTAATATGTTGCTTGATCTGATTATAGATTAAATAAAAACATTTATATATAAATGTCCCTCACACGTCTCGTGAGGTGATATTTTATGGCCAAAGGAAGACCATATCGCTGCCCTCATTGCGGCATAGCCGGCAAGAATGTTAAAAAAGGAATGAGGCAAACAAAACATCTTGGTCTGCGACAAATCCGTTACTGCAATAACTGCAAACGCAAATTCACACCAAGGCATCAAACACAGGTTGAATAGAAATGAATATAATCAAACTTGCATTTGAAATGGCAGAGGCTGTGCAGAACTTTTTCGGCAGAGCCCGTAAGTTTTATTATAACGTTGTACTGCTTGGTCATCGCTGCGGCAAATGTAATGGCGGGCTTTCGATGATCTCTGAGAGCAGGTGCCGCTGCCAGAAATGCGGATTTGAGTTTGACCCAACGGTTGAATTTCAAAGATGCTCTAAATGTGGTGGCAAGCCTGTATTGCGGGTAAGGCGATATTATTGTAAGGATTGCGGCGATGAAGTGATATCGAAATTTGTGTTTGAAACATTGCCGTTTGAGAAAGAATATTTTAAGCTAAAGATGGCTGAATCACGCCGGCGCAAAAGAGAACAGTATCAGCAGGTAAAAGAGATGCTGGCTCAAAGCCGATCTCAAGTATTAGATTCTAATGCCGTTGACTTAAATTCCATACCAGGCCTGCTTGCGGCATTAAACAGCTTGACCACAGGAATTGATGAAAAACTGCTTATTGAACTAAAGAACAAGTTCGATCTCGGCCGGTACCAGGAGCATATAAAGGCTCATATTCAGGATTTCCCGATAGATCTAAGGGGTATTCCGGCAATTATTGAAAATACGCGAAAAGACCTTATATGGCGTTTTATCGCGGTTATTTTCCTTGAGCATGAAAGGGCAGTTGAAATATGTCAAGAGGGACAAACAATATGGGTGAGCAGATATGTTGACAGACAAGGACAGGATTTTTCTGACAGAATTGAAGAAGTTGATGGATTCCAACCAATTGCATGTTGAACTGAAGACAGGTATGCCCAGCAGGATGGTTCTTAAAGGTACTTATGGCGAGAATATCCATAAGACCTTCGGCATAACACGTCAGGGGGTTCGCTGGCGATTTCAGCATATCTTTGGCCTTGCCTATGTCAGGGCTTTTGAAACGATCCTGCTGATAGAGAAAATCTTCGGAACCGAGGTTCGGGAATATGCAATAAGGATTAGCAGGGAAAAATATCAATTGCGGCAAAAGGTAAAAAAAGGCTTATGATTTTTTCTGAAAAGTGAAACTGCAGAGGGCGTTTCTGCCGCTATTACAATATATGTATGATGCCATATGAAAGGCTGTAATGGCAGCAGAACAATTATCGCTGTTTGATCTGGCTGAGAAAGGAGGTGAAGCTGCCGCTTTTACTCTGCCGGCACAATGGACTGTTAAGCAACTTTGCAAGAAGTATTACCAGTTCAAATTATCCGATGGCTGCAGCGCATCTTTTTTAGATTCTGCCAAAAGACATCTGATGTATTTTATGGACTGGCTAAAGGACAATGATTTTGACCCTTCAGAAAAGAAACTCTCAGAACTGAATTCAGCAATACTATCGGATTTCAGGCAGATGCTGGGCAATAATTTTAAAATAAGTACAGCGACAGCCAATCTCTATATTAACCATGTAAGGTTGCTTCTGTCTTGGGCTGAAAATATTCATGGATTAGCGCCTCCACCTATGGGAGTGATACGTAAATTCATGAAAAAATCTGTCAAACAAGGTCACGGCAGAAAACATAATCGCTCCGTTATCAGCTGGGAGGAATTGGAAAAATTATTTTCAGTAGCAGGAGTTGTTGATACAGCGTTATTGCTGTTAGGTCTGAACTGCGGATTTGGCAATACAGATATCGGCACGCTCAAGTTATGCGATATTGATCTGGAAGCAGCAACCGTTTCGCACCCGCGCCCCAAAACAGGTGTGGAGCGAAATTTCTGCTTATGGCCTGAAACGGTAGATGTCCTTAAAACATATATCGCAAATTACCGCGGAAAGCCATTAAATAGTAAGATATCAGAATTGGTATTTGTAGGTAAAAGAGGCCGGCCACTTTGCCTGGAGCAGATAGATGAAGAAGGTAAACATAAAAGATCTGATGCGATAAAGATGAGGTTCATGAGATTGTATGAAAAAGCCGAATTAAAAAGACCATATGGCAGAGGTTTCTATTCCATGAGGCATACTTTTGCAACCCTGATTGGTTTTGGTTCTAACGATCTGCGAGAAGTTCAGGCGGCCCTGGGTCAGCGCAGTATTTCTATCCAGGATGTTTACCGTCACGACAGAAAACAAAAGGCGATAAAGGCTCAGAAAAGAATTCATCGCCAGTTGAAAAAAACAAACATTACTGAAATAATTCATGAAAAATGTGCATAGGTTTGCTGCTAAATCGAAAGTATTAAATACGCATTAATCACTACCATCCAATAATCATAACTAAATTTACCACAGACAGCGAAGACTTATCCTTATGGATAGAGAAACGCTGCAAAGGTCTATGAACATGAAAGTATTTGAGTTTAAGCTCAAGTCATCGTGAAACGGGACCTTTTATCGACGGGTAATTTGGAAATAACCGCTTAATTGCGGCATTTGAATTAGATGGTTCTCTAAACTTATTTGGCACATCAGTTCTCGACGAGAAAGACTTTTCTAAAAAATCTGTAACGAATCAATTTTAACCAGGCTGCACACTCAAAAAGTTGAAGTGTGCAGCCACACTAAACGAAATGGAGGTAAATTATGCAACAGACAATTTGCGCAAAGGTCAGCGAAAAACTGCTGACAAAGGCCAGTAGACTTTTTACTGGTACACTAGATGGCAGGATCATTGAGATTCTGCAAAATGCAAGAAGGGCCGGAGCAACTGAAGTACGAATCTCAAATAAAGATGGTGTTGTAACAGTTCAGGATAATGGTTGCGGCATTGAGGATTTCCAAAAGCTTCTTGATTTAGGAGGCAGCGGCTGGGATGAGAAACTGGAAGCAGGTGAAGATCCTGCAGGTGTAGGACTATTTAGTCTGGCGCCAAGAAAAGTAACTATCATTTCCGCAAATAAGCAAGTGGTTATCGATAAAGATGGCTGGATCGGGAAACCTGTTGAAGTGACAGAGAACACTGAAATGGTAAATGGAACAATCCTGAAATTCAGGGATGAAAAACCCTGGGATATGGATAGTGTTGAAAAACATGCTGTATTTGCAGGTATCAGGGTAATAGTTGATGGCAAGTACTGCCACTCGATGCCGTTTTGCAACAGCCAGGCTATGAATTATGAAAACCCAGGCTGCAAAATTGAAGTGACAACGGAGATATCCAAATATCACAGTCACTGGACTTCCGGATGGTATCACGGCAAGGTACTGGTAAATTTCCATGGCCAGGTGGTTCATATAGATCACTGGCCAACAAATAGCAGGCACAGCTTGACTATTCTTGTTGATATAGCAGACCAGACTGATATCAGGCTAATGCTTCCTGCAAGAACACAATTAGTAGAAAACGTGGCATTTGAAAAACTCAAAGAAGCCATTGAACTGGAGTATTATAAATACTTCCAGAAACAAAAGTCTCACACACTGTACTATGAAGAGTATCTGCGTGCAAAGGAGCTTGGCATTGAATTGCCAGAGGCTCAGCCGCAGTACAAGGTTGGTCTTATCTGGGGTGAGTATAATGAACCTGTGGATATAACTGTACCGAAGAATTTCAAACTCGAAGATGGCTACTTGTGCTTCAAGGAAGAATGCAAAGACGATCTGGCTGAAACAAATGCGCATTTATTGGCGGCTTTAGGCCAGTTTAAGGAAAAACCCTTTGTTCCCATTACTATCGATAATGGGTACATGGGATACAGCTGGTCAAAACTACCAAAAGTAGCGAAGGTTGAAGTTACAAAAGGGATTGAAAAACTCCGCCATTCCATATGCTGCGGCGAAATTGCCTGTTTTGATAAACTGGCAATAACAGTTCACACATCGGATGGCAAGATACATAGCTCTGATGTTGTTATGGCAGTCATAACAGAGGCTCAAAAAGATGGACGTCAATGGTCTGATGAAACTGTATGCGTAACAAAAGAAGCAAGAAAAAATCTATCTTCTGAGAGCATATGGTTCCATTTGGGCGGTTATAGCGATGAAGGCGACTGTTTCGATACCCAGCTTAGTTATTTCGAAAAAGAAATGGATGAGTTCTGGAACGAGCTGATAGGCCCGTATGAAACAGTAAGGCAGCAGCTTGTAAAAGAGCTTTATCCGCTTTATGAAAAATGGCAGAAGATAACCATATTTTCTGATGAAAGCCTTGAAATAGTTTTCAAGGATGGCAGAAGGCAGAGAGTAAATCCGCCTGCTGAATCTGCTTAGTAGAATCAATTCTAAACAATTGTCAAAGCACATCTCTTGTTGTTGAGAGATGTGCTTTTTTTCTAAACACATCTTATTAAAGAAAGAAAAGGTGAAATTATGGCTTGGAGACCAAATGTACAGTTTATTGAGGGTGTTCTGGATAATACCGTCCAGGGCAAAGTGACCGGCTGGATGAGATTTGCCGGAATAAAAGAAAAGGTAAGCTTTGATTTAAAAGGTGATTTCCATAGGGACATCCGCGGAGCAAAATTAAGGCTTTACGGAGATGGTGAAGCGGCCAATGCAGAAGAATCTGAAAAATATATGCAAGGTTTTTCTTTATTGCAGACAGGCAATGTTGGCGACATGACGGCAGGCAGAGAGCCGGTTGATTATGTCAATTATGGGTATTTTGAATGGTACGGCGAAGAAAACGGCAGGGTTGTTATAGAGCTTGATAGGGAGCAGGTTGAGATTTTAACTCAGCCCATACCCGCGCAGGAATCTTTTCCGCTGGACAGAAAACAGCAGGCAGAAAACATGGCAAATTTCCTTACAGGAATTGCGGCAGCCTGCAACATTCCTGAATCACATGCAGTCTCAACAGCAGATACAAGTTCGGTTGAACGTGCAAAGAAGGTCAATGAAAATAATAAAAGAAGGGGAATGAAACTATTGCCAAAAGAGATTCGTGAGCAATTACCGCCATTGTATTCGCAGGATGGTAAAAGAGGGAAGGCAATCGTTTATGTAAAATTCTTTACCCCAAGCTCAAACTGGACCTGGCTATGTACGGAAGGTGAGCCTGTGCTTGATGAATCACAAAAAGAGGTCGACTACAAATTCTTCGGTTTAGTTTTCGGCCATGAACGTGAATTCGGGTACTTCCTTTTAAGCGAACTTGAGGAAGTCAGAGGGCCATTGGGGCTGCCTATTGAGCGTGATCTGCACTTTAACCCCAAGACACTTGAGGAAATCGCACCTGAAATGTTCAAGGAGTCGCAGCAATGAGCAAGAACTACCAGATACAACCTCCGCCAAAAGAAAAAGGCAAAAAACCCTTGTTTCGAGTGGTTTATGTAATTGATGTCGGGGCAGGCAATGTAGTTAAAGCCGCAAGGATTGCTTATGACATGATGAGCAGTTCAGACTCGATACCACCTGTTCTGGAAGTAATAGATAACAAGGGCAATCGAGTAAAGATTGACCTAAGCAGGCGTAAAAAGAAAGGAAAAACATTATGAAAAAGTTTACAAAAATAACAACTGGTTTTGTGGTTCAAGCCTTTGAAAAGAACAAAGCCGGTGAATTTGTATGTACGGGACAGGCATTTATTGCCGGCAGCCAGGAAGATTATGAAGATGAAAATGGCAATTCAATAAGTCCACCTGAACACAAATATCAGCAATTCAAAATGATTCTATGAAAGGCGAATATGTGTGATGAAATATTTGAGAAAGTAAAACGTCAGAGTTCAATCTGCAAGAAATTGCGAAGGATGTCTATTGAAGCTAAAGACATAAAGGTATCACTTCCAACATTGCCGCTTAAAAACTGGTTTGATGGCACAATTCAAAATCCTGAGACGGAAGTGTTTTTTGAAGAATACGACTTGGCAAAACTGCTTCAATATATTGCAGATATTGGACTTGATTAAAAAATGTTACTAACTGAGACATCTGTTTGTATATGTGCAAACAGATGTCTGTTTTTTTGAGGTGATAAACTATGAATGATACAAATAAAGCAAAGGCATGTCTCCAGAAAATCGTTGATTTGTTCAAGTCCGGCAATATCCCGAAAGCACTAGCTGTCGCAACGATACCTCCACAAAAAGGAATTCCTTCTGGCAAGTGGAGCATAAGCAATAGGATTTTACAGTTCCTGTCAGACACATCTGACGCAAGGGGCTTTCGTCAATGGGAGCAGGCAGGACGAAATATCAAAAAAGGCGCAAAGGCTCTTTATATCCTTGGTCCCAGATCAAGAATTGTCAAAGAGACTGATGGAAATGACCAGGAAATCGAAAAGACTATAGTGACTGGCTTTTATGCTATCCCGGTATTCAGGGCAGAAGATACAGATGGCAAGCCACTTCCCTATGATCCAGTATCACCACCGCCGTTGGCTGATGTAGCAGAACAATTCGGCCTTTCTGTAAGCTATCAGGCATTTGCCAGCAATTATTACGGCTATTATCATGGCGATTCCAAAAGAATTGTTTTGGCAACACATGAGGCGCAGGTATTTTTTCACGAGCTTGCACATGCTGCCCATCACAAAATAGCAGGAAGCCTAAAAGGCGGTCAGATGCCTGACCAGGAGATTATTGCAGAACTGACCGCGGCAACTTTGGCAAGCATGTACTGTTCAGAAGTAAATATTGGATTTTCTTATGAATATGTCAAAGCGTATTCCGAGAAATCCAAAAAGAGCATTGACCGTGCATGTCTTGTGGTAATAAACACTGTTGGTCAGGTTCTGGATAAGATATTGAATACTCATTTACTGGTTAAAGAAGAAGTGGCTTAAGAACTTAAACGAGATACATTTTGGAAAGGTGAAATCATGAACAAGATAAAGAAAACATTACATAAAAACATCAGCATACCAATAATTGTTTCCATCAGGGAACAATGTTCTGAATCAGCGCTGTCTGCTGAGGTAAAGGTAAAGATTTTATCACAAGGTGGGCAGATATGGATTGGAGCCGAAGGTTATGGTGAAAAATGTGCTGATGAGGGCGAAGGCTTTCCTATTGGCATTGAGATATGGCAGGGCAGGTTAAGGCTTATTGTATTTAACGATATCAATAATGAAGAGCCGCAAATTATTGATTTGGAAAATGCCAGGGAAACTTGCCGGATTGGTAACGATTAGTATAAAAAAATGAAAGGTAAAATTATGTCTAATACAAAAAAGGAAATTAATATTGGCAGGATAATTTACGATGCTTATCCGCACTCAGATTTACTTCCTATCGACACCGATAAAGACTGCCGCAATATTCAGGCTTTGCTTTCAAAGGTAACTAATGAAGATATTGGAGACGGCCTGTTTAAGTTTATTGTAGCAGAGATTGTTGATGGCGGTGAAAGTAAAATAACGGGCGCAATTTTGGTACTGGAGCAGGCAAAAAGAGATATAGATGCTGTATTGCTTGCTCTTCAGGAAGCATTAATTAAGAAGAAGTTTTGAGGTGATAAACTATGAAACTATATGAAGTACAGGCAACTGAATATAATGGCGAGCAGGAATACTTTAAGAGTAAATTGCTTGCCGCAAAAAACATCAGGCAAGCCCGAAAGATAGCCAGAGATTATTTCAGGCAATGGTACGATGATGGCGAACAGCCGAAAAAGCACAATACCAGCAATCCTGATGAGTTTGAATTTATCTGCGGATGTATCAGACTGAGAATCAAGAGCGTTCAGAGAATTATTCTTGATGATTGGATAAGAATGCAGATTGCATTAAACCACATCACAGATATGCCGGATGAATTAATAGCATACACAAAAGTAAGGCAGTAATAAAAAAGTACAAATCTTTATTTTTAATTGAAAGGAAAAATTATGCAGAGATTCTACGCGCGTAGTCCGCCAAGTGTTTTTGGTGGATTGTAAAATTGTTTAATAAAAAAACTATTAATGTATTTATCGAAAGGAAAATTAAAATGAGAATTCTCTATGTAAATAATGATGGAAGCGGTTTTGCTGATTATGTATCTATTACCGAAGGAACAACTGTTGAGCAGTTTTTCACAATCAAGATGGAAGGCAGAGAGCCTTCAGATTACTTGATTCGTGTCAACCGCCAGCCTGTTCCTAAAGATTATGTTCTGCAGGACGGTGATCGAGTTACGATTACTCCCACAAAAATCGAGGGCGCGTCACCTGTTCTCGCATAACAGGCAACGCAACCTATTAACATTAACCAAGGCCTCTGCTTATTCTTATTATAGGCAGAGGCCTTTTTTTGCGCAAGGATAAAATTATGAAAAAGCAAAAAAAATTAATAATGCTCTCCAACCTGCTTTTGGACAGCTTAAAAAAGCTTAACAGGTCGAGACTTAAACAAATTCAAACGTTGATGGAGGATTTTAATGACAAATGCCTTGAAGCATCAAAGGATAAGCATCTTTTTGATACAGCAGTTGAAAAAAGCTGGCTCATTGGTGCAGAATCCATCAGGTCAAGGATAGAAAGAAATCTCAATGATTTCTCACACCATCTCCAGAGATTTAAAGAATTGATTAACACAGATGAAACAGTGATGCCCAATTTCATTGATATACATGCAGAGCTTGTGCAGACAGAGCAGGAATTTGGCGAATTACAATTTGACTTAAAAGAAAAAACAATTTCTGTGACAACAGGAGATATTGTGCTTAATGATATTTCATTTGGCCCATTTGGGATAAAGTTGTCAATCTGCCAGCTAGAAAAACTTTATACCGATATTCCATACAGGATAATTGCTTTAGAGCCTAATCCCGCAGGTGGAAATGACAGTGTAACACATCCTCACGTAAGCGATGAAAGGCTTTGTGAAGGCGATGGGCACGTAGCTATACGAAATGCAATAGAGCAGGGAAGATTTTGTGATTTCTTTACATTGATTAAAAGTATTTTGCAAACCTATAACCCTGATAGCCCATATGTATCGCTCGATGACTGGCAAGGTCGGTCGTGCTATGACTGTGGTTATACCATATCAGATGATGAAAGTTACTATTGTGAAAGATGTGATAGGGAATATTGCGGCCAATGCAGCACATATTGCAGAGTATGTGATACAACGGTCTGCCTTGGTTGCTCCTCTGAATGTTATGGGTGCAAAGAGCCTATTTGCAAGGATTGCATGCATGTCTGCAAAGAATGTGAAGAAGCGTTTTGTGAAAATTGTATAAATGAAAAAGGCTTATGCGAAAACTGCGAAGCAGAAAGGAATAAAAATGAAGACGAATGTTCAGAAAAAACCGATGCTCAGGTTTAGTCCGACAGCATGGGCAAAATTATTATTTATGCGTGATATGACAAATAACGAAGTCGGCGGCTTTGGAATAACAAAGGCTGATGATTTGTTATTTGTAACTGATTTTGTTTTAGTAAAACAGAAGGTAACTTCTATCTCAGTTGCGTTTGAAGATGAATCAGTGGCAAATCTTTTTGAGGATCAGGTGGTAGCCGGAAGAAAACCGCAGGAATTTGCCCGCGTGTGGCTGCACACTCATCCTGGTGATTCTCCTGAGCCAAGCATGACCGATCAAAAAACCTTTGAGAGGGTATTTGGGAGTTGTGACTGGTCTATAATGGCAATACTTGCCCAGGATGGAAGCAGCTATGCAATGCTTAGATTTAATGCCGGGCCTGGCGGTGAGATAAAGATTCCTGTCTATATTGATTATGACACTGAATTTGAAGGAAGTGATTTTAATCTTTGGATAGAGCAATATAAGGCGAATGTATTCTTGGATGACGTTTTAAAACAGGAATCAGAGAAAGCCATTTCTGAAAAACAGCCATTTTTCAAGTTACCAGTTTTAAAAAATTCAGGAAGTTTTTCATTACTCACAAGCGATGATTTAATTGCTGAGGTTGACAAAATGGATCCGATTGAACGCCAGTTGTTTATAGATGAGTTGGCTATCAGAAGTGATTTCTGGAATGAAGAAGATGAGGTGCTTTATGGATGAAAGATTTTCAAGACAGGCTGATATTGTTCCCCGTGAAAGGATAATGGATTGCAGGGCAACAGTAATAGGTGTTGGCGCAATTGGAAGGCAGGTGGCTTTGCAGCTTACTGCGATAGGAATTCCATGGCTTCAATTGATAGATTTTGATGCCATAGAAGAAAGCAATATTGCGAGTCAGGGATATTATGAAGATGATTTGAAGCGTTTTAAAGTGCATGCGACAGCAGAGATCTGCCACATGATAAATCCAAAGCTTGAACTTTACGCAATTACTGAACGATTCAAAAGAACTGCAACGATTGGCAATGTCGTATTTTGTTGTGTCGATAAGATTTCGACAAGGCAGCTAATCTGGGAAGCAGTGAAGGATAAAATATCATTTTTCTGTGATGGAAGGATGAGTGCTGAAGTGTTGAGGGTGATAACAGCCTGCGATGACAAAAGCAGGAGGTACTATCCTCAGACACTTTTTGCAGCCCAGCAGGCTCATGCGGGCGCATGCACAGCAAAATCTACGATTTACTGCGCCAATATCGCTGCTGGTTTTATGCTGGCTCAATTTACAAAGTATCTTCGGATGCTGCCTGTTGATTCTGATATCCAGATTAACCTGTTGGCTTCGGAATTTAATGTTGGTGCATGTTAACCAGAGCTTAGCGATAGCATACTTTAGCTATCGCTAAGCCATTTTTAATGAGGTGTAAATATGAAAGATAACGAAATCAAGGACAGAAGGGTAAGAACGATTGACCAGTTGAAAGAACTGGCAAAAGATGAAAACGGGCTTGATTGTTTTATTTTGCTCAATGGCAGACTAAGAAGTTCAAAGCATATCAGGTATTATCCTGATGATAATAGTTTTTATGTGCTGAATTTGATTGATAGCAGTGAGCAGGAACTGACTGAAAGCCAGATTCTTGACAAGGCCTACACCAATATCGGCGAGGCAATGGAAAAAGGCGCTTTAATTATGGATGAGGTGTAACTATGTTTAACAAAGAAGTTGATAAAAGGTACAAAGAAACGATGGTCAAGTTTATTAGAAACCATTTCAGGTATAGCACTATGAACAGTTGGAATAGATCGACCAGCTATGCAAACAACATCAAGCTATACAACATTGATAAACCACAAGATGTTGACAACAACACCTGGTACGACATGATGAACCTTTCAGAATGGCAGGAGAAATTAAGCGATTTGCTTGAAGATTTTGGCAGAAGGCATGAATGGCAATGGCAGGCAGGCATCAACGGCAGAAGCGGCGGTTATGTTGTGCTTTATAACGGCGGTATAAAGCCAAGCGGCTATAGCAGTTATTGCACACACTGCGGCCAGAAGAATTATGAGGCTGTTTCTGATATTGGTATCTGCGGCAGATGTAATGCCAAGGCAAGAGTGAATTTCAAACAGACTCATATGCAGATTTTTACTTTTTTTGGCAAAGAGACTGACATGCATGAAGATTTTGAAGATTGGACACTCAGCGACCTTAGAGAACGTGTTGAATTAGTGCAGGATTTCGATAGATTATGCGATTCTATCACGGCTGAATACATTGGTATCTGTAAAAATTATCGCATCACTGAAGAAGAAATCCTTGTGCCGAAAACGATTAAAGTTTTGGAACCGATTGGAGGTGATTAAATATGGCGAAACAAGCGATCATGACCATCTCTGCATTAAAAAAACTTTTGATTGATTTTAAAGATGAAATTACCGATGACTTTCAGATATGGCTTTCATCAGATGAAGAAGGTAATGAATACTTGCCGATGCTTGAGAACCCAGAGTCATGTCTTGCGATAGATAAGGATGAAAAAAGGATTGTCTTTTATCCTTCGTATCGGTGAGTTCTTTTATTTTTTTCACCGCAGTTGTTTTTCTGACTGCGGTTTTTCTTTATATTGTAGCGATAGCTCTATCAAAATTATTGACTTTATTGTAAATGGTGCTAAAGTTGAATTGGAAAATCTATAATAGTTTTATGGAGTAAATAAAGATGATTGCCATGAATCAAAATAGTGAACAGGCCTATCAACAACTATTTGCTGCTTTCTTTAAAAGATATCCAAATCCTCAGTTGCAAAAAGAGGTTAACCGTATTCTGAAAAGATTTCTTGCTCTAAAAATTCCAATGCCCGGAAAATCAGGCGGCTGGGCAGGAGGAATGGTATATTCTATGAGCAGCATCGGGGTTGGAGTGCCTGGTGTTCTTAATAGTGAGCTTGAGAAATCATTCAATGTATCAATGGGGACAATATATAAAAGGGCAGCAATGATTCGAGAGTTGCTTTTGACTACGTGATAAATTGACGTAATCTAAGATTTACTGTGTATCACCTGCGTCGCCAAACATATCCTAAAGTAGTAATGCCATACGGTATTATATAACCATTTGACAAAACATCACAAAAGTACGAAAAAGTCTTTAAAAAGACCTTAAAAAGTCTTTCGGCACTGCAAATAATAAGCAGTGCCTGAAATAATCGGAGGTTGAGAAATGAGCATACGCAAAGAATTGAAGAAGCGAGGGTTTGTATTTGATAGGAAATATGGTTGTAGCGAAAACCAGGCTGAAATCTGGATAAATAAAGAAACTGAAATTGGTGTTCGTATTGAGTGGTTCAGACTGGATTGAAATTTGTGCCAATTGCTTTACATTTCCAATAACCGGTAAACCGGCCACATATTCAGAGTCAGTCGTTTCGTTAGCCGTAAAGTTACGGTTTAACAAAGATTACAAAAGCTTCAAAACTCAAAGACGGCTTTTACAAGTATTTGATAATTCTGTAACGTTGTTGGGGTTATTTCTCTACCATAGGGACTTGACGTTGGCATTAGCACAAATCCTCTTCCTTCACCGGATAATCCGTCCTGTATCGTATTTCTTACATGTTTCTCAAACTTATCAGAGGGCATCGTCTCAATATCGGATATTTGTATATTACCAAAAATTACAACCTTTTTTCCATATTTTTCACTTACTTTTCGTAAAGAAACATCCCCGTTTGGTGGAGCTTCCACGGGATCTATAGCATCGGCCATCATGTCATTGACTATAAAATCAAGAATATTTTTAAGCCGGCCATGTGAATGAATTCTGGCGAATCCGTTGAAAGCTTTTATGCTTTTTATCATTGGAGTGGTGTATCTGACAACGTATTCTTTAAAAAGCTCAGGCGGCAAATACGGCTCACTGGCATATTCGGGTCCAAATATTCGCCATAAGTGTCCTGGAAACTCGCGTGCTGTTTTCTCGGTTCGTTTGTAAATACTATCCGAAACCTTTTCAAGAAGACGATGAAAAAAAGATCTTTCCGTCATTGCAACTACAGTAAAGTCTTCCATGCTGAAAAGCGAAGCAGCAACGCAAATCGGATCTTCGGACTCTACCATAACAATACCGGTGTCCCCCAGTTGCTCATCAATTTTCAGGAGTTTCTGGACATCAACAGAGGAATCAAATAGTTCTTCGGGCAATTTAAGATAGGCTTCCAGGTCCGCTATGTTTTCAATTAGATGTTTAATTACCCATGTAGTATTAATATCCGGATCCCGCCTGGTAATTGTCTCCAATTTTCTTCCTGCGATGTTAATCTCCATTCGAGAAAAGCGACTTCCGTCTTTTATATAGCATTCCTGTTTAACAATACCTTTTGCCATCGAAGGATTAATCGCTTGCCCATTTATTTCGTGTCCTCTTACAGCTGTCGGGCTAACCATTCGTATAAGATCCGTCTTTTTGTATGTGAGTTCCAGCAGTGGTTTCCATGTAGGATACTTATAGACGTTAAATTCGTCAGGATCAGAAGGGTCGATATCAAAACCGCCAAGCTCGTAAAGATTTACAGGAACGCGATCCACAGGTTTACCTTCCAGTGTGGCCATAAGTCTTTGCCGCGATGTTAACGGACCGTTCTTTTTTACCTGGTTTCGTTTATACAGATGTGGAATGCTATCGCATTCTGTTTTATTTAAAGCACGGTTTTTCTCAACCATCTTGATTTTCCTATTATCTGAAAAGTTGACATTAAAGCATTTTTTCTTGTTATCAAATTAACCTTAGCCACACGCCTCAAAAAATGCTACGATATTTTCCCATTGTACTTCAGGCCCTAAGACGTGCGCAGGAGCCAATACAAGTCCCCCATTGCGTCCTACGGTCTTAATACGTTGCTCAACTTCCATTTTTACATCATTAACACTTCCATAAGGCATTGTTTGTTGAACACTCACGGTTCCCAAAAATGCCAGCTTATCTCCATATTTCTGCTTTATCTCAGATGGATTCATGCACTCCGGCTGAACCGGATTCAGCACGTCAACGCCAACTTCTATCAGTTCCGGTATCAACTGTTCAACATTCCCGTCTGAGTGATAAAATATTTTCACTTCGGGTCGAACTTCTTTTATTGCCCTTATAGTTTTTTGAAGTCGGGGTTTTAAAAATTCTCGCCATGTCTCCGCTTTCATTATTAAACCATTTTGCATTGCCACATCATCGCCAAGCATAATCATATCCACGCCCGTCTTAGCCATATTTACTCCTACCTCCTTCTGGTAGTAGGCAGTGCGCTCAAATATAAAATTTGCTATTTCAGGATTTAAAAGCATATCTTCCAGCAGTTGTTCCATACCCCGGATATACCATGCCTGCTCGAAAATCGAACCTGCGAATGCTGCTACTGCAACACCTGCTTGTTGTATCGAATGGACCTTTTCGGAAAGCCCTTCATATCTATATTGAGAGTCTAAATCGGGCCATGGAAATTCTTTTATCCTACTCATATCATTTATCATTTTAAGAGGGGACTCAATGTGAGCAAAATGATAAAAACTTCCCTGTCTCCACCATACCCCCCATTCATCAACAGGTATTGCTCCTGAGACGCCATAGGTTTTTGAAAATGTGCTCACCTTTTCTACTGCCTGCTGTGCCTCAACCGGCAGCCATTCACTAAGCCTATTTATGTCAAGTTTGGTCGCATTGGGAGCAATTCCGGTCATATCCATATCAAAATATTCTCTTGCTGTTTTCGGCGTACATTTTTCCTTAAGCAATTTTTCGATCGCAGGGGTATAGCCAATCAGCTCACCATATAACAATCTTGGTACGCGGTCAGTTTTACAATGATTTAATGCTGCAAGTACACGCTCTCTGGATGTCACCATAATTCCTTTCAAATAAATACGTCTTATTCTGAAATTTACCCACGGCAGATTAGCTCATAACCCGGTTTTCGCAACACTAACATCTTCAATCAAAACTTTGGAATCCAAATATATCCTTTCCGGCGAAGGCAGCATATTCGGATATTTGGCATCATTGTTTTCGGATTTCATAGCAATAATCCATGCCGAGATTTTCTTACAATCCGGATCCGTTTTGAATTTCAGATCAATGCTGCCGCCCTCATATCCAATATCAGCAATCATAAATCGCCACGATTCCGGAATAGGCGCCCATGATGACGCCCACCCCGTCTCATTGGGATCCACTATAGGGAATGTATTTTCAGCATTTTTAATGGAATATAGTTTTACAGCTTTGCCGTTTAACGTTAGCTGCATATCCGGTTTTGAGGGAGTTTTCTTTCCTTCAAGTAATACTATGAGTTGTGATTGTGGCGCATTAACATCAACATCCACTTGGACATGCGCCTCAAATGTTGAGTCATCTTCCTGACATACTGTTTTTTTCAGATTTCGAATAGAGAGATAATTACGGTCTTCGACTCCCGGCAAATCAAAGGTTTTTTGATTTTTCTCTATTTGCAATACCAAGGTTTCATAAGGTGCGAGCGGTATTTCCAGATCTTGGCCGTATCTCAAGTTTTCTCCATATTTTCGAACCTCAGGATATATACTTACGATTGAGAAAATACCGCTCTTTTGATTTAGTCCTATATTCTGATTTAGTTTAAATTTGTAATGACTGCACGCAATCCAGGGATTGCGCAATACAATAATGCATTTATCGTTAAGCGAATGAACATACCCATAAAGTTGTCGCGGCATTTTCCCGGAGTGACTATACGCTGAAAACTGCATTTGTCCTGATTGCCAGTCGGACGGCAAAATAATCTCAGTCTGTTGAAGAATATCATAATTGCGACGTGCCCACGAAATCAGATCTGCCAGAGTTTTCCATCTGCGTTTATCCATAAATTTGGGATTCATATAGAGCGTTAAAAAATCGTGACCTCGCAGTACGGTCATTACACCGTCATTGGTAAAATCATCGGAAGTTTGATGTGTAATACCCAGAACTTCCTGGGCAAAAATTGGCACAAGGCAAGTAGCCGCTCCCTGAAGATTAAAGTAATCACGCGCCGTTGTGTAACTTTCACGATAGACGGGGGCCGGTACTCTACCCCAGGGAGAATCATCACCAAAAAAACCGGTTACTGAATTGACGTAAAAAAGCCACCAGGGACTGGGATTCCCAAAGCAGGTCGGTTCAAGCCAAATATCGGGTTCAACTTCACGGACAGCTTTGAATGTATTGATTCCGCTTTGGGCAATCGCTTCAGCCGAGTACATGCCCGGTTCATGACCATGATTCGCAGCAGGGCAAGTCAAGGAATAACCGTCAATTTTTATATGCTTCATGTTGTACTGCTTCACTAATCTTACCAGTTGTTCTCTAAATTCCGTGCCGTATTTCTTGCCCCCCATACAGCACAATTGAACAGGTTTCTGGTTTCCGGCAGGTCCATACAACGGCCCATCAAAAACTTCATATCCGTTAGTGGCCGCCCATGCCACATCTACTGCGGAGCTATAGTAGCATGAAGGTGATATCCATATCCCTAAATTTGAATTCATCGCATTCGCCGCCGCCTGCATTTCCCCGAGACCGTTGGGAAATGCTTTCGAGTTAACCTGCCAAATGCTTTGGGGATTGGACCAGGGACAGTCGAGAACAAAGGCATCAATCGATACACCATAAGGTTTATATAAATTTTCTTCAAAACTTTTCATAACGGAAAGAACCTCTTGTGAGGTATAAAAACCCGGAGGTAAGGTAAACCAGAAATTGTAGTTGGTAAATATTCTATGCGGCTGTGGATGGTTAGCAGCGATATATTTTTTAAATGCGTCAATTTCATCACCTTCTTTGGTAAAACCGAACACCGCTTTTTGACTTTCATACAATTTTCCAGGTTCCAGCTTTACTCCAGGCCTGTGTCCAATCAAAACAAAATCTCCTTCAGCACGAGTTGATGCAACTGGAAATTCAATACCCGCAAAACAGGCTTTAAAAAACACCGGAAAACTTTGAGGAAACTGAACGATAAAATTGTGAACAATATCTGACTTACTGTGTTTTTCGAGGATTATTTCATTCAAGATTACAGGTTTATTGGATTCCGTAATTCTTAGTTCAGCCCATTTTCGCAGAATACTTTCGCGTTCAGACCATTCAAAACAGAGCGTTACATATAATTGGCCGCCGTTAAGAGCAACAGGAGCAAACTCAACCTTCATTTGTTTTGATTTTTCCAGATTGCTTGATATTGTTTTTATATCAGGAATGCTATTCGGCATGTTTGAATCTTTAAAAGTCAATTCAGGAAAAACCGTCGAAACGTCAAATTGATTTTGTCCATACTGAGCCAGTACAATATGTTCTTGCGGTTTATATTTCAATTTTACGTTTTCGGCTTGCAGATTTTGCGTAAGATTAGCCAAGATCAATAACATCAAAATCCTAGATAAAGTAACCATATTGTTTTTCCCTTTCTTAATGTTATCATTTATGAGCATTTTGTAATACTGGCTACACGCGGTCTCAAAATGCCAGCTATTCAATTATCTCTTTTTATAAAATTCAACTTCTAACTTCAATATAGTAAAAGCTTGTGTAGTACATATATATACCTCGTCGAAATTATGTTGGCATATTGTTTAGTACCACATTTATAAGCACGATGCTTCGCAGAACGCCATTCGCTGCCAGCCTTTGTATTCTATCTTTCTCGGAGGAATACCCAAGATTTCCCTGCCTAAATCGACATAATATCGATAATTTTCTAAAGGTGTGCCGTTTGGTATTCTATGGTCAAGACCGAAAATCAGACCTCCCTGTTGCATTAGTGGCTGCATTTTGTATTCCAATTCTTTTTTTATATCATTTTTCGTCATGCGGAGGATATGTTTATCAATACCTCCGACCATAGATAGTTTTTGGCCATATTTTTTTCTTATTTCCACAATATCCATGCCCGCTGCAGGTTCCATAGGATATATAGAATTAATGCCGCACTCGAGAAGTACATCAATGATTGGATTGATATTTCCATCACTATCCATTTGAAAAATTCTTGTGCCATATGATGAGAACATATCCCAAATATTTTCATAATAAGGCTTAAAAAATTCAATTATTTGTTTAGGTCCTATCATGGGTCCAGCCTTTCCGGCCATATCTTCATGAACCTGCAACTGATCAACCGGTATCATTTCAAGAACTTGCTCAAAAACGCCTGTTGTCATATGGGTTATGGTCTCAATAATATCATGTATAAGTTCTGGTTGTGAATAGTATGAAATACAGCAATTTTCTTCACCCATCAACATACGTATCGTATCAAAAGAGCCAAAAATATTGGCTACGATCACATATCCTTTTTGCCTTAAGTCCTTGGCTTCATGAATCTTCTCTAAATTAACTCTTTTTTTATTGTATTCAAAGAGATGCTTTATTTTCCTCCAGTCATCCATGTTCCTGACAGGGTAATCTTGAGGCATTGGAATTGTTGAACTGCCCTTGCATAATTTGGTTGTTCTTCCCAGCAGATCTCTTGCGATAATATATTTATCAGTTTCTTGAATAATTTGTGGATTTGCCAGCTGACCATAGAAAAAGGCATTTGCACCACAATCCACAAAGGGAACATAATCCCAATCAAAAGCCCTCATACCTATTTCTTCCTGACTGGCGCCTTGAGCCGTCCATTCTTCTTCAAGTCCCACCAGTGGACCAAAAAGTTCGACAAACATTTGCCTTTCAGCATTCCCAAATAGCATTAAATCCAGATACTGCTGCCTTGTAAAACGCATATATTATATAGCCTTTCTACAATCGGTCTCATTTTAAGTAAGAATTATGAACTATTACTATTCCAACCCAATTAATGATATTAGTAAGAATTTTACCTGCAACTGTGTCTATATTGCATGATGACAATTTTAATTCGCCAACCAAGATTTCCCCTTTTCCATAATTGACTAAAAACATTGGAGAAGTAGTCATATTTTTAAAAAAGCCTATTGCAGCAGTCAAATTTATGGAAAAGCTACTGGCGATTAAGAAAACAGGCCGCATAACACTGCCAAAAAGTTTTGTCGTACCCATTTTCATAATAATCTCCAGATTCTTTTATTATTTATTTGCCCAATTGATAATATTACTTAGTATCTTGCCGGCGAGGGGGTCGGTATCGCAGGCAGAAGTTCTGATCTCACTTACAAGGATTCTGCCTTTGCCGTGATCAACGATGAACATCGGGCAGGTTATGGTGTCTTTACTGCCGTAGCCGTAGGGTATGTGCTCGGTCAGTTTTATGCATGGGGCGTTTTTACAGAGTATATAGCTTGAGCCGGCGGCGTACAGAGATGTGCCTGAGCCGTTGAGCCATCGCAAATCCTGAGATTCGAAGCCATCGAAGAGAGGGTGTTGGGGTAGTTCGATGTTGGCAAATTCCACGTTGTCTTTGAAGATTTCCTTAACAATGCCATCGGGCAGGATAGTGTTTGCGTTTTGGGTTTCGAGAAGAATGAGAGTGCCGCCGTTTGCGACATAGTCTAGGAGCTTTTGAGATTCGCAGGATGTGATGTCAGGGATTCGCACGTTGGCCCAAATGACAGGCTGCTGTTTTTTAATATCATCAATTGTAATATCAGTTGCACCAAGATTGTGAAGATACTTTTTGACAATATTATTCGCTTTGAGGATCCCTATATTTTTGATGTTAGCTTTGGGGCAGCCCCAGTCTTTTGAGGCGATGAGCAGTGTGTAGTTGTTCCGGCTGAGTTGTTTGCGGCCGGAGTTGAGTGTCAGTCGGAGTTTGAAGTTGTCTCTGGTGTCGGTAAGGTTGTCGGGTATGGTAAAATAGAAATCATTGACGGTTTTTCCGTAGTAAGGACAATTGCCGATGAGAATGGATGTACTGAAGACTTTCTCTTTGTTACGGTTGATGAGGTCAATCGTGCATTTGAGATTTTCAAAGTTACTTCCATTGATATCATCATTGACAACGACGATTTTGCCTGAGAAATTGTTTCCCTGATAATAATGCCTGTCGCGCTGGTCGAGACTAACGAGGACTGGCTGAAGAGCTTTTTTCATTTCGTAGTATGTCGGGTATGGCTGAATGTGGTCAGCAAAGCTTGCGTATTTGAACCAGCATACGTTTGAAAAGGCGACCCATCCGGCAGTTCGCCTCGTTCTGCGTACATCTTCCATCCATTCTTTAGATATTAGCGCATTGTAGTCAAGAAATACTGAAGGATCGCGATGTTCGTAAGCATCATCACCAATCCAGCTTTGTGGAGTGTATAGCTGGATGTATATTCTTTCGGGCGAGCCGTTGTCGTTATTGGGATAACCTGTAGAGGCTTCCTGTGACATTATTGCCTGGCCGGTGTATTCCGGCAGATAGCCGCCGTTGTAGCGTGAGTCCTGAAAAACTGAAGGCATGTACCAGCCAAGATACAGATGCGGATCGGTGATGTCGCCGTCGTCAATGTTACCGGGTTTGAGAATGCGTTCATAGAGGTCTTTTTCTCGTGTATAATTTGACCAGAGGCAAATCGGTCTTGTGGGATCAAGTTGTCTGAGCTTTTTTACAAATTCAGAAAGGATATGCATTTTTTTCAGGTAGATCTGTTCGGGATTTTCGGCATCCTTGTGGAATTGGGGGTGGTAGTTGAATTCGTTACCTATAGTCCACATGATGATGCTTGGGTGATTGCGGAGTTGTTTTACCAGGTCGATCATTTCATTTTGCCATGCTTCCATGAGAATACCTTCAGGCATGGGGTGGTCATAGAGACCCATCCAAGGCCAGGTGCCTTCGAGGCTGACTGCAACGCCTTGTTTGTCAGCGGCATCGGCCCAGACAGGCGTAAGGGGGCTGCCGGTGGAGCGAGTAATCATCTGATGGCCGTCGTGCATCAATTTCATAAATTTATTTGCTAATTTTTTGTCGTTTGGCCGCAAACCATGCGGGGGCATATTGGCTCCGCCAAGCCAGTGTGGCCGTTCATTGAAATAATATATTCCGTTTTTGACTTTGAAAGTTCTAAACCCGACGTTGCAAGAGTAATTGTCGATTTGCTTACTATTTTTTATTAGGGCGACGTTGAGTTTATACAGATTTGGAGTTTCGGGAGTCCAGAGTTTTGGGTTATCAACGTCAATATGGAAAGTAAGGGTCTGAGATTGATTTACATCTACCGATATCTGTCTGGAAGCAGTTATGTCAACGACATTAACCTTAATGGCACCATCGAACTTTGTGTTACCAGAATTTTTTAAAGTTACATCGATATTTGCCCCATTTATCTCGGGTTTAAAAAAAACATTTTCAATTACTGTCGAATTTGTGACGAACAACGAGACGGGCTGCCAAAGACCGGCGGGGCGCTGGATTTTTCTATAAATCGTGTAATCGGGGCTTGTGGATTGTGAGCTATAGATTCCTTTTGGCAGAGAATTGAGCATTTCATCCGTAACGACCATCGTAATTGCGATTCCTGCAACCTTATCAGATTCTGCCATATCAGATTCTGCCATTTTTCGTGCACCGCTGGACACATGTACGGCAATCAGATTTGGCTTATCATAGATTATGTAATCTGTGATGTCGAATTCAAAGGGTGTGAACATCCCAATGTGGTTGCTGATGTGACGGCCATTGATATAAACACTGGTTACTGAAGCGGAAGCCTGGAAATTGATGATGACACGCCGACCTTTAATGGTTTCAGGAATGGTTATCCATTGTCGATACCACGCAGAGTTAGTTTGTGCATAATCAAAGGTATATTTTTCCGTACGCCGAACTTCATCATATCTGTATGCCATTGCCTGGCCGCGAAGACCGTAGCCTGCGACCTCCATAGTCCACCATGCTATCTGATTCCAGAATTCAGGCACATCAATAATATGCCAGTTAATATCGGAGTATTGCGGCAATTGAGGTTGTGCTGTTTCATCAAGATACTGTGAGGGCATGAAAAGCCAGTTGCCGTTTAATGAAATCTGTGTTCTGCCCTGCTTTATAGTGTCTTTGATATTTAACGGTTGATATTGCTGCCTCTGGGCTATTCTTAATTTTTCATTGATATCAGATGAATCAGTTTGAATCGTAACGGGTTTTATTCTTTGAGACTCTCGGTCTGCAACATCATGCCACGGTTCAATGACGACATAAGCTAACGATACAGCCGGTTCACTTGCAGGTTTGACAACTTTTATTTCAATTTTCCCATTGTCAACACGGACTTTGTCAGCGGCGAATAACGGCGTTCCTTTTTTTAAAGGGATATTCGCAAGGCAGGTATCATTTGCGAAGATTTTAAAATAAGTGTCGTATTGCGGGTCATAGCCAACGGCAGTGACACAATAATCCCTGTTGGGCGTGTCAATAGTAAATGTGGCATCTGTCATGGCGTGAGCAACGGTGATGAGTGTGTCAAGTTCGGGTATGCTGGAGAGATTTCTTTTTCTGACCGCGGATCGCATATCTTTGTTCCAGCCGAAGCCAAGGGATTTGTCATATACAGAACCATCAGAATTAATAAACCCATTTATCCTGGTGTTTGATGATCCGAAATTGTATTTGATGGCTGAATTAGCGAAGTTGACGTTGTCAATGTTAAAACTCCCTTGGATTTCCTGAACTTTAACATCATCAAACTGACAAGCATAATAGTTGCCGCCTATTGCTACGGCTCCATTGAGAATAGGATTGCTGTCGGTGTAATCGATCTGCGGCTTTTCGACATCGCCAACCCATATTTTTATTCTTGGGCCGGTGACTTCAGCTTTTATGTTATACCATGTATTTGATTTAAAATCGAATCCGAGCGGGATATTCAGGGGACAAAGGAAACGTGGTGTCGGTGGATCTGCATCCTCATATCTAAAAAGCGCAACTTCATCAAGCAGACCGCCGCGGATAGCTATAGCGTATCTGTTCCATTCATTAGTATAACGTACAGAGAACCATATCTGTCCTTCTTCATCGCCTTCGATACAGCGTGCCTTCAAAGAGAAACTATAATTTTCCCATGTTTTATTACCTGCCCATATAGAACGAGTTTTGCCTTGACAAGTCTGGTCTTTTATCTGCCATTGTCCGCCGTATTCCTGGTTCCAGCCGTCCATATTATTAAAGTTTGATTCTAATAATATTTTTGACCCTTGTGTAACTGCGGCGAACAATATTACTAAAATTAAAATTGATAGATTTTTCATTTTATAAATTTCTTTCATATACTTGATCTTGCCGCTTTTGATAATTGTGTAATTCTTAAATAGTCCGCAGCAGATATATTGTCAGGCACGCCGCTTGAATCCATAAATATGAATCTTTTGTATTTCCTTCCAAGTTCTGCCATTCGACTTAAGTATTCTTCCTGTTTTTGGTTGGGCCAATACCAGAATGTACCTGGGAATCCACCAACAACCACAAACTTCTTTGAGTATTGTTCCAGGATTTTCTCAATATCAAAACCTTCTTCAGGGTCAAATGGATTAATAAAATCAAATCCGCATTCAACAAGATCATTCAGCAGGGGATGGATAGTTCCATGCGAATGCAGGTGGATTGTTACCCCGTTTTCATGGGCAAGGTCGCAAAGTTTTCTATGCCATGGTTTGAAAAACTGTCGATAATGCTGGGGGGACATTAGAAGATTTTGTTTTGAGCCGAGATCGTCACAAATTGCAAGTCCGTCAACGCCAGCCTTAATCATATTTTCTGCGGCAACTAAATTCCACCGACCAATTTTATCCACTGCGGCCTGTATCAAGTTTTGCTCAGTAAGCAGGGATATTAAAGTGTCCTGATAGTCCATCAAAAAATAATGTATTCCTGAAAAGAATCCGTTTAGAGAACCGACGACATATTGTCCCTTTGATTTGAGGTATCTGGCATTGTTTTCAAGTCCCTCATAACGCAGAGGATTATCCGGGGCAGGAAGTTTAAGATCATTCAGGTCATCCAGTGTTTTTATCGGATGGTCGAATGTGTGATAGAAATGCGGTTTGAACTGTATTTTGCTTTTTACCCCAGTTTCATATTGGACAATAACATAGTTATCACCTTTTTCAATAGTCCTGCAGAAAAATTCGCCCGGACCACCATGACCGAACATTATTGCGGCTCCTTTGCCAAGACAGGCAAAACAACGATCTGTGTAATTGTTAAATTCAATTAATCTGTCAAGGTCATCATAACTCATCCCGCTCATATCGAAATTGCTGCCAACTTCGTATAAGCTCATTCCATTGAAATGACAGGATTTAGGCGTTAGTTTTCTTGCAGTATCCGCATTAAAAAATGACATCCAGTATTGAGCGGTTGGAACATTTTCTCCGTTTAAAATTGATTTTATCCATTGTCTCTTGTTCTTCATTGGTATCCCTACATATGGAATAATCTCGGAAGTAACGTCGAAATTTCCGGAACGTAAGTGCAAAGCATCAACACCGCAATCATAGCAGCAAAAAACTTTATCAGATGCGGCGTTATTTCTGTGACAGTTGTATCAGCAATTCCACAGCCTATGAAAAGTGAAGTTCCTACCGGCGGGGTACACAAGCCGATACTGAGGTTTAAGACCATTATAATCCCGAACTGAATAGGATCCATTCCCAGATTTTTAACAACCGGCAGAAAGATAGGGGTAAAAATGAGTATCGCAGGAGTCATATCCATAAAAGTTCCCACTGCAAGCAGAATCAGGTTGATGATAAGAAAAATAATGTATCTGTTTTCAGAAAGTCCTATCAACGCCTGGCTAATCTTAGATGGAATATTCTCATAAGCCAGCACCCAACTTGTGGCCATTGATGTGCCTATAAGAAAAAAAACTACTCCGGTAGTAATGACGCATTGCAGAAGAATCGCGGGTATTTCGTTAATTTTAACTTCTCTGTATATTATGACTGAAAGTAAAAAGGCGTAAACCACAGCGATTGCTGAAGCTTCGGTCGGGGTGAATATGCCGGAAAGAATCCCGCCGAGTATAATAACAACCAGAAACAACGCCGGTATCGCCTTAAAGAATTTTGATATTGCTTCACTGAAAGGATAGGAGGCTCCCTTTCCATACCCTTTTTTTGAAGAGACAATACCTGCCACGAACATCAATGCAAGACCGACCAAAATACCGGGAATAATACCGGCAATAAAAATAGTAGCTATTGAAACTGATCCGCCCGCAGCTAAAGCATAAATGATCATAGCGTTACTTGGCGGAATCAGCAGCCCGGTAGTTGCCGCTGTGATGGTTACCGATGCATTAAAGTTTTTATCGTATCCCATTTTATTCATCAAGGGTATCATAAACCCGCCGACAGCTGAAACTGCGGCTGCTGAAGAGCCGGAAATAGAGCCAAACAGCATACAGGTAAGCACGTTCACATACGACAGTCCGCCGGGCAGTCTGCCGACAAGAACATTTGCAAAATCAACCAATCTTCGGGCAATTCCTCCTCTGCCCATAAACAAGCCGGCTAAAATAAAGAATGGAATTGCAAGCAGTGTAAAACTGTTCATACCGTTCATTATCCTTTGAGCAACAACAAGAAAAGCAGGGATATTGCCGATTGTAATTATCGCCAGAAGTGATGAAATGCCCAGCCCCACAGCAATCGGCACTTCCAAAAAAAGCATTACTGCAAAAGATATTATCATTACAGTTAGCGGTGAAAACATCAGGCTTCCCTCTTTTTCATGTCTATGTAATATCCCCGGAGTTGTTGCAGACTATATATAATTATCAATATTCCGCTAATCGGCAGAATCAAGTAAACGTATCCCATTTGTATACCCAGTGCCGGAGAGTACTGATTGGTTATAAAGGTGGCTTTTACCAGCTGACAGCCTCCGCATACAAGCACAGAAATAGCAAAGACAGTTGTTAAAAGGCTAATTAGAATTCTGATAAGGTCTCTATTTTGCGGTTGAAATTTTTCCACTAAATAGTCAATTCCTAAATGGGCCTTTTCCCTGTGTGAGATGCATGTCCCAAGCAATCCTGCCCAGATTAGCAGAAATCCCGAAAGTTCTTCTGTCCATGCACCCGGATTTTTAAGTACATATCTGGCAATCACCTGCCAGACAACATCAATAACCAGAATGCTCATGATAAATATTGCCAGAAGATTAATTATCCGGTCGAAGATTAATTTTATAGATTTTATTGTTTTGATCATTTAACTGCCTGAATCTTTGTTATCATATCACCTGTCCATGTGTTATGGAAACTATGCCACAAAGGCTGTACAGCTTCAATAAAGGGCCGTTTATCTGGTTCTATTACCTTGACACCTGCATCCTGAACTTTTTGTAATGCCGAGATTTCTTTTTGACTCCATAATTTATATTGAAACAGGACACATTTCTGCGCAGCATTACTAATTATTTGTTGTTGTTCCTTACTAAGTTTACTCCAGAAAACGCTGCTTATTAAGAGCATATCAGGAATTCGCTGATGTTCATCGAGACAGTAAAATTTACACAGTTCATAATGCATGGAGGTATAAAAGCTTGGAGGGTTGTTTTCTGCCCCGTCAACCACTCCCTGCTGCAAGGCAGTGTAAAGTTCGCCAAAATCGATAGGTGTAGGTGAACTACGAAGAGCTTTGACTGTCTGGATTGACATATTGGTTTTCATAACCCTGATTTTTAGGCCTTTTAAATCTTCAGGACAGTGAATGGGTATATTCTTGGTATAAAAACTTCTTGCCCCGGCATCAAAAAAGCATAATCCTTTTAATCCGTATTCTTCACCACTTGCAAGAAGTTCGTCACCTATCTTGGAATTAAGGGTTTTGAGCATATGTTCTTTATTGCGGAACAGATATGGAACTCCGAAAATCTGCATTTGAGGGATAAAGCTTTCGAGCGGACCACAAGAACAAACACTCATCGGAATCACTCCCGACTGTAATTGTTCGATAGTCTCTCTATCAGAGCCAAGCTGACTATTTGGATAAATATATACTTTTATTTGTTCGTGGGAGGTTGTTTCTACTTGTTTTGCAAAGAATTCTAGTGATTTATGCAGAGGATGCGTATTATCAAGGCTGTGAGCAATTCTTAACACTATTGCCTTTTTTTTGTGCGGTTGATACACAAGCCCGATTACAGCAAGAGATGTCAGAATCGCCCAAATTAGTATTTTAATTTTAGTTTTCATATAGAATTTGAGAGTATAGAAAGCCTATATGTCGCCAGCTACAAATCTGAATTCAGTTCACTAGATTGACGAAATAATCTTGGCCCAAATTTATCAACAAATTGAAATTAAACCCAATCATTTTGTATCACAACTTATTATATTTATTAAGCTTACAAAAATTTACTCAAAATTTAAGGGACAGTTTAGTTTATCACATAAGACATAACTTTTGTGTATATTTTCGCAAGAACTGCTCTCGCAACGTGTTAAATAAATAACACGACATTCATAATCATATTATATATATTCCACAAAACCATCTCGATTAATTGAGGTGTTAAACTGAAATTATAACAAACCCGAACATTGATGCAAGAATTAAATTGGATAATAACTGGAGAATTATTCGCTAAAAATCTGATATTTAAAAATATTTTATTTGACATCAACTGGTAAATGTGTTATTTTACAATTACAATTAGTTTATATTTTATTGCGTATTTTCAGGAATCTTTAAAACATGGCTATGCCAATCATAATATCTAATCTTGAGAGGAAAAAGGGCAAGTCTCGCCCTCTGTATCAACAGATCAGCAACCAGGTAAGATTTCACATCGAATCCGGCAAGCTAAATCCGGGAGATCGATTACCACCCATCTCTGATTTAGTGAATCAATGTGGTGTTGATTACAAAACCATCAATTTAGCATTACAGGATCTCGAGCGGGAGGGGCTTATACGTTGTGAGTTGGGGCGAGGAAAAGGGCCGATTGTAACGCGAAATTCAAATTGCAAATATTCGATTATGTTCATTAGATGGAATCGAGATGTTCTTTCTTTGGAAATTTCTGATGGCATTCAACGCTTCGCAACGCAAAGAGGGCTGAAATATGTAATAGTTGACGCTTCGCAGTCGCACGAACATGTTATTGATGCGATTGCCCATCCAATACAAAACGTCAATGGAATTGTTATGATGCCTCATGAGCGTTCTGGATATAGTCAAGCAGTTCTGGGTTTCCTAAAAACAGGCAGGAAAATGGTATTTGTAGATCGTGTTTTGGACGATATTCCTGTAAGTTCGGTTTCAATTGACCATGTAAGCGGAGCGTTCAAGGCTACAAAGCATCTTTTAGGTGCACATGGTTTGCCGGTATATTATGTTGGTTCTACCAATGACCCCAGTTCTGTTCGAGATAGGTTAGTAGGTTGGTCAGTTGCTATGCGGCAACATGGTTTTGCGGAAATTAAACCATATATTTGTGGTTTTTCGCAACCAGAGCATGAACTCGCAACCGATGAAAATCTTGGATTGAAGAGCGACTACGATGCAACTCGCAACCTTTTAAGCACCACGAAAGAAAAAAAAATCAGTATTTTTGCCGTCAATGATAATGTTGCTAAAGGTATTTATACGGTGGCGGAAAGTTTGGGGTTGAAAATAGGTATAGATTTATACATAGCCAGCTTTGGCAATATGCCCTTATGTGAGCAACTTACAGTGCCGCTAACGAGTGTCATGCAGTCAAATGAACTGATAGGTTATGAAGCTGCCAATCTGTTGTTCATGAGTTTGCTTGGAGAGATAAAAAAGCCTGTAAGGCGAGTATTGCCCGCGGAAGTGATCATTAGGGCAAGCAGCACAGGTGCAATATCAGAGCGTCAAGATTGTTCTAACCAGCAAGTGTCTTTGGTTAAGTAGTTTTATGCAGGTAAGCGTACTATTATTTATAATGAACCTGGAGGAAGAATAATGAAAAAGTTTGTTTGGATTAGTAAGGAATTAGGAGGCTGTATGAAAAAAGCAGAATGTTTTTTGATAGTTGTAACAATATTGTCTGGCTTGGTGGTTGCCAGTAGTCCGGTCCCGGACTACTTATATACCCAGGGCGTTCCATTCGATATGGACAGCCATATTACCAGCACTACTGTCTTTCAGTGGTTCGTATCCGATGGCGGCCAAGTAAGCGGACCATGGGCACCGATGGAAGGCAGGGCGGCTTGGACCGGCGAACCTGACTGGTGGCAGAGTCAGATTAAACAGATGATGCTGGCAGATATTGACGTTATATACGTTCATGTAGCCCGTCCTCTTCCTCTTATCGGAGGCGACTGGTATTCTCCATTGCGAAGGAAGCTGCTTACGGCTCTTAGTCAAATGCGGGAAGCCGGTTACGATGTGCCCAAAGTGGTGCCGTATCTTGATCTCGCTTGCACAGGCACTTCGTTTAATGTGGCAACCAGTGAAGGCAAAGACGGATTTGTCGGGGAATATACCGCTTTCTACAACGATTACTTTGCAACCAACCCGGATCAATACGCGGATAGCTATTTGGCTCAAATCGACGGACGTGTCGTTTTAATGCTGTACGAGTTGAGCACGCTTGTCAACCCCGGTTCGCTGAGCCGATATGATGTCGAAAGTCGATTAGCGGCTAATTTGGGTGCAAATCACCCCGTATTCAATGACGAAGTTTACTTGATTGGAAATTCACCAGCCGGAACCTATTTAAGCTGGTCTGATGAGAGAGTTTGGAATTTTGGAATTGCCAGTCTCTATTATTATGCGACAAACCATAACAATATTCTATCTGTGGTTTTGAAGGGCGGGTATTGGGACCAAAACATCAACACTCCCGGTAATTTCCTGCCGCGTGATGGCGGAGTGCACTTTAGGAATGCATGGAATTCCGTCCTTGCGAATTCTGATATTGACCGTGTTTATGTGGAGGGCTGGAACGAATATGACGAAGGATCAGGTATTTATGCTGCCAACACAGGGGATCCGTATATAGTTTCACCCAATCCAAATACCGATACGTGGTCCAGTACAAATGACCCATTTGAGTATATTCATACTACTGCTTCAGGTGCCCGTCAATTTAATGACTATCCCGATCTTGACTCAAAGATACTCTGGAACAACATTCCTTCATGTATGGCAGCGGGTCAGCAATACACGGCTTATGTGGTTGTCCGGAATCAGGGCGATTTGTTGTGGAACGAGGCAAACCAGTTCAGGTTTAGCCAAAAGGAAGCGGATAGTACTTTGTTCGGGGTAGGTGGTCAGACTCGTTGGACCATCGACGATGTAAGCAATGAAGTTCCACTTTATGGAGGTGTTTTTCGGGGTCGTCCGGTTACCTTTGAGCTTCATTTACAGGCTCCTGCAACCGTGGGAACGTACTCAACCCATTGGGGTATGGTGCAGGACGGAGGTGCCGGAAGATTCGGAGAAGAACTGACAAAAACGATAAAGGTTTTTACAGACCCATCATTTTTCCAGGCTGATTTGAATGGCGATTGTTCCGTTGATATGCTGGATTTGAAAATTCTGGTTGAGAATTGGCTTAAGTAAGCAAGTAGCAGCATAATCGGTTGTTGAAAAGATTTTAATATAGGAATGGAGGGTATATGATGAAGAAAAGTGGTTTTCTTTAAGTTTTGGAGGTGTACAAAGTGGTGTATAGTCATGCGTAAAATGACTGAATTTAGTTTTTGTGAACAGTTTTTTGGAGGTAAGGAAAATGAGAATGAGTAAGAAAATAACATATTTAATTTGTGTTTTGGCGATGTTTGGCCTGACGTACAACGCATACAGCGCTGTACAGTACTGGGATACGACAGGCGATCATATGTGGAGTACAGCGGGCAACTGGCAGAACGGGGCTGTTCCCACTACGGGTTCTATCATCATTGGCGCAAGTGATCAGTGTGTTGTTAATTCGGCGGTGACTGGAAGTGTTGCTAATATTTATGCAGGCCACAGCTATCGCCCTACAGGAACGTGTAATTTAAATATAGTAGCTGGCGGTTCGATTGCATTCTCGGGAACCTCAAGTGTAGTTTTAGGTTCAAGTTCAAATGGTTATAACGCTACCCTGAATATAACCGGCGGTGGCACTCTTAATGTTTCCGGCAGCGGCGGTTATTTGAAAGTGGGCGATGTTAGCGGCAGTACCGGCACTCTGAATATGAGCGGAACGAACAGCTATGCTATTGCAAACAATTGTGCATTGGGATACTCAAGCGGCGGTAATGGAATGGCGACCATATCTGATGGAGCCGTTTTGGAGGTAATAGGTTCTCCGGTTATAGGCCGATTTGGCAGCGGAACTATGATTGTAAATGGCGGAACTGTTATATCACAGGGATGGAGTCAATTCTTTTTGGGTTCGACTGCTACGGGTTCCGGCACATTGACAATTAACAGTGGTCTTGTCGATGTTGTATGGGGTCCCATTTGGGTTGGTTCACTGGGGGCCGGAATAGTTAATGTTAACGGTGGAACTTTAAATACAACTGGAGTGTTGAATTTGGGTGGCGGGACCGCAGGATATGGTATAGTCAATTTAGAAGGTGGGTCACTTAATGCCAGCAGTATAGTAATGACCTCTAACAGCAGCATGAATATTACGGAAGGTACCTTGAAGCTTACCGGTGAAATAACAGATATCACAAACTATGGTAATATAATGGCCTATTCTGGCGATGGAACATTCAACTATGATTATGATGGAACATTTACAACGATTACAGCGGAAATACCTGAGCCGGCGACGATTTGTTTACTGGGTTTTGGCGGCATGGTTTTTTTAAGAAGGTTTAAAAAATAACGTAAAATCTTATCACCGGGGGCACGAATTAGAGTGCCCCCGGCATTGGTTTAGTAATTGTTTTTTTTATGTTTTATAAGCAAGGATAGTCCAAGGGATCATAATTAAAATATACAGGATTGGAGAATTAAAAATGAAGCTTGTTAAGAAAATAAATTTGTTTGCGGTTATAATACTGGCAGTAAGCAATTGTGTCTATTCAGCCTATTCTCCGGTGACATATGAGAAAAAAGTAATCGCTAATACGCCGGATGTCAATTACTATGGTGTTTGCTTAAGTGAATCCGACCCTTTAGAAACCGGAGCGGAGGTTTATACCGTTTCATATGACAGCGTCAGCGGAATTGGCGATTTGACACAGTTTTCTAAAATATCCAATTCTTGGTCCAGCACGGTTCTTGATAGTGGTACCGTTCCGTATTTAGACTTGGAATGTGGTAATGTGGATACTGATCCAAATATTGGAAGGCAGATATACTATCTTACGGCGGACTACGACCACACGGCGGAGGCGTCGATCAAACGGGTTTATTTCAGAACTGAGGCAGGTCCAACGTACGGCTGGCATGCTCAGCGAATGTCGGACGTTACCTCAAATTATGCTCCGTTATATTATAACAGGGCTACTGTCGATAATGGCTGTATTGCAATAGGAAACTTGGATCAGACTTCTACAGTTGGTGCTGGCGCTGACGGTGAGGTCTATTTCGGCTTTAATGATGACTGGAATGAAGCTCACGTTGTTGGATTCTTTATTTACAAACCCAATCCGGCGCTTCCAGGCTACTGGTATAAGACAGAAAAATATACGGGAAGTATTAAAACGAATTTGCCTTATGATTTAGTGATAGCAGATAACTACCTTACAACTGCGGGGAATGAGTTAGTCTGGCCCGTTTATTATCAGGTTTTAAATTTAAGCAAGCCCGCGGCTTCAGATAGCTATCAAAACTGGCCGACTTATTATCCCAAACACTATTTTCGCAGTGCGGCTGTCGGTAATGTTCGACCAGAAACTACGCCCGGTGATGTCAATGACCCATGGTATGGCCCTGAGACAATTGCGGGTGGTTCACTTCATAATGAAGACCCCGGTGGTGCACATTTTGTTCCGGTCAACCCGCAAACAGCATGGGAAATTCATATTAACAACCTTACTCATTGGAAAGCAGGCGATTCAAGTGCTGCTTACTATGCAGTACAAACTACTGTTAACTATGGTGTTGACAACCGATACATTCGGCGTATAGCGACCGGTGATTTGAACAATGATGGTTTGGATGAGTTTGTAATAGCTGCTTATGGCACGCTCCCTACACTGACTATATATTCTTGGGACAGTGCTGCAAATAATTTTGCATCGCAGGTACTTGATACTGGCCGAAACTATTATGATGTAAAAATAGTAGATGTTAATGGCGATGGCGTTCCCGACATATTATATGCGGCGGAAGGTGAAGTCGGAGTATTTTATGTTCCCAAACAGGGTGATATCAACGATGATGGAAAAGTTAACTTCGCAGATTTTGCTATCTTGGCAGAGAACTGGATGAAATAAATCATAATGAAAATACGGCATTTTATTAGGGACTGTGATGTCGACTGATTATGATTATAAGGCTATATGCGATATTAACGATATTATTTAGATAGGGCAGTTTTATGATGAAAAGTAATAGACCGAGAATTTCGAGTAAGAATAGTTGCTGGGGTTTTACTTTAGTGGAACTTCTGGTTGTAATTTCCATAATTGCATTATTACTTGCCATACTGATGCCAGCACTTTCAAAAGCCAGGGAACAAGCTAAGCTGGTGATGTGTATCGCCAATACAAAGCAAATCGGATTAGTTTTGAATGCGTATTCTGCCGGTAACAATGATGTCATGCCACTTATGGTTGGTCAAAGTCCCTGGTTTCAGGTTCCGGTAAAGTATTGTTTACTTTCTGTGGCATTACGCAACTATTGCGGTCTGAAAACTCCCTTGCCCAGTGATCTAAGTCCGGATAGGGCGTGGTATTACCCTCAACTCGAAAAATATTTAAATATGTACGCACCGAAATATTTTATTTGTCCGTATGTACGGGGGCGGGATAAAGTCACCATTTCTGAATCGTCAGTTACGCTAACCGGCACAAAGGGAGGTAAGATATTTGGAGTTACGAATTATTCCGGTGAAGGAGAGAGTTATGGGACTTGGCTTCATAGTTTATCCAAAGGATATAATATTTACCCTGAACATCCATACGGCCCTCCTCACGGCTCACTTAAATTCGCGGAGCTTCCTCTCTACAAACCCAATGCCACCCGTTGGGCTATTAATCACATAGAAACTGTATCACCTATCAAACTTATAGGTGCCAAGCAATTCGTTGATTTTGAGAGCGGCAGCGGTTCTCTTAAAGCGAGCAGCCCGGCGGAGCTAAGTATTTTAAATTGTATGGCCGCTGAACAATTGGCTTTTACTTCCGGTTCATATTATGGTCGCATAATTAATTATAAGAGCCATAAAAAAGGTGTTTATGGTGGAAGTCCAAGTTTATTTGCTGATCAGCACGTAGAATGGGTTATTGGAACTCAAATTGGATTACATTAGTACTTGAGAAAGTTATTTTTGCTCGTATTTGGCCTGGGGTATAAACAGGCAGCGACATCGTTGGATCACTGACATTGCCAATATGAAAAAGGAATTTTGTTTGTAGATGTGTTCAGTAACTGTCTGGCTACTTTCGGTCTTCATTTACAGCTCCCGCGATCCAAAACACCTGCACAACCCGTTAGGGTGCGGTGTGAAGCCGCGGAGTAATAGATTGTTTATCATACGATATCAGCAATTATTTATAAATGTTATAGGAGAAAAAGAATGAGCTACAAGCGGTTGTTGAATATTGTTGCATTTATTCTTCTGGCTTTGTGTTGGATGACGACGACAGTTTATGCCGCCAAGCCCACAATATATGTGCTTGATTTAAACTATATTCACTATATGGCAAATGGACCAAGATACGATATAGCCCATGTAGCGTCGTGTGTACAAGGTCTTGTTAACAGGGATGCTCCTCGCGTTTTTATAAAGATTTGGAACGACCCATGGTATGACCGTGTGGTAGAATCCGGAGGATTATGCGAAGGATGGAAAACGACTGACATTGGTCTGGGAGCATTAATCGACTTATTTCGTGACCGTATTAATGGCGTTGTGCTTTATGACGGTAATACGACTACCGGCGTCATTTCCACCAGTCTTGTCGCCACCACAGTTGCGGGCGTGGAGAACGGTATAGCTGTTCGCAAAGACACATCGGCCGGTTCAATGTATAACTATCTGGTTAATGACGCGGATGGTCCGAAGTTGCCGGTATTGTTTGATTTAACGGGTAAATTTACTGGGACAGGTACAATCTGGCAGACTTCAACGCCGTCGACCGGAAGCGCCAAATGCGACGCTTATATATGGGCAAAAGAAAAATATATCGATACGGGCAAATGCGACCCGACTGTTTTGCTTTATACCCTTGATTTGTGGGGCATTGATGAGAGTGACGGCCTTAGGTCGCAATTATTTAATCTGGATTATGCAATAAAAAAGAAAGGTTTCTGCTTTGAACTTTCGCCATGGGCAGATGAAGCTCCAAATGATGACCCAACGCAGACCCTGGGAGCGGATAGAAATACTTTACTGAGCATTTTAAATGCCTGTAATACACAAACAGGTCAAAAAGAAATGATAAAACTTTGTGGGTTTTTAAATTGGGACATTAAATATACAAATGTGGTAACAAGGGGTACGCCCAGTATTCACACCATCAGTCAATCTGAAACAACGCTCAATACGATTTTTATCACTTACAATGCGTATATCGAGGGCGATGCGCCTCTTCCTTCCTGTATGGTCAACGCCTCTTTTAATGACGGTTTACTTGCCGCTATTAAAGAACGACGTTATATACAAAATCCTCCTCCAACATATTCTGATATGGTTGCACAGGGGCTAATCGATGGTAATGGAAATGTTGTTGAAGGAAATTATAATTTAATTCGAGTTCTTGGGTATGACGGACCTGCCTGGGCCTCATATACAATGAGTGCATATTACGCTGACCCTAACAGAGGCAATGTGAATATGCATTGGGAGCTTAACTCAAATCTGATGGACAGAGGCAGTGTCCAGTTTGACTATTATTATCGTCATAAAACTCCGAAAGACTTTTTCTGTAATAGCTATGGGGGAGCCGGGGTTGTATGTCCGTCACTACTGTATGGCACTCGTTCGCCTTCCGGATACCCCAGTATCGTTGATGTATGGATTAAGCACAATAAGGACCACAACAGATTAGTGGATTATTCGATTGCCGGCTGGTTGGCCAACCCCGCTAAAGGAAATCTGAGTACTGCAGACTACGAGACCGCAATTCCTGCCCATGGGGACGGGATAGGTGCTGGTGTATGGGTTTATATAGCGAGTCCTTTTCTTCTTGATAATGTACCGATAATTGGTTGGACCAACACTCACGGAACCGAAACATTCCCGGATTATCCTTCAGGTGTACACTTCAATTACTGGACATCAGCATATAGTCCAAGTGATGTCAAAGTTTTAGAGGATAGTTATGCCGATTCTCCCAATAACCACAGATTCCTCGATATGTACACTTTTAATTATCTTCTTCGTTATTATCTTGGCGGTTCCAATAATTACCGGACGGCATGGGTATCTGACACTATCCCAAGGATTATGGCTCTCGGACAAACTTATCCAGTTACAATAGCAGTTCGTAATGATGGCTGGGATACATGGAGCGAGGCCTCATCGTATCGTCTTGGGTATGCGATTGTGCCATCGGGCACAGAACCGAATCTTGCGGATTATAACGCCAAACCAAGGATACTGATTCCGGGTGGTGAATCTGTATTGCCCGGCGCCACGGTAATGTTTACAGCCAATATTGCAGCGCCGGCAACAGGCGGCAAATATGATTTGTACTATGATATGGTACAAGATGGCGTTGCATGGTTCCGAGAGAAGAACAATATCGAATGGAAAAAAGAGATTATTGTTTCAACTAATGAGACTTATATAGATACAGATAACGATGGAGCAAGCGATGTTTATGAACAGGCTAATGGTCTTTTGTATTGGCATCCCGATGACTATTGTTCAATTGCAGACATTAATTGCGATGGCAAAGTCGATACAAAAGATTTATTCAGATTAGCTGAAAATTGGTTAAAGTAAAGGAATGTTCCCCAATGAAGAAGATTTCTCAGATATTTACGAACTATATCAAGGATGAGCTATTTGTTACTTGCGAACTCGTATTCTAAAGAGCTCAGTTGCCTCATTTTTGTAAAAATTAAAATTATGAAATGCGATAGACCGAGAATTTCAGGTTACAATAATCACTGGGGTTTTACTTTGGTGGAACTTCTGGTTGTAATTTCCATAATTGCGTTATTACTCGCTATTCTGATGCCGACACTTTCAAAAGCCAGGGAACAAGCCAGGCTGCTGACCTGTATCGCCAATACAAAGCAAATCGGATTAGTTTTGAATGCGTATTCTGCGGGTAACAATGATGTCATGCCACTTACGGTTGGTGTAAGTCCTTGGTATGAGATTCCGGTAAAATATTGTTTACTTTCTGTGGCATTACGCAACTATTGTGGTCTGACAACTCCATTGCCCAGTAATCTAAGTCCGGATAAAGCGTGGTGGTTTCCGCAACTTGAAGAATATTTGAGTAGGTATGCGCCAAAATATTTTATGTGCCCTTATGCGAGAGGTAATAGGAGTACAGGGTATTCGACAGTCACATCTACAGTCATATTAGGTTCAAAAGTATTTGGAGTCTCAAATAATATCGGCGTATGGGAGAGTTACTCAACATGGTTGCATAGTCTTTATAAGGGACGGGTTTTTTATCCGGAACATCCCTATGGTGGCTCACTCAAATACGCCCAGCTTCCTCTCTATAGACCTAAGGAATCGCGTTGGAGTCTTCTTCGCCCTGATACCATTGTACCTATCAAATTAACAGGTGGTGCGCAGCAATTTAAGGACTTTGAGGGCAATTCTCTTAAAGCCGGCAGCCTATCGGAGGTAACCATTCTTAGTTGCAATGCTGGTGAGCGACTGCTTTTCAACAATGACAATAATTATGGTCGTATAGGCAACTATGGAAGTCATCGCAAGGGAAAATATGGTGGAAGTACAGCTTTGTTTGGCGATCAGCATGTAGAATGGGTTATAGGCGGTCAAATTGGGATGGATTAATACCTGATGAAAGTTCATCTTATGAATTAAAAACACAAAGTGGTTTTAACTATACTAATCGGCCCAAGTAAAGAGATTTTGGTATAACTTTGTACTATGCAAAGGTTAATTAGCTACTGACACGAAAAGTTTTCTGCCATAGTTCGGCATGGACATCGGATTGCATGTTAATTGATCGAAGCAAAACTATTTCGTAGCTGTCCAAGTCAGTAGATTTTTGAAAGCGATAAGAATCTTTAAGACAGGCTTTATTGTAGCCGACAGGGACGGAGTTTAACTGGATTTAATAATGAGTGATTGTAGTAGGAATTTGGAAATAATAGGTGTAAAGGTTTTTATATGATACATTTTTCTTGGTTTTTGGATGGCAGTATAATCGGTTGTTATCTTCTTGGGACGATGATTGCCGGAATTATGGTTCGCAAATATGTTGGCAAAGTAGAGCATTTTCTTGTGGCTGGGCGTGAAATGAATATCTATCTTGGCATTGCCTCGCTTGCTGCTACCGAGTTTGGCATTGTTACCTGTATGTATACCGCGCAAAACGGGTACAAATATGGATTCGCAGGAGTGACACCAGGCATACTTATGGCACTATCGATGTTCTTTGTTGGGATTACTGGTTTTTGTATTAAGCCTCTTCGGGATTCAGGTGTAATTACTATTCCCGAATTATTGGAAAAACGTTTCGGTCCCCGCATTCGCTGGGCTGCCGGTGTGGTAATTGTGCTTGGCGGTTTGCTTAATATGGGCGTGTTTCTACGTGTCGGAGGCGAATTTCTTGTGCTCGTATCGGGTCTTAACGTCAAATACCTTGAGATTACAATGACTGTTTTACTAATCGCAGTAGCGGTATATACTATCCTTGGCGGAATGCTTTCCGTTTTAATAACCGACTTTCTACAATTTATAGTGATGAGTCTTGGTCTTGTTGTCGTTACAATTCTTATACTTGCAAGAGTCGGCTGGTCTAACCTGGTTAGTACCGTTGAATTACATTATGGAGCAGGCGGATTCAATCCATTTGTAAATAAAGATATGGGCTGGGAATACGTATTATTTTTTGCGTTTCTTAATCTTGCGGCAGTTTTGACGTGGCAAACCACCATCGCCAGAGTGCTTTCTGCAAAGGATACAAAAACAGGCCAGATGGTATATACCAGAACAGCCTTTTTCTTTGTCTGCCGTTTCCTGATACCGGGAATTTGGGGTATAGCTGCGCTTGCTATGTTAAAACCTGATAGTATGACATTGCTTTCTGCGGCAATGAAAGAACAATCGTCTCTGTATGGAATGCCTGTATTTTTGAGCACGTTTGTTCCGATAGGCTTAATGGGATTGCTTGTCGCGGCGATGCTGGCGGCGGATATGTCAACAGATTCCTCATATATGCTCACATGGGGTGGTGTAATATACAATGATATTATGGCACCATTCAGGAAAAACAAATGGTCTGAAAGAAGAGGATTACTGTGGAACCGTATGATAGTGGCGTGCATAGGATTGTTTTTGCTTGTATTTGGTTTGTGGTATAAGCTGGAAGGCGACCTTTGGACATATATTGGTGTTACGGGAACGATTTATCTGTCGAGTATATCAGTGCTTTTAATTGCCTGCTGTTACTGGAAAAAGGCCAATAGTTGGGGGGCCGCCGGTGCAATCATAATCGGTGCCGTTGTTCCAATACTCTTTTTGGTTTTTGAAAAAGTACCAGTTACTAAAGGTTTTGCTAAAACTATTGGTCCATATTATTCCGGTATTCTAACGTATTTGCTTACTGCTGTTGCGATGATAGTTGGCTCATTGATAAAGCCGCAGCATATAAAAGCAGATGTTAAATGATTTTTATTGGAGATAAAAAATGATTACCGAACACTGGTTCTGGTTTTGCCTGACTGCTGTGTGTGTTATTTGGTATTCCACAGTTACTGTCTATGTTGCCTTTAATGGGATTGTGGATATTAAACACATGCTTGAAGAGTTGAAAAAATCCTTATAAAAATGGTCAAGTATTGTAGTAGGGTACAAATATTATTCCGGCATTCTGACGTATCTGCTCACTGCCGTTGCGATGGTGGTTGGTTCACTGATAAAGCCCAGGGTTCTAACAATACTGTTGTTGATTAAGAAAAATGATTTTAGTCATGGAGATTCAGAAATGAACACATGGATAATTGTTCCACTTTCTTTTGTTATTATCATTGCGTCACTTGCAACAGCTGACGTTCGTCTACCCGCCATCATCTCCGACAATATGGTAATCCAGGCCGATGTTCATGTCCCCATCTGGGGCTGGGCCGATCCGAAGGAAACCATAACTGTAACCATCGGCAGCCAAAAACAAACAGCCACCGCCGGCGCAGACGGCAAATGGATGGTGAAACTGGTAGCGATGAAACCATCCGACACCTCCTTCGAAATGACCGTTGCCAGCAAAAATACCATTATCATAAAGAATATCCTTGTCGGCCAGGTCTGGCTCGGTTCAGGCCAGTCAAATATGGAAATGCCTGTGAACGGTGTACTTAACGCTTCCGAGGAAATTAACAACGCCCGATACCCTCTTATACGTTTGTTTACCGTCGCAAAGGCCATATCCCACAAGCCGCTCACCGATTGCAACGGCAGCTGGATTGAATGTTCGCCCCAAACGATTTCCTCATTCTCGGCTGTTGCATATTTCTTTGGGCGTGAACTGCACAAGGAACTCAACCAGCCTGTCGGCCTGATCGACAGCGCATGGGGCGGCACAATTGCAGAAGCTTGGATGTCGATGCCGGCGATCAAAGCTGAGCCTGACTTTGCCCCGATCATTCAACGGTATGAGGAACTGATAAAGAAGTACCCCAATGGGAAGGCTGATTATGACAAGGCTTTGGCACAATGGCAAAAGGATGCGAATGACGCCCAAAAAGCCGGCAAACCCGAACCTCCGAAAGCGGCCGTGCCATTTGGTGAAATGAACCCCAATGGCGCATCGTTGCTTTTTAATGGCATGATCGCATCGGTCATACCGTATGGCATCAAAGGTGTAATATGGTATCAAGGTGAAAGCAACACCGATCGCTCATACCAATATCGCAAGCTCTTCCCCACACTCATTGCCGACTGGCGGGCGCAATGGCACCAGGGTGATTTTGCTTTCCTGTTCGTGCAGATTGCCAGTTTTGACATTTCCCCATACGACATGAAAAAAGATTCCTGGGCCGAACTCCGCGATGCACAGCTCTTGACCGTTAAAAAAATGTCTAATACCGGTATGGCCGTCATCATCGACATCGGCGAGGCAAACAATATCCATCCGAAGAACAAGCAGGAAGTCGGCCGCCGCCTCTCCCTCTGGGCACTTGCGAAAACCTACGGCTATAAAGGACTGCAATATTCCGGCCCGATGTATCAGCAAATGAATATACAAGGCAACAAGATAGTTCTTGAGTTTGATACGTTCTGCAAAGTCAAAGGCGACGAGCTTAAGGGTTTCACTATTGCCGGTTCTGATCGCAAATTTGTACCTGCGCAGGCAAAGATATTTAAAGGCGGTGTTTTGATGCCCGGCCATCCGAATGCTCACGCAGAAAAACAAATGATTGCTGTGTGGAGTCCGGATGTCAACGAACCGGTCGCAGTTCGATATGCATGGTCGGACAATCCCGAAAATTGCACCTTGTCTGATGAAACAGGTCTGCCCGCTTCGCCATTCCGCACCGACGACTGGCCAGGTGTAACAGATGGTAAAAAATAGCAGCGGCGGCAAAATAGAGATAGGCGAGGCCTGCTGCATTTGTAGCTGTTATAGTCCAATACGATATTATGAAAAAGAGCTGATGGTTGCGATACTGACAAAGCCGGACAAGGCAATGACCAAGTAAAGATTGGTAATTGATATTGGGTGTGTTACCCAATACTGTACAAATACCCATGAATAGTAACTCTGTGTTTAGTTTTAAGGACAAAACGATGGCGGTGAAAACAAATTATACATCCCAAAAATTATGCAGAAAAACGATTTGTCATTCATTTTTTTTATTGGTAATCCTGGGGGCTGTCCATACCAATGCATGGGGGTTTAATGAATGGATGTGGAATTCGAAATTTCCGCTGCAATTTAATGACGGTACCCAGTTGCCTGCCCCTTTCGCAGATGATGTTGAATTGCAGAAAAGAATCGATTTATTAAATCAAAAGTACGCTCCTTTTACAGAAAACCTTCTATCGCCCTCTGAATTTGAAAGACCGGAACAACTCCTATCTTCACTTTCCTGGAAATTCAAAGACGATACTGAAGCAAAAGGGGAAAACCAGCGTTGGTTTGCAATCGACACATCTGAAGATGACTGGACTTCTGTAAAATTGCCTGACCATCGTGAATTTGCGCTGGGCTGGTACCGTACAACTTTCGATGCGCCTTCTTGGTCTGCGGACCGAGTCATACTGCATTTCGATGCTGTTGATTATGGCGCCAGGGTGTATCTGAACGACAAGTATATCGGCGAGCATACCGGCTATTACCTGCCCTTTGAGTTTGACGTTACGGATTTTTTAAAGCCTACCGGCAATGTACTGGCGGTACGGGTGGACAATCCCCAATGCTGGGATGGTGAACAACATAGTTTTCAGGGTGACGGCGAGGCGATCGTCGCATACAGCGACCTTAGAGGAGTAGTGCAATTCAGTAATGCCGCGGGGATTTATCAACCGGTTAAGCTAATCGGGCGTTCGTCCATCTATGTCACGAATATTAAAGTAACGCCTCAGTGGCCGGATACCGCAAAAATAGAGGTCAACCTTACAAATATTCTTGAAAATCAAAAAAAACTTCAATTGAAAATTTTAGTTGCTCCGCGTAATTTTGAAAGCCAGGAGATGTCAAAGAATCTTCCATTGCAGATTTCAAAAGGAAATCAGGAAATTGTCCCTTGCAAAGTCCCTGATGTTCGCTACTGGACCCCTGATTGTCCATATCTTTACACCGTAAGGGTTACATTGGAGGATGAAAAAGGAAAGGTTCTGGATTGTATCGATAAAACATTTGGAATGCGGTGGATTTCACAATCAGACGACGGTACCTTTCTCCTCAACAATCGACCATACTACATGCGCGGATCGGGAGCTTTTGGAGATTTCTGGCTGCCAACGTTACATCAGGACGCTGATGCGGTTGTGAGAGATATTCTTCTCTACAAAGCCGCTAATTTGGACATGGCACGGACGCATATTCACACACTTCCGGAATGGTTTTACCAATATGCTGATATGTATGGACTAATGCTTTACACCGATATGCCCCTGAATGCTCAGGAAGGTTTTGTCGGAAAGCGAACAGATATGCTGCCTATGTATGCGGAGGAAATCAAACGGCAATTTAAAGATACCGTCGAATCATTTTATAACCATCCATCTATTATCTTTTGGGAATTCATCAATGAATCGCAATGGGCCGGCGATATGCCGCCGGTTATTAAAGAATTTGTGCGGTATAGCCGCCAAATCGACCCGACCCGGCTCGTCTGCGGCAATTCCGGGTTTACAGCATCATACAGTCTGATCGCTAAGTCCAACAAAGAATGGTGGGGATTCAGTGACCATCACTGGTATTATGGCTGGTATGTAAAAACGCCGTTTTATGCCGATTTTGTTACAGAAGCACCCCAAAAAACAATTCAATACACTCCCGACGACAAAAAGATGCTGAGTGAGTATGGTTCTACGGGGTATCCCGACTGGCAAACCTGGCAGGATTCATTCACGCCTTGGGAAGTACCCGCCTCCGAGGATGACATCTGGGATGTCAGGCGCATCCCTATGATGCGGCCGGTATATCGCGGTATTACTTATATGTCGGAACCACTCCAACTATCACAAGCCGTCCGATATTACGGCGGATGCGTACGCCCATCGGATTGGATAAAAAGAAGCCAGGCCTATCAGGCCTATCAGGTAAAATCCTCAACGGATGTGCTTCGACGACGGCCGGATATAAACGGCTATTGTCACTTTCACCTTATCGATCCCGGCCCGATAACCTGGCCAAAAGCAGTCGTGGACAACAAGAGACGACCCAAAGAGGCATATTTCGCGTTGGCTCAAGCCTGCGCTCCGCAACGAGTTAACATTCAATATCAGGGAAGACGTTTTTATAGCGGAACAAACATCCAGGATTCCTATCTGTGGGTCTATAATGACCGACCAGACCCCATACGTGGAGTATTGCGGGTGTTTATCGCTGATGAATCAGGAAATATCCTGGCAGAAAAAAAATGGACAAAAGATATTGAGCCGGCAACCCGTATAATGATCGACAAGATAGACCTAAAACTGCCTGTTGTATCAACACGGCAAAAAATATTTATGTATGCTACGCTCTCGAACGAAACCGGCTTAGTGAATTATGACTGTTTACCATTCGAGGTGTTTCCCAAAGAAGATATGCCACTGATAAAAAAACCGATTGCTCTTTACGATGTAGTCGGGAACACCGCCGGCGTATTAAAACACCTTGGATTGGAATACAGCAACTGGAAACCGGGACAGCCGCTGACAGACGTATCACTTTTGATAATCGGAGCATATTCTTCAGATACTGCCTTAGTTCAGTCAAAGGAAACAATTAACGAATTCCTTAAAAAAGGTGGTAATGTGCTTGTGCTTAACCAGGCAACTCCAGGGCAAAGAGGTTCCACTGCATTTGATTTAAATAATGATTATCTCGCAAAAATTGCGGCACAAATTTCAACAATAACAGAACCAAAGCAGAATACTCCTGAATGTAACATCAGTTGGCTTCCATTCAAAATATCGTTTATCCGATCTGATACAATTCAATCTGCTTATGTTCAAAATCTGGGGCGAAATGCACTTACTGAAGATTTAAGCAGGGACGATCTTTTTGAGTGGCATGGCGGCTATAATTTTGCTTTTGAAAATCCCATAGAACAGCGTGACGATGATGAAACATTAATAACCTGTGGAAACTGGCAAAATTCGTCAGCAGTTTTGCTCAAAAAAGTAGGGCAAGGTAATGTGTTGCTCAGCCAATTGCTGTTGGTTAATCGTTACGGAGTGGATCCCGTTGCCAGCCATATCCTGCAGAAAATGCTCGATCCGGTTAATTGGAAAAAGCTTCCGGGACCCACAATAAGTAAATCGGCTGTGCTCACAAAAGATGGTAAAGAATTGACGGTAAAACTGACTGCTTCGAATCCAACGAATAAAGTTTTACATGCAAGCATTGTGGACCCTGTTATGCAAGATTGCCCCGCCAAAAATTCCGTACAGCCCTTTAAACAAGATATTAGTTTGAAACCCGGCGAGTCGCAGAAATTTGAATTTAAAAGGTCTTTAGATGAGGTATTTTCCGGAGACCTTCCCCCTGCGGTATTGGTCTTTGAAGATGGGCTATGGACCAGTTCCGAATTAGTCACTGTTGGCATCCTTTCTGACGAGATTAAGCTGATACGAACATTTGATTTTGGAAGTAATGGTTCTCCGCTTGCCGATGGCGCTACATGTATAACCAATGAAACGGTGTACTCCGAGAGTCTGGGATTCGGGTGGGACGGAAAAGGGGGTTGTAGTAACATCGTTATATGGAAAGAAACTCCTTTGCTGTGTGATTTTAACGCTTTCATGGGCAACAAAACATTCAAGATTCACATGCCCACGGGAGAATACACTTTCAGAATATCCGCAAATAGCGTACGGGGCCAAACATGGCAAGACCCTTATGACACGGATTGTTTCCCGCCGGTTAATATTCTCTGCGACCAACAACCGGTTGGACGCATTATTAGAATGATTCCCTCAAAAACAGCTACTTTAGTGTTTACAATCTCACATAAAAATGAAGGTCCTATAGCGATTGAATTTCGTCCATCTTTTGTACATCAGATGTTCGGGGTTTCTGCCATTGAAATTTATCAAAATTTAATCATGAATGATGAGTAAGTTGTAACAACTTACGGCTATGTCGCTTAAAACCAACAAAACTATTACTAGAAGGAGTATTTATGAAAAATTTCATTTTGGTGTTTTTATGTATGTTTATAACTTCAGTTAACGCGCAGGTCGACCGGGCCAATATCCGTGAAATAGTCGTATTAAAACCTGATACGAATCAATGTACAGACTCCAACGACTCTTGGAGATATAATTATGCTGCTGCAGAGCTTCATGATTATTTTTATAAAATGAGTCGTAGTCGAATCTCTGTTTTGGCTGCATCTCGACAGGATTTTGATTCGAAAAATATCACACTCATCGGCGGCCCGGATAAAAATCCTGTTGTAAATGAGTTGATAAATAAAAAACTTCTGACTGTTGATATGACTGATTTAGGCCAGGAAGGTTTTATCATACAGTCTGTTAAGCACGATCAAAAAAATTATCTCGTGCTGGCCGGCAATACGGGAGTATCAACTTTATATAGTGTTTACGATTATCTCGAAAACTTCTGTGATGTTGGTTTCTTTGCGGATGGAGAGTATGTCCCGTCACAAAGTTCTATCGTTTTTTGTAATGTTTCCCGAAAAACCAAACCCCAATTCAGCGACAGGGCTTATTATTACGGTAATACCTCATGGAACTGGGGATTAAATAAATACTTTGCGAGATTTGCAAGACTTGATGAAATGGAATCTTTTGTATCATGGTTATCAAAGAAGAAAAACAACCAAACTCTTTGGCTTATGTCGGCCTATCCGGACACCAGCGGACTGGTTGCCAAAAAAGTGTACGATTATAATCTCGTACCTGAAGAAAACTATGCCGCCGGCTGGCCGCAGAGTTGGGACTATCCGCCTGAGTACAGAACAAAATGGCTTCAGGACTGGTTCAGTTATGCCCGCAAAAGGGGCATAAAAATAATATATCGTATTTCCGACATCGGACAGGTACCAAAACAGTTCAGAGTTAAACATCCCGACCTGCCTTATATTGGGTCTGTTAACTATGAAGGAGATTTTCTCGTACCCACATCAGAAGAAGCTAAAAAATACGGTACAGGGTTCATAAAAGAAATTATAAATCTTTACGGAACAGACCATTTATGGCATTGTACGCCTTATATGGAATCTGCCGGTGCGGAAGATCCCAATCAGGCTGTACAGGTAAAATTAGATAATATAATGACTTCCAGAAAAATTATACACTCATTTGACCCACAGGCTCGACAGTTCATTGATGTATGGGATTTTACCGCCAATCCGATGAAGATGTGGACAGAAGAAAGACGGCGAAAATATATCGAATCGATGCCTGACGACACAATAATTTGGGATATGGCAGCAAACTTTAGCTCTCAATACGAAAAAACCGGCTATTTCTATGGTAAAAAATGGTTATGGGGTCTTTTGCATGGCAATCAGGGGGACGACCAGTTGTTCGGCAATCTCGAAAATTTGAACAATGCCATAACAACAGTCGCTAAAACACCGGAGGCAAAAAACCTGATTGGTATATTCAATATGGGTGAATCACATGGTCATAATCTTCTGCTTCGTCAAATGGTTACAGAACTATCCTGGAACACCAAAGAAGTCGATTATGGGGAATTTATTAAAAAATATTGTTTGACGCGGTATGGCCGAAAGTCACTGCCTAACATGCTTAGTTGCACCCAGAAAATAATCCAGGCCGTATATTCTGATTCAGGAAACATGAATAATATGTACTATCAGACAATGGGGATACGATGGTGGCCGGATGTTTCGCCTCCATTTGATGATGTGATGGTCGGCGCCGAAAGCGTGAAGCCGAAACTGCCGAATCAGATCACACTTCTCAAAGATGCTGTTACGATTGCACTCAACGAGAAAACCGGTCAAAATGAAAACAAGCTCTATGAAAACGATATGTTAATTTATACCAAAGCCCTTTTAGGATTGCAGTCAAACTACTTTACAATTCTTACCTTTGAGGCGTTCAAAAAAGGAGACAAGCCCGATTTTGAAGCAAATGCAAACAAAGCGATGCAATGCCTTGATGCAATAGAACAAATACTTTCAACTCGTCCGGATTATTCCTATTTTGAAATGATAAGAGCTTTTAGAAGTGTACCCGGCACTAATCCTCTGGCGACTCGGATGATGTGTCAGCACTCCATCAATGATAATTACGCTTCAACAGATAATTTCGAGCAGATGGTTTATCATTATAAACCTCGAATGAAAAGCTATTTCGATGAAATGCGTCAGCGAATGGAAAAAAGCGTAAATACTTTAAATCGGGGTGATATCGCACAACAAATAACCGATGTGGACAATAACTGGAGAAGCAACTTTGGTAAATTCCCGAAAGACCGTGTTTACGAAGGCACAACGGTTCAAGCAATTGTTGATGGCTATAAACTGGCTATGTCGCTTGACCAATCGACAGCGACAACTGAAAAAAACAGCCAAGAGAAGAAAGATGACGCTGTTTCTGTGCCCAATTTTAATGTTCCGCAAAAATAATTTTGCTGCGGTTTATAAAAATTTGGAAATCTGTGGTAAAGGTTTCAATGTCAAAATATATAGTCTAATGTGCTGACAGAGGCTTATGTAAATAAGCGATGGATCGGGAGACTGTTATTGGTTGTGTATGACTCAAAAAAAATTAAAACAAATTATACTTTTTGATTTTGGTTTATAATATTGTTTACATAATTAATTCAGGTAAATCGGACTATTATCGCGATAAAAGGTCGAAGGAGCTGCATCTCGGTCATTGGTTCAGGAACATCAGATAATCGTCCAGAAACGCGAAAATCAAGGATAGCATAATATGAAACTTAACTTTCTTTTAAAGCTAAATTACTTAACGGTAACAATTTGTGTTTTTGCCACAACTCAAGTTGTATGTGGAGCGCCGTTGAAAATCCCAATATTATCAACTATCCAAGCTTCATCCTCTTTGTTGAATAAAAATTTCGTGGACAAACCAACGGAAACGCGACTATCGAGTCCATACGGTGCACGACTGCGTGTTCGCCAAGAGGATATTCTTAGCATTGCTCTGGGAATCGTGCCACGCCCCTCATCGCTTGACCACAAGTTTCATAGTTGGAATTCACTACAAGAACCTTTTGGCTGGCTTACGATTGAAACCGGATGGCCGGAAGAAAAACGATCACAGGCTGAACATCTGAAATATAATACAGGTTTAAATACAATTGAGTATGATCCGTTCGAACTCTCATATCATTATCAGAATGGGATGATCAAGGTATATGTTCTTGATCGGCCTGCAATTACCATTATTGCTGAACCGGAGCCGGTGCGAATTCATTTTGATCGAAATAAGTTGGAATTTAACAAAAAATACTGGATAGCAAAAAGTGAATATAATGGCGCAACTGTTTATTGCGGTTTGGTTTTTTATAATCAAGACGTTAATGTGGGTGATGGTAACAGTGTGATGGCGGATGGAGTTTCAATTTGCTGGGCTCAATCGCTTGATGAATTGGCAAAAGTTGCCAGTTCCCTTTCAGATATAAAAAGCGTTGTGAAATCAACAAAGAAATGGATAGAGACACTAACGCGACCTGTTCAAATAGAAGGCGACGCGATGCTGGTAAAAAACTTCACGATGGCCAAGCGAGGTTATCTTTCAATGTCATATCCGTTCGGCGGTTCTTATGCGGCCTTGGACGAATATTTGAACTTCTGGGTGCGTGATTCAGGTGTTTCGACGATTTGGACGGCTTTAAGCGGGAATGGTCGGCCACTGGCTCGATGGACACCCTATGTGATGAACAATCCTGTACCGGTTATTGATAACGGGATAGAGTGGTTGACTTTTCAAACGTTTCCGCGTGGTCAGGAGTTCAAGTGTGAATCGGATGGTGCTTTTTTTGCCACACTGGCAGTTTATGCCCAATGGAAACTGAATGCCGACCAAAAGCATTTGGGTCAATGGTATTCGGTTTTAAACAGCGCATGTGATTTTTTGCGGGAAAATTCATTTGATCCTGAAAAACAGCTTTATATGGATCTCTATGTTGTGGAGTCCCCGGTTATACGAACAAAAGAGTCGGAAAGATTTTGGGCAGAAACATGGCCCGAAGACCCTTGCGGCCCTGTGACATATTCGAGCATAGGCCAGAATAATATTATGTACGCAGTACATCTAATGTTGGCTGAAATGGCTGAGGCTTTAGGGAAAACCGATCAATGTGCCAAGCACCTGTTTTTTGCTGAAAATCTCGCCGTAGCAATAGACAAATATCTATGGAAGCCACAGAAGGGACATTACATTTGGGCTGTCCTTCAATTAGCGAACGGCCGAACCGAGGAATTAGATTTGGATTATAGTTGTAAATGGTATGACGGCAGTATGAGTACGATCTTTAACCTTACTTTTTTCCCAATGTCACCGGATCCACAAAAGTCTTTTCAGACGCTTGATTACATATTGAACCGAGTTTATAACACATTCGGAGGTGAGGGAAAAAATTTATATTTTGCGCCGAATATTGCTCAAGTTGCCCATCAATACGTTGCCGCTGGAGAATGTGATAAAGGGTACTTTCTATTGGACAAAATTCATAAGGCTGTCAATAAGGTATCTTGGAACACTCAAAATAATATGGATGCTCTGTATTATATGAAGGGAGCGTTATGTGAGCGCACAGATGCCCAGATACACCTTCCTTATCCATGGACTAGTGGTGCCTATATGGCGGCAGTTGTGTCTTTCATCACATCGCTTGATTTTAATGGTTTATGTATAATGCCTTCTGCCTATATTAAACATGTAAATGGATTGGAGTTTCGAAAGGCCGTTTTTGCAATCAGCACAGAGGGCAAAGATGGCAATGGCGATAAACAATCATCACCTGAATCCATCGGTATTGTTTTTGACGGCAAACCTGTTCCACATACTTTGAAAATTCCTACTGCCCTGATGAAGGAAGGTAATCATAACGTAATTTTACTTAATGGCCCAAAGGCGGGTCCGGTTCTAAAGTACACACCATTTGAATTATGTACTTTAAAATCTGTTACCAAAGGGATTGAATATCATATGTCGGGTTACGGCAAGGCCGTTTTGCGTTTCAACGATTATGTGAAAAAGGAAATGATTAAAGTACGAGATAAGTTTGGCAAAAGCATGCCTTTTGATTTTCGGATATCCAAAGGCGGGCCATGTCTCAGTGTTTTCGGTAAAGGTTCATTTGTTGTATTTATTTGTGATAGCGTTGCAAATCAACAATAAAAGGTATCAATAACTGCTTATTGAAAAATAAAATGATTGTTTCTGGCTACACCGGGGTAGGCATGTGGTAAATGGTTTCACAGCAACGAGCATTAGATACACTTTCTCATTGTTATAAGGGTACAACAATGGAAGCTATTAATTATGCTTTCAAAGCTATTCCATTCACCAATATTGACGCTGTCCGGAAAAGTGCTGGTATATACCGGAGGCAAACAAGGGACACAGAATTTTAATGTGCCGGATTTTAACACAAAGTAAGTCGAATACTTCAAATATGCCTAAATAAATTAAATACTTTGTTAGGAGAAAACTAAAAATGTATAAAATAGTATATTTGATGGTTTTTGTTTCAGTTTATTGTACTTTCCTAGCATGCGGACAAGACAATGCCAATGTTAGTACGCAGGAATTAACGGCAGTAACGCTGAATGGGTTAAATATATCTTTTGACCCGCAAAATGGGAATATCATAAAGTTGTCTTATCCTGAAACAGGCGACATCCTTATTGCCGATGCTGAAAATGCAGGCATAATCGGAATAAGCTATGCTGCTGAAAATGGACAAACCGTTGAACTGCTGCCAAAATTCTCAGGAAAAGCACAAATAACTCAAATCGAAAGCGGCGTAAAAATACAATGGCGTAATCTCGCTAATGAAAAATCGGATGAAATTGACAGTCCGATTAGCACAACTGTAATATTCAAAACCTCTCCGGAAGATAATTCTATAATAATGCAGTGCCAAATCGAAAATCAATCCAAAAAAACCATAAAGCAGGTATTGTTTCCTGATTTTAAAGGCATCATCGCTTTTGACGACAGAAATGAGATGCAGCTTACAACATCTACATTAACATCCAAACCATTTTTGCAGCTCACACCCGATACACCTGTTGAATATAGAACCGGCGGATTAGTCCCTTCAGATTCCTCGATGGGATTACGCTGGTTTGATATTGGAAGTCTTAAGAGGGGAATTAGCATTTTTCCCAAAAGATGGGGATGGGAACCCCGTGCCAAACTTCGACAAGTATTATCCTCATCCACAGGTAAATTACAGTTAAGTTGTGTACATAGTGTTGAAGTTGCACCTGGTGGATGCTGGCAAAGTTGTGAATATGTCCTGACCCCACATAAATATGGATGGGCTAATGGAGTTATTCCATATCGCAAATGGATACGGAAAAACGTTAAGCAGCGGTGGCAACTACCAAAACACATAGCAGAAGATATTGGCTTCCGAAGCTTATGGATGAATCAGAACCAGCCTTATGACCGTCAGGATGCTACATGGAAAGCCGATGATTTACCGAAGTTAGCTCAGGAAAGCAAGGCTCATGGATTGAGAGAAATGGTCTTATGGTCATGGGCACCAGCTTTCGAGCTACCTATCCCCAAACCATTTGCTATCATCGGCACAGAACAGGAGTTTTTTGATGCCGTAAAAAAGTGCAGGGAGATGGGCGTCGATATTTCCGGTTTTATTTCATTTGGCTTAGCTGTTAAAAAAACTGCCCATAAATATGGAGTGAAATTTGTCCTAAACGATACAGATAACTGGACCTATCACCCCGAATTAGTCCCCATGTTTCGACCGCCTTATGCGCGAGGGCTACAGGGGGTAATGGTTCCAAGGACTAACGAACTATGGCGACGTGAAGTCCTCGAAAGTTGTGCTGCAATCTCCGAGAAAGGGCTTTCCATTGGATGGGATGTTTTCGATTCCACTGAAGATAATCATCTGCTTGAATTAATACAGAAGGTTCGTGAGACGGCAAAACAATTTGATCCCAACTCAACACTTTGTGGTGAAGAACATTACAATCTCGAGCTTGACTGTGAGTACCTTGATTATACATGGAACTGGTCACATTACTGGGTGGCCAATCTCGACCTTCGTCCGGTTGTCAACATCTTACGGCCGTACATGCGATTTAACTGGAATATAAACGCCTCCGCTGACATTACAAAATACTGTTGCATCAATAATATATTTGTGAATGTCTGGACCAGCAAATTAGATGGTCCGGACGGAACAGATTATATTGTGAATCATCCTGAACTAAGTGGTGCACTTAAGCAATGCAGCAAATTACGGAAACAATTTTTGGAATATTTTATAGATGGTACCGGTATAGCTGATTGCATACTAACCAATGCTTGTAAAAATGCTAATATAAGTGCCTATGTTCTTCCTGAATCCGTGCTTATTTTTGTTCTTAATAAACCTAACGAACAAAATATTCAATTGCAATGTGATGTATCTCCGTGGATTGGGAAAGACGGTGTATATACCGTCAAAAAGTACAATGGAGATGGAAATGTTATTGATGTGATTAAGGCTGAAAAACCAGACATCAATCTCGAAACCGGCGTATTAAAAAGCTCAGATATTGTTTTGTATGAAATAATAAAAAATTCCAGCCTAATGGCTGCCGAAAAAACTGTTGCTCCGCCGACGAATGTCCAGATCACCTTGAATAATATCAATATGGTCTTCGATTCGCAAACCGGCGGTATTCTGAGCATGTCTTCTCCTGAAGTGGGAACATTTATAAGTGCTGATCGTAAACAGGCCTGTATATTCGACTTGGCGTATCCAATCGAAAAATTCGAACCATTGCGTGTGGCTCCACACTTTTCGAAAGATGTAAAAATTACTAAAAACGAAGATAGTATTACACTTTACTGGGGGGAACTTACTTCCAGCAGGTCTTTTTTTCCTGTCCCCGGCAAGATATCTGCAACGGTAACTTTAAAAGTAGCTAAGGATGATAAGTCAATAATAATGACTTGCCAAATTAATAACCAATCTGAAAATACAATACGACAAGTGATTTTTCCCGATTTTTTCGGCGTAGTTCCATTAAATGCATCACAATTGGGCTTCCACACGACCGCTGATATCAACAGTACGCCAAATATCTCTAAACCTTTTGTTTTGATGCATCCTTTAGCTGATGACAATTTCTATGCGGTAAGAAACAACTTTGTGCAGTATCCTTGTAATACCATTATTCCATGGATGGATCTAAGTAGCGAAAAGGGTGGTGGCTTTGCTGTCTTCTCGAAAAAATTACAGAAAGATCCGAATGATATCATCATGATGCACCTGTTGGAAAAAACATTGGAACTACGGTTGATGTTTTCGCATTATGTGAATATTAAAGCGGGACAGGAATGGAAAAGTGGAGACTATTATCTGACACCCCATAAATACGGTTGGACACAAAATATCCAGTCGTTCCGTTCACTGCTTTCCGAGTAATACTAAAGGGTATCTAAAAAGGTCATTGCGAGGAGTCTTACGACGAAGCAATCTCTATTTTTGCATTAAAAACGAAATTGTTTCGCTTCGCTCGCAGTGACAAGTCGCATTTTTAGATAATATGAAGGCCATCAACAAGTCCTTATAATGTATTGAAACGATTTTTCTTACATTATGGAAAGGATGGCCAATGAGTACCCTAACAAAAGTTAATACATTTTACAAGAACGTTAAATTAACCGCAGATGACAAGCTGTACGTCGGCGTCGATGTACATAAAAAGTCTTATCATGTCGCGTTTTATTTAAATGACGCGCCGGCGATTGATTTTGTTATGCCTTCAAACAAAGAAAATTTGAGGCAAAAACTTCTACCATTAACACCGGCTCTACAGCAGGTCGTTTACGAGACTGGTCCAACCGGTTATGGGCTGGCAAGGCATCTGAACAAACAAGCTATCCCTGTCGCAGTTGTCGCCACATCAAGAATTCCAAGACCTTGCGGACAAGAAGATAAAACTGATAAACTTGACAGTCGCAAACTGGCTCAATATGCCGCCAAAGACCTATTAAAAGCTGTTCAGATACCGACACTCAGACAAGAGGCGGATCGACAGCTTTTCAGAATGCGTTATCGACAGGTGCGAAATCTTTCACGTGTCAAGACACAGATAAAATCATTTTTAACAATGCATGATATATCTGAACCTGTCGGATTGGATCACTGGAGTCGTTTGGGCATTGCGGCATTAAGACAAGTAAAAACATCAGCTACACTACGTTTATCGCTTGATGAATTGCTCTATGATCTCGGATTATTATACGCTGCGAGTCAAAGAACTCGATAAGTTGCTGGCCGAGCATCTCGATAAAGGTTTACTTGCTCAACGAATTGCACTTTTGAAGACACATCCGGGCGTTGGTATTGTTGTCGCCTGCCAATTTGCAACCGAGTTGTTTCATTATCGCAATTTCAACAGCACTCGTGAGGTTTATAAATATCTCGGGCTGTGTCCCAAAATCAAACAAAGCGGAGAACGTTCTACTTACGGTTCGGTCAATAAAGCATCCAATGCGAGGCTCCGAAGTAATTTGATTCAGGCTTCCTGGCGATGGATTGCCGTTGATATTCAAGCAAAGAAGATTTATTACCGGCTGTTGAAAAATTGCGGCGGCATTGCCCAAAAAGCGATCACGGCAATGGCTCGAAAGTTGTCAGGCCACTTGTGGACGATGCTGATAAGCGACCATGTATATGATCCGAAAAAGTAAATAATTCATCACCCCCCAACCGAAGTCAGATAATTTTAAAAGTTGGGAAAATGAGAAAAGGTTGAAAGCTCACTATGCCAACCGACCACGCGGGTATCTCTGTGCGATAAAGCACGATTTTTAGATTGTGGCGGTTGTTTATAGAAAACGAACCATTAACATGTGCTTCGAGCACGAATAACAGAATGAGCAAAATGACCTTGCATAGGAAAGGTGCGTCATATTAAAATGTAAAAGAGCAAAATATTTTATTTTTTACTTGAACGATGGCCTCATAACAGAGATGTTCTAAAGGAGATTATCCGATTGTCGGACGGTTTTGATATTGCTGTATTTGAATTGAAAGCTGCGAATGTTTACTAAAACAACAAAAATTTGCTTGAGTGTAATTTTACTGGGAGGAATTCTAATGTGCTTTAATCGAGAGTACGAGGCACGGGCTGCTGGGGACGACGTACAGAAAACAAAGGCGCTGCGCGATATTCTGGGCGTAACACACGTCGCCGGTAAATATTGCCTGACAAAAAGAGATTACTTGAATGAGGGCGCCGATCAGATTTTGGCTTTAGGATCCCGAGTAATTAAAATTTGGTTTTATGCAAAAAGGCATGAACATCCCAAAAATGTCTATAGTTATAATTCTGATTGGCCGGAAGTGAATACACTTGTTGAGGGCGCACAACTTCCCTATTTTCAGGCACTTTTCAACAAACCTTTTTCAACCTATATTCTTGTGGTTACCTCTCTTGGCAGAGTGGAAGACTACTGGCGTAACGGCATTACAGACCAACAGGCCGAAGACGAAACAAAACAATTCTATGAACTGACAAAATACCTTTTAAATAAATATGCCGGTAGCGGAAAAACATTTATCTTACAACACTGGGAAGGAGACTGGATGGTTCGTGACAAAGTTGATCCAGATATTGATCCCAAACCCGAGTCTCTTGCTAATATGGTTATTTGGCTCAATGCACGGCAGGCTGGCGTCAACAAGGCAAGACAAGAGATAGGATGTGATGGAGTGAATGTCTATCATGCCGCGGAGGTTAACAGGGTGGTATCATCTATGGAGCAGGGCAGAACAAATATGGTTACGCATGTATTACCGCATATCAGAGTAGACTTGATTTCTTATTCAGCATGGGATTCAGCCGTAGAGGACTGGAACAACCCCGAAAGTTTCAAAAAAGCTTTAGATTATATAGCCGAAAAGGTGGTTGACAGCGAAGTTTTTGGAAATAGAAATGTCTATTTGGGCGAATTTGGTTGGCCGGAAAATCTTTATGGTATTGAGGGTGTCAAGAAAGCAGTGCCACAGGCTGTAACGACAGCGATTAATTGGGGTTGTCCCTACATTGTTTATTGGCAGTTGTATTGTAATGATTTAGGCAGTTCGGAAAAGAGCCCGCCGATACACAATAACGAGGATGTTCGAGGTTTCTGGCTTATAAGGCCGGATGGTTCTAAATCATGGCTTTGGCATTATTTCTCTAATTTATTAAATCCTGCTGAAAATGGCAAAAAACAACCTTAAATACAAAAAAATCGAAATTTAAAAGAATCAATAGAAAAGACACAGAGTATGTTTAATTTTTCATGTAAACGGTCAGGAGTGATTATGAAATCTATTATTTTTTGTCAAATTTTTATTATTTGTTTTATCTTTCCCATCGGTAATGTTCTTTACGCGGACCAGGATATGGAGATGGTGTGGTGTACAAAATTCCCTCTAAATTTCAGTGATGGAACACGGCTTCCTAAACCATTGACCACTGATGAAGAGCTCAAAGAACGGATAAAACAAAAGCAAGAGCATTACAGACCTTTTACTGAGAATCATGTTCTGCCTGCTCAATTTGAACGTCCCGAGAAAGATTTGTCTTCAGCTTTGGTCTGGATGTTTAAGGAGGATGCCAATGCAATGGGCGAATTAGAACGCTGGTTTGCCGCAGAAATAGATGAAAAAGGCTGGTCTGAACAAAAATTACCTGATTACCGTGAATTTGCATTAGGTTGGTATCGAACAACTTTTGATGCACCTGAATGGTCGTCCGATCGAATTATATTGCATTTTGATGCAGTTGACTATGGAGCGAGAGTGTTTCTTAATGAACATTATATTGGTGAACATACTGGTAATTTTGGTCATTTTGAATTTGATATCACGGATTTTATAAAACCTTCGGGTAATGTCCTTGCTGTTCGTGTTGACAACCCTGTCAGTCAGGATGGTCAACAAGATAGTTTTCAGGGGGATGGTATGGGCACCGTTGCCTTTCATAAGGAGCGTGGTGTTGTTCAATTCAGCAATGCTGCCGGAATCTACCAACCTGTAAAGCTGATCGGGCGGTCGAATATATATTTAGATTCCATAAAAGCTACGCCTTGTTGGCCTGACGTTGCCGAAGTTGAAGTTCGCCTTGTTAATAAAAAATCACGGATCGGAGATTTAGATGTTGAGGTTCAAATATATCCTCGCAACTTTAAAGGTGAGCCTGTTTCTGTTAAGCAGCATATCCGTGTTTCAAAAGAAGCAATTGAAGCTTTTACCTGCCAACTTATCAAGCCAAAGTATTGGACTCCGGATGAACCTTTTTTATATACTGCAAGAGTGATAGTGAAAGATGTCGGCGGGAATGTGGTGGATAGTTCGGAGCGAACGTTTGGGATGAGATGGATTGAGCAAACGGATGACGGTACGTTTTTGCTTAATAAAAAACCAAAATATTTCCGCGGTTCGGGTGCTTTTGGCAATTTCTGGTTAGCATCCGTACGACATGATGAACAGTCTATAATTAAAGATATTCTGCTTTTCAAAGCCGCAAATTTGGATATCGCAAGACCCCACCTGCATGTTCTTCCTGATTACTTTTATAAATATGCGGATATGTACGGCTTGATGGTCTATACGGATATGACCATGAATGCGTCAGAAGGTTTTTCCGGCGGTGCCACTGATATGATACCAATTTATACCGAGGAAGCAAAACGACAATTTAAGGAAGCAGCTGATCAGTTATATAATCATCCTTCAATTGTAATTTGGCAGTTTATTAATGAGTCACAAATTTTTGCGCCTGTAACGCAGATACCTCCCGCCATTAAAGAATTGGTACGTTATGGCCGGGCGATCGATTCAACCCGTTTATATTGCGGCTCATCAGGATTTACCGCCCCAGGTGTTTTCAGTAGTAGTAGTAATGCGAATAAAGAATGGTGGGGGATTAGTGATGATCATTGGTATTTTGGATGGTATGTGAAAACACCATTTTATGCAGATTATTGTACGGAAGAGCCAAAGAGAACCTTTAAATTCACACCTGAGGACAAAAAATTCCTTTCGGAATATGGAAGTACCGCTTATCCGGACTGGGAAACATGGAAGGAATCATTTACCCCATGGGAATCTCCGAAAGCATCAGATGACTTATGGGATGTCCGAAGAATACCTCTGGAGCGGCCTTGTTATCGTGGACTTACTTATTTGGGCGAACCGCTTCAATTACCAACTATGACAGGATATATCGGTGAAAGTATTCGTCCTTGTGATTGGATTGTTCGTAGTCAAGCCTATCAGGCGTATGCCACAAAGTCTTTAACTGATGTATTACGTCGCCGCCCTGATATCAGTGGCTATACTCATTTTCATTTGATTGATCCAGGTCCGGTAGCTTGGCCTAAGGCCATTGTCGATTCTAATCGGCGTCCTAAAGAAGCTTATTTTGCTTTGGCCCAGGCCAGCGCACCGCAACGAGTTAACATACAATATAAAGGTCGCCGTTTTTATAGTGGTTCGGAACTGCAGGGAATGAATCTTTGGGTTTATAATGATTATGACGGATCAATTGATGCGCAGTTTCGTATCCTAATAGTTGATAATGGCGGTAAGATTCTCAATGAGGATAAGTCGCGAAAGTTAATTAACTCTAACTCACGTGAATTAGTAGGTGCTATAAATCTCACATTGCCTAAAGTCGAAAAAAGAGAAAAAGTATTTCTCTATGTGATGATGCTTGATGCAAATGATTTAATAAACTATGACTATCTGCCAATCGAGGTTCTTCCTGAAGACAGACCTGACATGAAATCTAAGATTAAACTATATGACAAACTCGGCAAGACAGCTTTAGCTCTCGAATCTACAGGTTTGAATTATCAAAGCTGGTCTCCAGGTGAACTGCTTGATCCTGCGGATTTATTAGTTGTTGGTGCCTACTCTTCTGACTCGGATTTGTCAAAGGCTAAATCTGATATTGATAATTTTCTCAATAATGGCGGGAATGTTTTAGTCCTTAATCAGGCAGCTTCTGGCCAAGCGGGATCAGAAGCTTTTGATATCAGTGATAATTATTTTGTAAAAATTGCCATTTCACATGATGAAGTCGAACGTAAAAGTACTATTACAAAGTGCGATTTTAACTGGCTTCCTTTCAAGATTGAGCTTTTGAATTCTTACACTCTTAAATGTATTTATGCGCAAAATTTAAATGAGAATTTATTTACAGACGGGTTAATGCGTAATGACCTATTTGAATGGTATGGCGGTTCAAACTATGTTGTTGAAACTGTAATTAACAAATGGGATAAAGATGAAACTGTAATGACATGTGGTACATGGCAAAATTGTACGGCAGTTTTATTGAAGCCCGTTGGGAAGGGCAAGCTTCTTTTCAGTCAATTACTTTTGGTCGATCGATATGGAATAGACCCTGTCGCAAGTTATATTTTTAATCGTATGTTAAACCCTGATAATTGGGTTATAAAGAAGATATTAACAGTAAATAAAAAGGCGTCAATTCAGGATGGTAATACTTTAAACGTTGAGCTAACCATAATTAATTCTACAGAAAGAAAAATAAGTGGTGAGATCATTGATCCTGTATTGCAGGATGTGGCTATAGATAGTTCAGTCGAATCTTTTAAACAGGCCATTTTGCTTAACCCAGGCCAAACAAAAGAACTTAGTTTTAAGAGGCATCTTGCGGCACCTTATATGGGAGAGCTTCCACCAGCAGTTTTTGTGTTCGAGAATGGATTATGGCAAAGCTCTTACATGGTTACGGTTGGTTTAAATTTGGACAGTATGGAGAAAATATACTTGTTTGATTTTGGAACCAAAAATTCCCCTGTTGCCGATGGGGCTATTAGGGTTACTGGCACAGATAAATACGAAAATGAAACGGGATTTGGATGGAATCCGAAACAGCCTGAATTATATTCTGATTCTGGTAGAATAATGAATCCTCTTCTCGCAGATTATAATGCGTTTTTCGGTTCACAAAGGTCGTTTCTCATTGATTTACCTGAAGGGACTTATATTTTTAGAATTATTGCTGGTGATATAAGTGGCAACTATAAGGATCCGTATTCGAGTGATATTGTTCCGCCAATAAATATTCTCTGTAATGATTCGAAAATGGGACGGATTGTAAGATTAATGAAACACGGAACTGCAACATTATGTTTCAAGTATACGCAGAAGAAAAAAAGTACAGTTGAAATTAAGTTTCAGCCATCTTTTGAAAAACAGTTAGCTTTAGTTTCAGGAATAGGAATATATAAAAAATAAAAAGAACATTTAAACCAAATTCTATTTAATTTATTTTTAAGGAAAATTTAAATGGGCATTAAGACTTTTGTATTATTTTGTATCCATCTAATACTATTATTATCTTTTTCAAATAGCTTTGGTGAGAATGTACACGATTCAAATTCCACAAATAACCTTAATGCAATCAGAGAAAGACTTTCATCAGACTTTCATCAGACACTTTTGAAAGAAACTTATGCAAGTCTGGTTAACCGGATAGAACCAGATGGATATTTTCATGAGTCTTTAAATGGGGTATATCCTGGTATGTTTCCCCGAACAGTTGGAGGTTTTGGACGATTATTGCTTGAAGTTGGAGAATATGACCGCACCGAAAAGCTAATTGCCTATTGCATCCAAGGAACGATTGATAATAAAATGAGTAGAATTGCTCATGTCATAGGACATCGAGAAAAAACAATAACACCTTTGCCGTATTCTCATACACCGGCCTGTCTTGATACTTCAATCTCTTTTGCTCAATTAAATAATGGCTTGGGTGCCAATCAGACATTTGTTGCTGGTTCAGAAATGCTAACGGCAATTGAAGTTTTTTGTAATATTTTTGCATATCGAACGAACCCACAGTGCATAGACATTAATATAACCGACACGAACGGCACAGTTAGGGCTAAGTCAAGTTTAGCTATACGTAGAGATATTATCAATAGTTGGGTTCGAATTGAGTTCTCAGAGCCGGTCAAGTTATTGCAGGGGCAGGTTTATAAAATTCACTTCTCGTGCCCAGATGATAAAGGAACGCCTACATTGTTTGCGCGGGAAAAACCGGAAGGAAGTTGTTTTTTGGTCGCTTATAAAAAAGAGGGACAAATTGAAAATCCATATCCTGATAAAACATTATCAATAGTTTTAGACTATGGAAATTTGAAGCACTCGGTATCGGAAGAGAAAATCCGTCTTATCAGTGATGGCGATGAAGTTGATGGTCAGGCCCATATATTGATGGTATGGGGCATGCTCGCCCAACAGAGAGGTCATACAAAGTTTGAGGATGACACTTACAATATTATTGCAAGGCTTATGGATCACTCAACGGATTCGCCTTATTTGTCTTTTCACACAACTTGCAGGCCACAACCCGGTGTTGTTTGTAATATAATGTTTGAGCACTCACGAGATGGCAGTTTCTGGCATACCTATGATTTTTTAACACAGTCATTCGTCGCTTCAGCATTGGAAAATTTAATACCAATCGCTCAACGTCGAGGAGATTTGAAGCATGTGAATTTGTGGTCGTCGCGTTTAAATACACTTAATGCAAATATTAATAAGAATATGGTACGTGATTTTGAAGGGAAAAAGATTTATCTGGAAATGCTTTTACCGACAGGACGAGAACCTGAACCTTTCCCTGGATTGAGTTGGGTTAATCTTGCTCCAATCCCATCCAGCTGGAAAAGTGTAAATAGCACGATTTTCAGGAATACTATTGATACATGGCACAGGGTAGCGCAAATAAAATGGGATGGTCCTCGTGTAACATCAAGTGAATGGCTTCCTGAAGGATATAAAGATAGATTCGGTCGTCAGATGTCAAATCAAATTATAGGCAAGGCATTAGGATGGGATATGGTTTATTGTCTTAAGGCGAAAGAGTATGATCGGGTTTGCAATATGTTAGATTTTATTGAGAAAGTTAATTCCACGAAGCTCTATGCCGAAGCCTTTAATTACGATTCTAATAGTAAAATCTGGGTTTTACAGGATCCTGGAAACGGAGAACAATCCGTATGGTGGTGTTGGTCAATGGTCGTGTTACGTAAAGCGGTCGGATTACCACCTCTTCCCGCTAGTGCTTTTCATGGTGACTAATATAACACTAAAATATTAAATCTTGTTCTGAAAGAATATCATGACTAAAGCAATAAAATTTATCACAGATATCGAGGCAGTCACATAGAGAGAAAGTAGTTATGTTTAGATTTTGAAATGGTGCAGAAGTAATTTGTGGCCATGCCTAAATGGCTTAGTTTGTGTGTTTTATTGAAAGGATGTCAAAATGAGTAAGAGAGTAATGTGTATAGGTGTTTTGGTGATGGTTAGCTTGGTGCATAACGCATACGGCGCCGTAGAATTCAGGGATACTACGGGCGACCATCTATGGAAGACAGCGGGTAATTGGTATCCTACGGGCGTCCCCGGCTATGGGAGCGGAAGTGTCATTATAGGCGGCAGTAATACGTGTCTCATTGATTCTACGACAACTGCCCAAACAGATGCCATATACGCCGGTCATTCTTATCGCCCGGCTGGAACGTGTTATTTGAACATCGATGGAAGCGGTTCGACGCTTAATGTTAAAGGTCACTTCTGGCTGGGTGCTTCTGCTAATGGGTACAATTGCACCACCAGTCTTACCAATGGTGCTTTTGTCAAAACGGCCTGGGTAACGGCCAGTTCTTACACGGAGATAGGTGCGGCATCAGGATCAATAGGAAAGTTGAATATTACCGGAGCAAGTACTGTATTCGAGCCGTATGCTTTAAATTTGGGGTATTCCAGCGGCAGCAATGGTCAGATGTACCTCTATTCAGGTACGGTAAATTTTGGCGGAAATCTAACCATCGGCCGATTGGGTGACGGGAAACTTAATCTTTGTGGTGGCAGTATATTGAATCAGGCAGGGAGCTATAACTCTATATACATGGCTAATGCTACCGGCACTACATGCACGTTGTGGATGACCAATGGTCTTATAAACACTGCTAATGGCGGCCTTGTTGTAGGCAATGTCGGCAGCGCTACAGTTACCATGGATGGCGGCGAGATGGATCTTGGTTTCTTATGGTTAGGTACTGCTGCTAATCCGTACTCGTCGGGTGTTGTTCATCTCAATGGTGGTTTGATAAAGCTATCAGGTACAAATCTTTCTGTAAAATCCGGGAGTACCCTGGATATAACAGGCGGTGCACTTAGCCTTGGCGGCACAGTTACAGATATAACAACGTATGGAAATGTTACGGCTTATGGCGGTGAAGGTGTATTCCACTACGAGTATGTCAGCGGCCCTCGCACAATCGTAACCGCCCTCCCGGTCGGCATTGGTAACTTATGGAACGAAGAGGCGGAATTAAGTACAGCACAGCATATTACATTTTCAGGCACTACACGACAAGGGGCTTTTACAGATCCCGGACGTACGACTCTTATCGAAGCTGGCGGTAATGTATATGCATTTTTCAGACAATACGCAGGCAGTGGCAACTTCGAAATCTATCGAGCCGTTTCAACAGATGGCGGAGTGAATTTCACTGTTGAATATAATCCTTGTTAAGAAGGTAATGATAACGACATATTGCAGCATTTTAAAGGATTGATAAAGTGAATAGTAAAGAGCGTATTCAAGCCGTGCTTGCCGGGGACATACCGGATAGAACGCCGGTTATGCTACACAATTTTATGATGGCAGTTCATGAGTCTAACGTTAGTATGGTTCAGTATCGGTCATGCCCTGAAACAATCGCCAAGGTACATCTGAATGCGGTGGAAAAATATAAATATGACGGTGTAGTTATCGACGTTGATACCTGTACTTTAGCAGGTGCTGTTGGTGTGCCGGTAGATTTTCCCGAATATGAACCCGCGCGTGTGAAAGGGTCTCGTATAAGCTGTCTCGAAGCTATTCAAGAAATAGAAGTTCCAGATATTTCCAAGAACGAAAGAGTACAAATATGGCTTGAAGCTTGTAAGATTATTACCAAACAGACCAATGGTGTTGTTTACATACGCGGAAATTGTGATCAAGCTCCATTTTCATTAGCTAGTATGATACGAGGAGTTCAAGATTGGTTGATAGAGTTATCTGAACCTCAAAATGAAAAATATATACATCAACTTCTTGTATTTTCAATGCAAATAACATTACAATTTATTGAGTTGATGAGCCAAACAGGAGTGGATATGCTTTCAAACGGTGATAGCATGGCTAGTCCAGATATTATCTCTCCTGAGATGTATCGCAAATTTGCGTTGCCTTATGAAAAAGCAATTGCCAAACATGCGCATCGTCTGAACAAACCTTATCTTCTGCATATTTGCGGCTGTGCGGACAAGATTATTGACGACATGACAACAGTTGGTGCCGATGTTATTGAATTGGACTTTAAAACTGATATTAACTTAATTCATCAAAAATGTTCGGGTAAACTGGTTTTTTGTGGAAACATAGATCCGAGCAAAATACTTGCAATGGGAACCGTTTCTAAAGTCAGCGAGAAAGTCAATGAACTTTTGAGAATCTATGCTGATTCTCCCCGTTTTATTTTGAATGCCGGATGTGCAATTCCTGCTGGAACACCACCTGAAAATATATACGAGATGATTAAAGCTTGTAAAAACTTTTAAAATCTGAGTTTTGCATATCTTATTAAATATTATCGAAAATAAGTAACTTATGATGTTTATAACAAAGGAAAAGAATTAAATGAGTAACTCAAAAGAGAAGGCAATCATTCATGTTATTTCGGGTACCCATTGGGACAGGGAATGGCGTTACACTGCGGATCAATCTTTGTTGCGATTGACTGAACTGATGGATGAATTGTTGGAGATACTGGAAAAGAATAAGAACTATTTATGTTTCCATCTGGATGGGGGGACCATTGTAATTGAGGACTATTTAGCAGTGCGTCCTGAGAATGCTGAACGACTTCGGAGGTTAATACAACAGGGACGGTTATTTACGGTTAAATGGTATACGCTTCCAGAAATGTCAACTGTAGCTCCAGAGGCACTGATAAGAAATCTTCTTATCGGTAAGCGATATGCAGATAAATTCGGCGGTTCTATAAGCACAGGTTATACTGCTACTTCTTATGGGCAGATATCTCAGCTGCCGCAGATTTATTCCGGATTTGGCATTGATACAGCTTTGACTTATCGTGGGACTAATAAACATCAGGTGCCGCCTATTTGCCTGTGGGAAGGGGCTGATGGTACACAAATATATCATATTCGTTGTTTCGATGAGGCAACACGTACGAATTGGTTTTTCTTTATTCATTATGAATTAGTACTTAATAAAATACCTCGAGATGTCCAAACTAAGTGGGTGTCACAGGAATGGCCCGTACATATGGCTGATGACAAAATGTACGAAACAGCATTTCAGTTAAAGAATGAAGGAATAGAGTTTAACAATGATAAAACTGAAATTTTGAAAGCTTTGAAACATTTTGTTAAACAAGCATCTCCTCAGATTATTGGTAATAATCTCCTGGCGCTAGATATGGAAGACAATGCCTGTCCTTATTCGAAACTTCCAGATTTAATAAAAGCAATTAATGAAGTTCAGGATAAATATTTTGTTCAGCAGACTTCACTGGACGATTATGTTAAAGCTATTAAAAAAGGAATTGAGTCGCAAAAACTATCGATTCTAAAAGGTGAGATGCGATATACTGCGATAGAAGTTTGTTTTAATGGCTTATACGGTATGACTCACTCTTCCCGCATTCCTTTGAAGTTGATGAATGATGAAGCTGAAGTTGAGCTGATTAATGTTGCTGAGCCTCTTTCGAGTTTATCTTCAATAATAGGTGGTTCGTATGAACACAGTTTGTTTAATCGAGCATGGCTTGAACTTTTGAAAAATCATGCTCATGACAGTATTTGCGGTGCTGCGATTGAAGATGCCCATAAAGATAACCCTGCACGTTTTCGTGCGGTATGTAGTATTGCACGTGAGTGCAGCCGAAAAGCATGTGAGGAGATATGGAGTAAGCTGAATACTGCGTCTGTCTTTAAGGAAAGGGATATCACGATTACAATTTTTAATACCTTACCTATCAGTAAAAGTGGTGTCCAAAAGGTTGTTATTGATGTTCCGAATATTAGTTGTGGTGATATGATTTGTGAACCATGTTCAGGAGCTGGTCCAATACGAGATGAAGCTGATCCCGATCAAAAGGTGACATATCAGCAATTTGATATCGTTGATGAAGCAAATAATGTAATAGAATATGAGATACTGGAAAAAGAAACCATTGATATAGAGGTTGAGCGGAAGCTTGATTCCAATGCAGCAGCTTATAAAAATATGCTACGTTATAGAATTCTCGTAAATGTTACTATTCCTGCATTTGGGTATCGAACATATGCGTTACGCCCGTGCAAGCGAAGATATGTTTTTGAGCCACAGATTGGACCAGATCGGAATCTGATAGCGCAACCGGACGGTGTTCTTCAAAATGAATTTATTCGGGTAACTATTAATTCCAATGGAACATTTGATATTACCGATAAGCAAACCCAAAGGTGTATTAAAGGAATGCATTATTTTTGTGATAGCGGCAGTATCGGAATTGCCCACCTGGATAAAAAGCCTTTAAGAGACTATACTATAACCACTCTTTGTAACTCGACTGTTTTGACGTTACTGGAAAACAATACACTGCGAGCAACATGGCAAATTGACCTGACCATTAATATCCCTGTTGAAGCAGATTTAGATGGTCGGAATCGTTCAACAAAGATGGTGCCGTTACCGGTTAGAACTTTTTTGACTTTATGTAAAGGTGCAAAAAAGCTTGAAATAAAGACTCGAATAGACAATGCCGCGCGAGATCATCGTCTGCGTGTTATGTTTCCGACTGATATTAAAACAGATAACGTGTCTGTTGATGCACCTTTTGATATTGTTAGCCGAAATATTCAATGGTATCGTACAGGCGATAACGCAGAGGGACATTATCCTACGCAACCAATGAAAAAGTTTGTTTCTTTGACAGATGGAAAGAATGGGATTACTTTCCTTAGCAAGGGGTTAAACGAATATGAAGTGATTGACGATCCTCGCCGCACCTTAGCTATTACCCTGTTAAGGACACATCGAGCCTATATGCGAGCCAACCGTGGCTTAATGACATCTGAAGAATATGAACGGCAATCGGGCCAACATTGTATAGGGTCGATTGATTTTGAGTATGCAATTTATATACATGATGGGGGATGGGAAAAGGGGCATATGATTGCTGAAGCGGAAGATTTTAAAATACCACAACGGGTTATTCAGGGAGTACCGAAATCTGGGACACTTCCCGCATGCCATTCATTTTTGTCAATAACGCCGAATGAACACATTCATGTTTCAGCATTCTATAAAGTAGAAGGTGTGAATAATTACATTTTACGTCTCTGGAATAGCAATAGCGATCCTGTCAATGGTTTCATTAAGCTGGCTTTTGAGCCTAGTTCAATTACGAAGGTAAGTTTGGACGAAGAACGTCGAGGAGAGCAGTTGGCGCAGAAAAATGATACATGGCTTTTACGGCTCAGAAAAAAAGAGATCGTTACTTTGTTTATCGCACTATGATTATATGTTTTAGTTTCTTTAATTCTTTGTGTTGGAGATAAATATGTCCTTACATCCTGTTGATATAGCAATAATAATAGGGTATCTACTCATTCTTATTGTGATATCGTTGTACCTTAAGAATCGCGCTGCCAACAGTCTGGATGACTATTTTTTGGGTGGGCGTAAGATACCGTGGTGGGCATTGGGTGTTACAGGTATGGCGGCATGGCTGGATATGACCGGTACGATGATTATCACCGCATTTCTTTTTATGCTTGGCCCGAGGGGATTGTTTGTAGAGTTCAGGGGCGGGGCCGCGTTGGTTCTTATATTTTGTATGCTGTGGCTCGGAAAGTGGCATCGACGAAGCGGATGTATGACGGTTGCCGAATGGATGAAATTCCGGTTTGGTCAGGACAGAGGTGCGCATCTTGCCCGGATTCTTTCGGCGGTTGCTATTTTAATTTCAGTACTTGGTATTTTGGCGTATTCTTTTATTGGGGCCGGTTTATTTCTGTCAACATTCTTTCCGTTTCAGCCCTGGGTTTGCACATTATTTCTTGTGATAGTTACAACATTATATACAGTAATCGCCGGGTTTTACGGTGTTGTTGTAACAGACATATTTCAAATGTCGCTTGTGATAATCGGCGTTATTTCTGTTACTATCATGGCTGTGATCAAGATTCATGGTAACGGTGACATAGCAGCCCTCGCATGTCAGGTTACTGGTAATAACCAATGGTGTAGTTCTCTGCCCAGTTTCCACACGATTATGCCGAAAGGTTACGAACAATATAACGGTTTATTTGCAATTACCATGTTTTACCTTGCTAAGACGATTATACAGGGTCTTGGATACGGTTATGATCCCAGATATTTCGGGGCTCGCAACGACCGCGAATGCGGTTTATTAAGTTTTTTATGTGGCTGGCTGATGGCTATTCGGTGGGTTCTTATGATAGCTTTTGTTATTCTTGGTCTTTTTCTTGTCAGGGATTGGTTTCCTGACCATTCCGTATTGTCTCGCACCGCAGATATCATTAAAACCTATCTGCCTAACGTGAAAGAGAATGAATGGGCCGGACTGATTTCCAATATTTCAAATCACACCACAGAGTATCCACAGCAGTTGATTCAAAACCTTAAATCGTTGCTGGGGAGCAGTTGGTCGTCGAAACTGTACCTTGTCAATTATAACGGTGGTATAAATCCCGAAAGAATTATGCCTTCGGTGCTGTTTACTTGCATACCCACTGGAATTCGTGGATTATTATTGGTCGGCTTGCTGGCGGCGGCTATGTCCACAATTAACGCCTTTTTGAATATGGGGACAGGGTTTTTTACACGTGATATTTACCAGGCATACATACGTCCCAAAGCCCAAAACCGTGAATTGATTCTGGCAAGTTATTGTTGCGGTGTACTGTTGGTAGTTTTAGCCTTTTTGATGGCATATGCGAGTAAGAGCATAAATGATATTTGGGGCTGGATTACGATGAGTCTGGGCGGCGGAATGATCATACCGTTCGCGCTGCGTATGTACTGGTGGCGTTTTAATGGGTATGGTTTTGCGATTGGCACTTTCTTTGGGATGATAGCTTCAATCGTTCAGCGTGTCTTCTGGCCTGGATGGCCCGAAAAATACCAACTCCTTTTTGCCATAACGATAGGGTTAATCGCGAGTATTATCGGGACGTATTTAACCAAACCGACAGAGCCGGAAGTGTTAAAAAATTATTATCGTAAGGTAAAGCCCTTTGGCTTATGGGGAAAACTCAAATATATCTTATCTGAACAGGAGCAAGCCAGAGCTGGGTCTGAAAACAGGAACGATTTAATTTCGCTGCCGTTCGCGTTTTTCTGGCAGGTTACAATCCTGTTAATGCCGATGCAGTTGCTCGTAGGAACATACAAGTCTTTTATTGTAACATTTGTGATTTTCGTAATTTCTATGATAGGACTATATATTTTTTGGTATCAAAAATTACCCCCCGGAGAAATTAAAAACGAGCAGAAACAAATAATAGATAAAACTGTTGACGTTACTATTTAAGGGAAATTCAGATGAATTTTAAAAATACTTACTTAGCGTTTATAGCATTTATTTTAGCAGTTGTTTGTCCATTGTCGAAATCCGATGTGTGGGTTTTAGTCAATGATTTACCCGACGCCGACGCTTCAGTTGGAAAGGTAATCGCTAAAGCCTGTCGCGAGGACGGTTTGAGTACACATGAACTCTGTCCGGCGAATTTAAAACGTCAGGTTCTTGGTAAAATACAGGATGATTCTCTGCTAATTCTGACAGACTGCGGGATACTGCCTGTCGAATCAGCCCCGGCCATCGATGAATATTTACAAAAAGGAGGGAGGTTACTCTCTCTCGGAGGAACTCTTTTTAGAAAACCTATGACCATGTACGATGGCAAGTGGTTGACTAAACAAGACTATCTTGCTAAGTACGCAGAAACTTCGGACGGAAATTTACTGCGTGATTACCTCAAAATGAGTCTGCAGTATTGGATTCGCAGGACTTCCACTAGGCAGCATAAAATAACTGCGGAAATTGCAAAGGACCCACAAAAGGGTTTATGTCTTCATATGTCCATTAGCTCTGTGGATGACTATGAGCTGCTTTTTTCGCCAATTCTATCAGATGTGAAATTACAAAAACAAGATTATATCATTTTTGAAGCTAAAGGAAGGAAGCAAACTTTACGGATGTCCGTAGTATTTGAGGAAATGGACGGTTCAATCTGGGCAGATGAAATACCTTTGAGCAAAGAATGGGGACAATACGTCATCCCTGTAAAAGATTTTACGTTAAGAAGCCCTAACCGTTTCCATGAACCCATACCCAATGAGGGAGGCAGAGTTCTCGATACTTCTAAGATTAAGCGGTTTGCCTGCGGAGAAATCCGACGCCCCGACTTTTCCGATTTTGCAAATCATGAATTCTGGATTAGTAATATTAGTCTTTGTAATCGTATGCAATGTGAACCGGAAGCTTGGAATATTGATTTTAAACACAGAGAACTGCTTTATCCTGGTTATCTTACTTATCCTTGTTCAGATGTGAGAAAAATCACCGTTTCACCCAATCAAAAATTACTAACAGGTGAAAAACAGTTTTATGTGCCTGACAAGATACAGGCATTTCACCCGCGAGTTAGGTCCATCGGTTGGGGAAAGGAGCATACTCATCGCTGGATTCCTCTTTTAGAAGCAACTTCACAAACAGGTCAATATCGCGGAACGATTGCAGCTCTTCGATTTGATCGTAAACTCGAACATATGTGGGCCGGATTTGCCATTGATAAATCGGCATTTTATCTTCAAAAAGACGCGGTTCGATTTATCGTTAAACTTACAAAAAGAATGCTGGACGGAAATTTCCTTTGGGAAGGAGGAAGTACTCAGTTTACATACTTCCCTGAACAGGACATTCGTGTAGGTGCCAGCGCAATCATTAATAAATTGCAGAAGGACTTACAGGTAAAGTTGACGGTAACCGATGTGATAAATAAAAAGAAAATTTTTGAAGACTTTACTAAAGAACCTTCTCAACAATTAGATGAATTACTTGGAAAAGCTGCCTCGTTCCAGAAAAATAGTTCTTATCATGTTATAGCATCGCTAATTACGAAAGAAGGAATTCTTGTCGATCAGTTCGAGCATGATTTCTGGATCTGGCAGCCAAACGAGAATTTGGGATGGATAACTGCTAAAAAAGGCGAATTTTACCTTGCTGATAAATTATGGCATCCCTATGGCGTAAATTACATGCCATCGTCGGGAATTGCCAGAGAGCCTGAGGACTCCCATGCATTTGAGCATTGGTTTTCCTCCGAGGCTTATGACCCTTATGTTATTGACAGAGACCTTTCACATATTGTTGATTTAGGCCTGAATACCGTATGTGTATTTATCTATAACAGTGATATCGATAGTTGGAATTTTATCGATTTTTTACGCAGATGTGAGAACCATAATCTGCATTTGGATGTTTCTTTTCGAAATGTTATGCCCAAACTTGATTTTCAGGTGTCTATGGTAAAAGAACTCATAGAGAAAAATCAGTTGGCGATAAACCGCTCTGTTTTTCTATATGATCTTTCGTGGGAATATAGATTTCAGGCCGGATATTATGATTTTCCTGATACCATTAGAGACTGGGATAAATGGCTGACTAATAAATACACTACTCTGGAGGCGGCTGTTAAGGCATGGGGATACCAGCCGGAAATAGAAAAGGCAAGCGGATTGGCAATGCCTCCGACGCATGAGCAATGGTATCAATCCGGCAAATGGAACAAGATGCTGGGTGATTACTCCGTTTTTCTGAATACTATTTTAAATAGTCGATACAGTATCGCCCGCAACTATATTCGCGGTATAGACCCCAATCATTTGGTCAGTTTTCGTATGCAGTTTTCCGGTGATCCAACATTTGTATATAATCCCATAGTACCCTACGATTTCAAAGGATTGGTCAATGCGGTAGATGTTATGGAGCCTGAGGCTTATGGACGTATAGGGCCATGGGAGAAGGTTCGCGAGGGTATTTTTACAAATGCTTACGCGAGAATGGTTGCACCTGAATTACCTGTATTCTGGCCGGAGATCGGATATTCTGTTTGTGATACAATGACTATGGAGTCTCCATTGAAACTTCAAGAAAAGGGAGCTGTCTGTTATCGTGACTTGCTGAGCATGCTACTGAAAGGTCATGCAAATGGTGTTGCCTTTTGGTGGTATCCGGGTGGTGTTCGAACAATCGAGAATAGTGATTACGGCATAGTTAATCCTGATGGAACGGATCGGCCGATTACTCGAGTTATACGAGAGTTTGCTCCAAAATTCAAGAATATGAAATCTGTTCCTGCTTCGGAAGTCTGGGTTTGTTATCCACAAAATTGGAAGCCCGGAGGTATTGTAGGGGCCTATAAAGAAATCAAGGATGAATTTTGGCATAATGTAGATTCCAAAAAAGTTACAGGGTTAAAAATTAAATAAGTTATTATTGTTTGGTATGAAATGATATAGAAATAGGCAGGTAAGCAGAGGAATTAGTAAATGTTAAGTGTTCAAAAAGAAATAAAGGGCCTCATATATTCAACCATTATTTTGGGAGGATTTATACTAATGGGATGCGACAAAAAAGACAATGCTTCTGTTATGGAGGCAAAACAGCCTACTGGGGTGACAAAAGAACTTCGCGATATTGTGGGGGTAACACACGTTGCAGGAAAATATTACCTAACTGACAAAGACTACTTGAATGAAGGAGCGGACCAGATTTTAACATTGGGCTCTCGTGTCATTAAGATTTGGTTTTATGGAAAAAGACATGAGCATCCGGAATCAATGTATTCCTATAATTCCAACTGGCCCAAGGTGGAAAGTCTTGTCGAAGGCGCACAATTACCATATTTCAAAAAGTTGTTTAATAAACCTTTTACAACATATGTTCTGGTTGTAACTTCCTTGGGACATCCGGATGATTATTGGCGGAATGGGATTACTGAAGAAAACCAAAAAGACGAAGAAAGACAATTTTATGAATTGACAAAATATCTTTTGACGACGTATCGTGGTACAGGTAAAACGTTTGTCTTGCAGCATTGGGAAGGGGATTGGATGGTACGAGATAAAATAGACCCTAATATTGATCCAAGGGAAGAAGCGTTGAATAATATGATTATCTGGATTAATGCACGGCAGGCTGGGGTTAACAAAGCAAGGTTGGAAGTTGAATGTAATGGCGTTCATGTTTATCATGCAGCGGAGGTTAATCGGGTTGTCGCTTCTATGAATGAAGGCAGGCCCAATATGGTAAACAAGGTGCTTCCATTTACAAACCTTGATCTGGTTTCATATTCTGCGTGGGATTCATCAGTCGAAGAATGGAAGGATCCGAATGTTTTCCGTCGCTCATTAGAGTTTATCGCTGAGAAGATGCCCGACAGTGAAGCATTTGGAGATAAGAATGTTTATCTTGGGGAGTTTGGCTGGCCAGAGAATCTTTATGGTGGAGACAATGAAGAAAACGTATTGTCGCAAGCAGTAAATACGGCACTGGGTTTTGATTGTCCATATATTATTTACTGGCAATTGTATTGTAATGAACTGGTAAAGGCAGAAACCAAGCTTCCGGTTAAGAAAAATCATGATATGAAAGGTTTTTGGTTATTAAGGCCGGACGGTTCCAAATCGCCAGCGTGGTATTATTTTAATGGGCTGTTAAATTCCTCAAAATGATTAAAAAGATGGCATATGATATAGAGAGGATACAAATATTATGAAGGCAAGAGAAAAGTTTGTTGAATATGTCAAACATGGAGGAAGCGAGCCATTCGTTTCGTTTCAAATCGGGGCAGGTGCGGGCTTTGATTGTAAATTAGTCGGAAAAGAATGGGTCAGTGAAGGAACAATCGATGATACTATCCAGGCATATCAGATTGTTGAATGCGAACCGTTGTTTAATGTTTGTTTGCCGGAATTTGGTCTGATGGTTCCTGAACTGGCATGGCAGGATAGCTTCGAAAGTACAGACAGTGAAAGAATTATTAGCCGATTGTTAGAAACTCCATACGGAACAATTCATTGGAAACTGAAAGAGCAAAAAAAACATGGCACAACCCCTATTATATATCCTTTGACATCAGATAGTGCGAATGTTTTTAGGATTGTTGACTGGTACGTTCAACAATATGGTAAATCAGTAAAATATATGAGTGAATTGATTGGTCCTCTATTGGAAAAGGTTCACAGTTATGGACCTGTTTCAATTCAGTGGAATATCCAGCCATTTGAATTAATGGGATTGCTTTCTGTCGATAACCTGGTTTTACTGGCAATGCTGGAGCCGCAGCAGTATCGTAAGACTTGTAATTTGATTCGTGATATCAATATTGACGTGATTAAAGCAGTTTTTGCTTGTGATACAGACTTTATTTTTCTTGGGGCACCGGGAGTTGAAATGCTTTCTCCCCGGATTTATGAGGAATTTATAATTCCAGATTCACAGATGATAACCCAGGCGGTACATGACGTAAAAGGGCTGGTTTACAGTCATATTTGTTCTCCAATTGAGCCGTTCTTATCAAACGGATATTATAACAGGATGGGAATAGATCTGTTCGAAACACTATCTCCGCCTCCGGTGGGGAATGTTCCCGATCTGGCAAAGGCCAGAAAAATACTTAACCCGCAAATGTGTACTCGAGGTAATATAGGGCTTGATGTTCTTTTGACAGGCACTACTGAACAGGTAGAAATGGAGACACTGAGAGTTTTGGAAGCGACAAGAGGCGCAAAACACATGGTAGCAGCATCAGATTATCTTTTTTATGATATTCCATTGGAGAATGTGAAGGCATCTGTTCAGACAGTAAGAAAATACAAGAACCGTTAGTAGTATGTTAAGATATTGCATGATAAACTAAAAATTAGAAGGTTTCGATTAGTATTGGCAGAGATTTTTTAAAAGAGAATGTGAATAGATACAGAAAATTGATTCGGGGTGAAAAGGTGGATTTTGCTCCTTTCAGGCTTTGGCTTGACGATACGTTTGTTTGTTCCTTCACCGGGGTAAGCCCGGCGCGATATTTTGCCGATTTCGAGACAATGTTTGAAGCTCAAAAAAGTGTAAATGATCGTTTTTGTGATATGCGTGATTTCTCTGTTGATGTCGGCATATTGGATATATATTTTGATATTGAAGCCTTTGCTACGGATTGCTCTGACTTGCCGGCTCATCGGATATTAGGTCCGGGTTTGGATAATTTTGATAAATACTATTGCCAGAAGCCGTTTTCAGAAGTTAACGGCGTCAAACGACTTCTCGAAGGGGTTCACTTTTTCAATCAACGCCTGCCGAGACATAAGCAGGTGAATTATTACTTCGGCTCAACCGGTGCCATGGACTTGTTTTCCATCTTTCGAGGAACTGAAAAGTTTTTTACGGATTTTTATGATAATCCTGCCTGTGTAAAAAAGATATTTGATTTCTTGCATGAAAGAACGCTCAGTTGGCTTGAGTTTGTCGAAAAAACATTTTCATCGATGAGTTCGCATAATAATCTTTTTGATAAAATTGACATAGGCGAAGATTACTGCGCATACCTGCCACCGGAGCTTTTCGATGAATTTGTCATTCTATACCGGCGATATTTTCAAGAAATATAAAAACCAGGTGCTTTGCAGTCTTCATACGGATGGTGATATAATTCCTGCAGGGATTGGCATGTTGGATCATCTTCATATTGATGAATTGATGGGGTTTTCACCGAATATCGATATTAAGGAGTTTCGCAAGGCTTTGCCGAAAGTTATTCTTGGCGGGAATATACATCCGATTAAGGCAATGATTGAAGGGACGCCGCAGGATGTCAAGTCTGCGGCAAGGTATTGTTTCGAAAATGCTAATCAAAACCAGAGGTTTGTGCTTTGTACCGGCGGAGCTATTTCTGCCGGGGCAAAACCTGAAAATGTGGATGCATTCATTGAATGTACCCATGAAATCGTAAAATACTAATAAAGAGGTAATTTATGGATAAAGATAAATATCAGAAAAAAACCGAGGGAAAGCAAAAACAACGTATTGGACATATTGTCTCACATGCTCATTGGGACCGTGAATGGCGTTATCCGATTTGGGAAACGCGGCTGATGCTCGTGGACTTTATGGACGAGTTGATTGATTTGCTCGAATCTGATGTGTATCCCGGTTTTCTTTTAGATGGCCAGGTAATCCCCGTGTTGGATTACCTGGAAGTAAAACCTGAAATGGCTGACCGTGTTAAATCTTTAGTTCGTTCGGGGAAATTAGAAATCGGCCCATGGCTTATTTTGCCGGATGAATATCCTGTGGATGGAGAGGCATTAATCCGTAATTTATTGTATGGAAATAGAGCAGCGAAGAAACTGGGTGCTGTTTTCAACGTGGGTTATACCCCGTTCGGATGGGGACAGATTGCCCAGCTTCCACAAATTTACGCGGAGTTCGGTATTGATGTAGCTATGATAGGCAAACGAGTTGGTAAACATCGTGCACCGCATTGCGAGTTTTTATGGCAGGCGCCGGACGGCAGTGAATTACTTACGACGCGTTTCGGTGAATTAGGACGTCAGAATTTTTATTTTAAGATACATCTAAGCGCATTGTTTAATATTCTTCATGAAGGAACCGGTTGGGAATACAACTGGTCAAAAGGTGGAGTTGCTTATCATCGGGCAGACCCGGAACAGAAGGAGCAGGATCATTTTCAGCTCGATGTTCCGACTCACTGGCATCCTGAATATATTACCTCTGAGGTTATTGAGGACTGCTGGGAAACGATGCGGGACAGCTTGCTGGAAAATGACCGGCTGATGATGAACGGCTGTGATTATTCTGCGTCTCAGCCGTTGTTCCCGGAAATGGTGAAGCGACTTAATGAAGTTGATAAGGCCTCTGATCGTGAATGGATACATACCACGATGACCAGGTATGTGGAATTAATGAGGCAAAAAATTGATCGTTTGAAACTCGAAATTGTAAAAGGAGAACTGCGTGACGGTCCCGCCGGCCCTCTTACAGGTAATGCCCTGACAACGTCCATAACGGTTAAACGGCTTAACAAGCACGCTCAGAATATGTTAATCCGTTTTGCCGAGCCGCTTTGTGTATTGGCCTCGATGAGCGGATTCTCTTTTCCGTCTCAATTTATTGAACAGGCATGGCTTTATTTATTAAAATCTCATCCGCATGACTCAATCAATGGCGTTACCCAGGACAAAACGGTTCGGGATGTTATCAATCGCCTTGAGCAGGTCGTTGAATTATCGCAGTCGCTGGGTAACAGGGCGATGCAGGATATCATATCTAAAATTGACCTGAGTAGATTCAGTCCCGATGATATACTGATTGTCGTTTTTAATTCCATGCCGTATGCCCGCCGGGAAGTGGTGGAAGCATGGATTAATTTGCCGGATAATTCTCCTCGCAATCCGGGCTGGCCGTACGAGCCGGAAGGACTTGTGTTATTTGATGTAGATGGTAATGTGGTGCCGACTCAGTGGCTGGGACGAGAAACGAAAACTTATCCTGTTGCCCAACTGCACACGCGGGCATTTCCTTTTAATTGTCAAAGCCACCGTGTGTTTTTTGACACGGGTCAGCTTCCTCCGGCAGGTTATAAAGTATTTCGCGTGGGCTTAAACAAAGATGGTCGCACAAAATCTGGAGAGTGGAGTAATTCACAGGCACGCACAAGCACATTGCTTAAATCTCCGGATACAATTGAAAACGAATTTATCAGAATTAAAATGAACTGTAATGGCACATTTGACCTGACTGACAAGCAGCACGAAAAGACATATTGCAATCTTAACTATTATGAAGACCGAGGCGAAATAGGGGATTATTGGATCAATAAGCGGCCGATGTACGACCAGGTGCACACTTCACTGGGCTGTTCTGCTCGCATCTGGAGTGAAAATTCAGGCCCGCTCCAGTCCACCCTGGTAAGTGAAATAACAATGTTATTACCACGTTCAGGCATCAGGGAACAACAGTGTCGAAGCGGTGAATTAACCGAAATGACAATACAGGCAGCGGTTACATTAAAGTCCGGCCAGCGATACGCCCATGTTGATATTCAGTTTGAAAACCGTCATGAAGACCATTGTCTTCGTGTTATACTTCCAACAGGACTCGACACTGCTGTTGCGGCTGATGTGGGAGGACATTTTGCGGTTGATAGCCGCCCCATTCGTTCGCAGGGGCCGGCGGAAGATAGTGTATGGCCGGATATGGCTACGCTGCCGCAGAATAATTTTGTTGACGTTAGTGACGGTGAAGATGGCATTGCTTTCCTTAATGACGGTTTTACGGAATATGAAGTGCTTGATACGCCGGAACGTACTGTGGCATTTTCTCTCGTACGTTCCGTGCAGAATTGGATATGTACGGAAACCCGTGTTGGTTCGGTCTTTCCTTCACAAAAGGGCGGGCAGTCTTTAGGACGGCATACCGCGCGATATGCAATTTATCCTCACCCCGGCAATTGGCAGGATGCAAATATACCATTATGTGCAGAATTATTCAATGTTCCAACGCGAATCATCCAGACCCGCCAACATAACGGCGTACTCTCAGACAATCAGATGTCTCTGTTTGAGATTACCAACAGCGCATTGCGTTTTTCTGCTATTAAGAAAACAGAAGACCATGATACATATATTATTCGTATTTATAATCCAACCAAAGAAAACCAGCAAGGTGCTCTTAAATTTGCGGTGCCGCCGTCTAACGCATGGGAAACCAACCTCGATGAAGAGCGAATGAAAGAAATTGAGTTGACAACGGAATATGAAGTTCCTGTAAACGCAGGGCCTCAAAAAATTGTAACGATTGAAATAAAACCGAAAAAACAGGACTAATAAATTATGGCTCTGGCTTCTTTAACTTCCAGAGAGCGTATGCTGACCGCGATTGACGGCGGTGTGCCGGACAGGTTGCCCGTAACGACGCATCATCTGATGTCGTATTTTCTTAATGAGTATATGAATGGGGCCTCGGATATCGAATTCTTCGACCATTTCGGGCTTGATGCGATTATCTGGGCGGGGCCGGTCAAAAATGAACCGTCCGACAACTGGCGGATCGAAGAACAGGAAATCCCCGGCCATGATTATCGAACTATTCGCTATACCATTGTTACGCCGGCAGGTAATCTCGCCACGGTTATCCAGTACAATGAATATACCTGCTGGGTGACGGAACGCCTTGTGAAAGATAAGAAAGATATTGATCTGATTGGCCAATATGTTCCATCTCCTGTTTGCGATGTGGAGTCGGTCAACAGCATCGCAGATAACAATGCCGATAAGCTGATTCGCGGCAGTATATGCAGTTTTGACCTGTTCGGCCAGCCGGGGACGTGGCAGGACGCGGCCTGCCTGTTTGGAATAGAAAAGCTGATTATGGCGACCTTCGATGACCCTCAATGGGTGCACACGTTTTTGAAAATACTGCAGAAACGCAAAAAAGAATATATCGCCTCTCTCAAAGGTGCAAAATATGACATTTTAGAATTAGGTGGTGGCGATGCCTCTTCCACTGTGATATCTCCAGCGATTTTTGATGAATACGTTGCTCCTTATGACATGGAATTGATTCGATTGGCTCATGGTATTAGCCAGCGAATTGTCTATCATACCTGTGGAGGGATGATGCCGATACTGGAAAATATCGCAGCCATGAAACCGGATGCCATGGAAACCTTTACCCCGCCGGGAATGGGTGGTGATGTTGATTTGGCTAATGCCAGAAAACGTGTTCCCTCCGACATTTGTATGATTGGTGGATTTGATCAGTTTCATTTTTTCAAAGATTGCGGCCAGGAGCAAACCCGAGCAGAAGTTAGGAGATGCTTTGAGGCAGCTGGTCAGAATGGGGCATTTATTTTAAGCCCCTCGGATCATTTTTTTGATGCAGAACCTGAACTGCTCATGGCTTTCGCCGATGAAGCAAGAAAATGCACCTACTGATTTTCTATATTCGCCGGTATAAACTTTTTTACTTTGTGTGAACTGTATGAGACATAAATGGGATAAATATGAATAAGGAAATTGGCGTTGAATAATAAACAGCGATTGCAGATATTATTAGAGGGACAAATCCCCGATATCCCTCCTCATTTTGAACTTGTTTTTCAGCTTGAAAAGGAAGTGTTCGGTATGGACTGGCAGACGGTAAAGAAAGGTTTATATGCCAGCTCCGCAGATCGACAGAAGGCAATGCAGCAATTTCATATTGAATTATGTTCCCATCTGGTTGACGAACTTGGATGGTCGGCTGTTCCGGCGTTATGTTACGAAGAAGGTATTGATTCAATTCTTTCAATCACTTGTCTAAAAGAGGCGATAGGAGATAGAGCCTTGGTATTCTCTTTTAGTAGCGACGGGGTATTCTGGATGCCTGTAGGCAGTGAAATTATGGATTTTACAGTAATGCTTTTTGAACGTCCTGCTGAAATGCATGCCAAAGCAAAAGCCAAATGCCAAGCGGCCAAAGAACTATCAAAGCGACAGGTGGATGCAGGAGTGGATTTTATCATACAAAATACAGATTTTGGTTATAACAGTGGTCCGTTTATTTCACCCTCGCATTTCCGGGAGTTTATAACACCGTATATGACGGAAATTGTGAGTGTGATTCATGACTTAAAAACACCGGTCATTCTTCATTCGGATGGTGACTTACGGCTTTTGTTGGAGCAACTCTACTCGACAGGAATTGACGGATACCAGTCTGTGGATCCGCAGGCTCACATGGACATTAAGATGGTCAGAGGGCAATTCCCTAAATGGCTGCTAATGGGCAATGTCGCCTGTAATTTATTGCAGGATACGAATGAAGAAGAAATAAGAGGAGCGGTTCGATACTGTATGAAACACGGCGGTGTTGGAAAGAAGTATATCTTTTCAACGTCCAATTGTATATTTGCCGGAATGCCGCCGGAAAGCTACCGGATTATGTTGGACGAATACCGCTCTTGTTGTGAGGAATTACCACGTTCGTTGTAATCTTTTATCCAGATAAGCCAAAACGCCGTCAATTCGCGTTGACGAATATACAACGATTTTATGTGCGGATGTGAAATGGGAAGTAACCATTTAAATGAAGAAAGCCAATTTGTGGAAAAAACGTGCATCTCAAAACCAGTAAAGGCAACAAAGAAATTGTCTTTTTTAGAAAAAGTTGCTTATGGAATGGGTGGCGGCGGCGAAGTGCTTATGTCAAATATTATATTTAGTTTGGCATATCCGATTTATCAGGCCGGGCTTGGGATTGACGCTCGTTTAATTGGCTTGGCAGTTGGTTTACCGCGATTCTGGGATGCAATCAGCGACCCACTCATGGGAAATATATCCGATAATGCACGAACAAGATGGGGGCGACGCCGTCCGTTTATTTTTATCGGGGCCATTATTACCGGGTTGCTTTGTATGCTTCTATGGATGCCGCCGGCTGGCTTAAGCAAAACAATGATTTTTTGTTATTTTACTTTGATATCAATCTTATATTTCACAAGTTACACCGTATTCTTTGTGGCCTATAACGGCTTGGGATTCGAATTGACATCGGACTACGATGGCCGTACGAGTGTTATGTCTTTCAAAACATTTTTTATGAATTTTGGCGGCGGGCTTTTTTTGCCTTTGGCCTTTAGAATGTGTTTTTGGTTCGGCGACAATAAGATCGAGGGAGTACGTGTTGTAGGCATCATATTTGGCATTGCAATGATTTGTTTTGGTATTTTACCGTCTATATTTTGCAAAGAACGAGTCCACCAGCAGCAGAAGATTTCATTTTTAGACGCGATAAAATATACCTTGAAAAACAAGCCTTTCATGATTGTGTGCGGAATCATACTTTTTGCAATTACCGGGTTGTACGTTGCGGTACCGCTTCAATATTACATTAATATGGCTTATGTTCTTCCAGGCAATGAGAGCGTAACTTCGAAATTTATGATGTATGGTTTATACACATCTTGTATAGCGGGTTTTCTTTCTGTGCCTATTGTGAATTTATTTTCTCGCATATTCGGCAAAAGACGGGTTTTACAGGCAGGGATGTTTTTGGTAATTGTGGGTATGGTTAGCAGTTGGCTCTATTATACGCCCCGAAATGCTTATCTTCAGCTGTTCTTTGGCCTGACGGTGAGCCCGGGCATGACTTGTGGCTGGGTCATACTGCCTGCTTTGGTTGCTGATATTTGTGACCTTGATGAACTGTCCACGGGCAGAAGACGGGAGGGGATGTTTGGTGCGATATTCAGCTTTCTGATGAAGGCCGGGGTATCCTTGATTATGATTGCCAGTGGTTATGTGGTGAGTTGGACATGTTATAATGCCAGTTTGCCGACTCAATCCGACCTGACGATTTTCAGGCTGAGATTTATGACAGCTTTTGTTCCTGTGATATTTCTTGGGGTCGCACTGGTGCTGTCGTTTATTTATCCACTTAATAAAGCCAAAATCCTTGAAATTCAAGACCAGTTAAGGAAGAAAAAGCAGGAAGAAAATCTATGACTGAAATATTAGTATATGTTCACGATTGGTATATCAAACTATGCGTGGAAAGGTTAAAGAATGTCGGAACCTGATAATCGTTACCTTGCAGTTATGGGTAGATATCCTGAGAAGATGCCCCATTTTGAACACTGGTCCTGTCCCGATGCGGAGAGCTACCTTGCTGGAATAGACTATTTTGAGCATCCTCGGCAATGCAGGATCAAGCTTAAAGGGTTATATCCCGAACTTGATTTACCGGTTCCACAAACTGATGACCCTATTGCCAGGCCCGGTGAGGTGAAAGACGGTAATCAGGATTCGCATACAGTTCGATGGGGCGATGGCCAGAGCTGGAGTTGGGAGCACGGTGAGGCACATTTCAAAAGTGCCGATGATGTTTTTGCATTCAGTCCTTTGGATAAGGCCGATTTTACGGACATGCCCGGCGTGATTATGAATTACGATTTTTCTAGCGAAGAGATTTTATATCAGCGATTTAGAGCCGAGTATCCGAAAGAGTGGGGTGATACTGCGCCACAGGGTTCATTTAGCGTTGCCGGATTTTATAATACAATGTTCATGTGGCCACTGCTGACGTTTGGGTGGGAGTTGTTTTTAGAATGTTGCCTTGATAATCGCTTTGGCCGCATAATGGAGGAATTTGCCGAGTTGAATCGCCGTGTCTTTCGAGCGATGGCCAGGCTGCCGGTAAATTTCATCAGTTGCCACGATGACATTGTAAATACTCGCGGCCCGGTATGTTCGCCGTCGTGGATGCACAAATACATTTTTCCGTATTACGAAGAATTCTGGTCAATGCTTAAAACTGCCGGCAAGAAAGTCATTTTCGTTTCAGACGGATGCCTTGATCGTTATGCGGATGATATTATAGCGTGCGGCGCACGGATGATTATGACCGAACCATATACAGACTTTAAAGCAATTGCCCGCAGGCATACCAATATTTGTCTTGCCGGGGAAGGCGACAACCGAATACTGACAGAAAATGAGCCTGCGCAAATTCGTCAAATGGTCGAATCTATGGTCGAAACGGCACGAATGAGTGCTGGTTACATGATGTGTATCGGCAATCATATTCCATGGAATATACCGCCGGAGGCAATCAAACTATATTTGGAATTATCTCGTGAATTAGCACACTATTAATATAAAAGTATTTTGAAATTCTCATTTAAAAGGAAGGTTTTTATGAATCGACAGTATGATGTAATGGTAGCAGGACATTTATGCCTGGATATAATCCCGCTGTTCCCGGATACCGGGGCAAGGCAAATTGAAGAAATTATGTGTCCTGGTAAATTAGTCAATGTAGAAAACGCTAAAATAAGCACCGGCGGGCCGGTCTCCAATACGGGCATCAATATGAAGACGCTCGGCAATAAAGTTTGTTTTTGTGCCTGTGTCGGCGATGATGTCTTAGGTCAATTAACTATAAATCTCCTCAAAGCCAGCGGCAATTCTGATGGCATCCACTCCTTAAATAACAAGGCCAGTTCCTACACGGTTGTTGTGGCCCCTCCTGGCATCGACCGTATATTTCTGCATAATCCCGGCACGAACAATTATTTCGGCCCAGAAAACCTCGACCCTAAACTAATAAGCCAGTGCAGGCATTTCCATTTGGGTTATCCTCCATTAATGGACAGGATGTTTATCAATGAGGGCAAAGAGCTTGCCGAGATATTCAAAATCGCCAAGGAGACCGGCGCGACAACATCCTGCGATATGACCCTTCCCGACCCTGCCTCACCTTCCGGCAAAGCACCATGGCGAAAGATACTTGAAAATATTTTGCCTTATATCGATATTCACGTTCCTTCAATCGAAGAAACTTTTTACATGCTCTATCCGCAGGATTTTATTAAGATGAAAGCAGAGCATAATAATGCAGATTTAATTGACTTTATAACTCTTCAGCAGTATTCGATGATTGCTGACGAAATCCTGTCAATGGGCGCAAAGATGACTACTCTGAAGAGTGGGCACAGAGGCTTTTATATAAAGACTTCTTCCAAAGATATTTTTGACGGTTTAGGGGCAGCTAAACCTGGCGACCTTGATAACTGGGCGGATAGAGAATTATGGGCACCAGCCTTTAAAGTTGAAAAGTTCGGCTCAGCCACTGGCTCAGGTGATTCCTCGATAGCAGGTCTCTTAACAGGTTATCTCAAAGGTCTAACGATAGAGGAATCATTGAAATATGCGACCTGTCTTGGCTACCAGAATGTCTGTGTACTGGATGCTGTCAGCGGAATCAAGGATTGGAAAACGACAACGGATATGATAAAATCATGTATGCCAATGATTGATGTCCGTCTTAATGACAGTAGTTGGAAATTTTCTGAAAGCCATAAACTTTGGATAAGTCCGAACGATTCTGTCTTGAGTTAAAAATTATTCCAAAGCCTCATAACTTTTAAGAATTACTCTTGTAAATTAAGATAAAATTAACTAAAAATTGAAGATTAATAGTTGTTCCTTATTATTAATAAAACTTGTTGGATAAAATACTGCTGTAATGGTTAAAAGAAGAATCCATTTAATTTGTAATGCACACTTGGACCCCGTTTGGCTTTGGCAGTGGCCTGAAGGTGCAGCGGAAGCTCTTTCCACGTTTCGAATTGCTGCAGAGCTTTGTGAAAATAATGAAACATTTATCTTTAATCATAACGAGGCCGTACTTTACGAATGGGTACGACTATATGAACCGTTTTTATTCAAGCGTATCCAGAAGTTAGTCAAAACCGGTCAATGGAATATTATGGGCGGATGGTATTTACAGCCAGATTGCAATATGCTTAGTGGTGAATCATTTGTACGGCAAATACTTTTAGGCAAGAACTATTTCAAAAAATACTTTGGCGTTAATGTAAATACTGCTATAAATTTTGACCCATTTGGTCACAGCCGGGGGTTAATACAGATACTGGCGAAAAGTGGCTATGATTCTTACTTGTTCGGTCGCCCCACGCCGGAATATCTAAAGCTTCCTTCGGAGAATTTTATTTGGCAGGGTTTTGATGGTTCAGAAATACTGGCCTGCCGATTTAAATTCCCATACACATCGTCACTTGGTAAGGCAGAAAATAAGATTAGAACTTATTTAGGCGAACGTATTGATGGAATAATCGGAATAGTCTTGTGGGGAGTCGGAAATCATGGTGGTGGTCCCTCCAGAAAAGACATCAGGGATATCAATAAATTTATTGACCGAACTAACGCTGTAAAGATACTGCACTCTACTCCACAAAAGTATTTCAAAGAGTTGAAAGATTCTTCCCGTAATTTTCCGAAAGTGGCCCAAAGTCTTAATCCCTGGGCGCCTGGTTGTTACACATCCATGATAAGGATTAAACAGTTACACCGCTTATTGGAAAACGAACTCTATATGGTTGAAAAAATGACTTTGGCTGCATCGGTTGCCGGATTGATGGATTATCCAAGGGATCGTCTGCGTAAAGTTGTCAAGGATTTAGCATTTATAGAATTCCACGATATTTTACCCGGTTCATGTGTTGCGCCTGCTGAAATGGATGCAATGAATAAAATGGGTCATGGTCTGGATATTCTTGGAGAGATTAAAACTGAAGCATTTTTCGCACTTTCGAAAAGTCATCGCAAAGCCAGAAAAGGTTTTATTCCAATCCTTGTTTATAATCCACATCCTTTCAAGATAAAGACTATAGTTGAATGTGAGTTTAACCTTCCTGATTTTGATAGCAGCAACAAATTTTATGACAGTAAAGTCTATCAGTCAAATTGCATGCTTCCAACACAAGTGGAGAAAGAAATCAGCAATCTAAAAGTCAATTGGCGTAAAAGGATCGCGTTTACTGCTGAATTGGAGCCTTTTCAGATAAATCGTTTTGATTGCTTGGTAACCCGGTTGAGCAAAAGGCCGGTATCTAAAATGCATTCTAAGAATGGTAAATTTGTATTTCGCAATAGAGATATTCATGTAGAAGTCAGCACAAGAACCGGCTTAATTGATAAATACCGTATTAAAGGCAGAGATTTTATTGCAAGAGACGGTTTTAAACCTCTTATTATAAAGGATAATGCTGATCCTTGGGGTATGACTGTTACCAGTTTTACCAAAATTGCAGGTCAATTCAAGCTGGCTTCAAAAACTATAACAGCAAAAATATTGGGATACAGTTCAGCTGAATTAAATCCTGTTAGAGTTATCGAAAAAGGTGATGTCAGGACTATTATTGAATCAATACTATGTTACGACCAGTCATTTATTATTATGAGATATAAACTGCCTGAAGAAGGGACAGAAATTGAAGTAGAAGTGCGTGTTCTTTGGAATCAGAAAGATCAAATGCTTAAACTTTCCGTACCTATGTGCTTTGAAATAAACAGTTATCTTGGTCAGGTTGCCTACGGTGTTGACAATCTTCCAATTGATGGGACGGAAGCTGTTGCTCAGAAATGGGTAGCAGCAACTTCTATTAAAAAGGGCATGGCTTTTACGTGTATAAATGACGGTACATATGCTTCCAATGTTTCCGGGTCAGATCTGAGATTGACACTGCTGCGGTCACCGGCACATTCGGCTGATTCTGCTGTAGGCAAAGAAAATATTTTTGAAGAAAGCCGTTTTATTCCACGTATGGACCAGGGTGAACATCTTTTTCACTTCTGGTTAAATGGCGGCAAAATAAGAGAAAGACGTAATGCTATAGACCGTGAAGCTCTGAGCAAAAATGAGAAACCGTATGCTCTTTCATTTTTTCCTTCCGGAAAAGGTAAAAAAAACAAGCCTTTTGCAATTCTAAGTGACAATGCAGTGCAGATAACGGCCATGAAACTTGCGGAAAATGATAATAGTATTATTATAAGGCTTTTTGAACCGACAGGGCATCAACGTAAGACAACTTTGATATTGCCTGCTTTAAATAAAAAGATAAATTTAACATTAGGAGCATTTGAAATAAAGACACTAAAAATCAACCGTAAATCACACAAGTTTACAGACCTTATGGAAAAACCGGTTTGAAATTGTAATATTTTAAGGATTTTTGATAATGAACACATCTGAAATTAAACGACAAATTACTATTTTTGATAGCGCATCCTGTACAGAGCATGAGTACCGAGAATTTCTAACAAAATCTTACGGTCATTTAAAAGAGTGCGGTAATTATTTTGCATCTGATGAGGATATTAACAGTTTGGAGCTTGCTCATCTGATACCAGAAGTTCCGGAAACAGTGTTGGCCATTTATGTCGGCATCAATGATGCGGTGTGCAATAAGGGCCTTGTAACGCCTTTGCTTCCTCAGCATGGTCATAATAATGTATTTGTCTTTGATTCGCAGACCTATGCCGGCCAGAAAGATGTCCCAGCCGGCACAATTGATGCCAAAGCTGTACTTGCCGGTTTCAGCCCTCCAAATGATACCTGGGATAAGAATTGGACTTACGTTATGATTGAAGACCCTGTACGAACATTTGAAAGTTTATGGAATGAAAAGGGTTATATCGATATGATCCCCGCTAAGTTCGAGGATTTTACGATGATGACCGACCATATGAAAAGTAAGGTTTGCACGTTTATATCTCCCAAAGCCTTTGAACATCCGGTCAATAAGTCTCGTTCATATCTTAAGGCAGCAAGGAATAGGGGAGCAAAAATGGTTGAGATGTTTCGGATACCAGAAGCTATCAAAGATGAATTTGAAGGTTTGATGCCGGTGGTTCTCAATAAGGGCGAGAAATTATATATAGCTACCAAAGATTTTGGTCCATGTGCTCATGGCTGGACCAATATTCATCCCGACAACGAAGGATTAGCTGTTATTAATGAAAATTCAGCAGTTCCATTGGATTTGGTAATCGCCAAACCACCGGTAATCCAAGAATATGCTAAAGAACTTATGCCTGCCAAAGGAAGTGCTGATATGACAACAGATTGGTTTAAAAGAGGTCAAATGATAATGAGAAAACCATTGCTTGCAGGACTTTTTAAAGGATAAGGGAATATCTGACTGTGGATATACTTATTCTAAATACTGCCGTTTCTGATTTCAGGAGCAGAAAATTTAAGTTTACCGAAAAGCTTGCCGGTCCCGGCGGGCTTGCCAGGTGTAAAACAGACGATATGCCTGCTTACACTCAAAAGCAGTATAAGCAATGGATTGATAATGGCATGGTTACAGCCGGCGGGCCGGGCAATACCGCACCCTTGATTGCCAAAGCAGGTTTAAAGACCGCCGTCGGGGTAAATCTCGGCAAAGGCGAATTCAATGGTCTCGATGCTCAGGGCAGATACTTCTACGATACGATGACAAAATATAACGTTGATATGTCGCATACGTTTATTCATCCGAAATTGCCGACAGGTACGACGTTTATTTATGAAAAAGTAAATCATGAACGCGGCGGAATAGCATATTTTCCAAATGCAAATAATGATTTTGATTTTGAATATTTTAAAAAATCGGTAGAAAAATTAAATCCTAAAATAGTTTTTTATATGTACTCCGGCCTTTCAGACAAAGGTGATGCAAATGGTGGTAAAGACCTTGCAGATTTCATCAAATGGTGCAGAACAAAGGAAATAGTTACTATCATTGATAGTCATACACTTACAGGAAATCCTCTGCAGTTGATAAAATCCAAAACATCTATTCCTGAATATAAACTTTTAGAGCCGTTATTGCCCGAGCTCGACATCTTTTTTACATCTTACGATGAAGCAAGAATGATTGAAAATACGCTTGGCGAAAAGGGCAGATATGAAAATATTTCACAGGAAGATTATATTCTAAATTTTCTGAAGTTTGTTTCGAAAAAATTCTGGAATGCCAATAATAATGCCAGAGTATTTGGTGTTACGGTGAAAGATGGAGCGTTTGTTATATATAAAGATGCTTACGGAAAGATCACAGGCCCTGAAAAAGTAACATCACGTTTTATGGGCGGCGATGTTAAGGATTTGGTTGGTGCCGGTGATTCATTCCGGGCCGGGGTTGTTACATATATTGCCAAAAATATAGAAGAATTCAGAAATGATAAAGTAAATATTGAAGAATCAATCCAAATGGGTAATTTATTTGCTTCAAATTATATCAAAGCGATTCTGAATGACAGGTACAGCAATATAAAACCTTTTAAAGAAATGCTTGAGGCTATAAGGGAAAAATGAGTAATGGAAGATTTTAAAAGACAATATCCATGGTCAGAAAAAATATCTAACCACTTGCAAATAGGCGGAATTGAAACATCGGTTCTGGATAATGGCCCTGGTAAAGGAGCTCGCATAGCATGGATAAATACCGGCAGCGGCCTTAGATATAAGTTAGTCATAGACAGAGCGATGGATATTGCTGATGCTTTTTATAACCAGCACAGCCTTGCATGGCTCAGTCATACAGGTGCTGCTTCACCAAGGCCGGATTCTGACCACGGACTTGAATGGCTTTACAGTTTTGGGGGTGGATTACTGACTACCTGCGGTTTAAGTCATATCGGAGGTCCCGAAACCGATGAGTATGGTTCGCGCGGTGTGCATGGCAGAATCAGCAATACCCCGGCAACGATAGAATCTGTCATTCAACCGGATTTGGCCACGGGAAATCTGGACATGAGTATTACAGCAGTTATAGAAGAATCTAAAGTCTTTGGTCCAAATCTTAAACTCAGGCGAACGGTATCAGGCACACTCGGCAGTCCGCAGATACGAATATGTGATAAAGTTATTAATCGCGGCAATACTTCAGTTCCGCACATGCTGCTTTATCACTGCAATTTTGGCTGGCCGCTTGTTGATGAGGATACTCAGATTATATATAAAGGTTTATGCAAATCTCGCGGTTCAAAAGCAGATAATGAGGTTTTTAATGGGAAAGGAAATTATAAGATCTGCCAAAAACCCCTCGACACTCACAGCGGTGGCGGCGAGGCTTGCGGATTTATAGATGTAGATGCTGACGAAAAAGGCATGTGCCGGATAGGTTTTTACAATAGCAGGCTGAATCTTGCTGTTACGATGCAGTACAATAAAAAACAGTTGCCATGGCTGACTAATTGGCAGCACTGGGGCCGGGGAGAATATGTAACTGCACTTGAACCCGGGACTAATCCGCCGATAGGTCAGAAAAAGGCAAGAGAGCAAAAGCAGCTTATTTTTCTTGAACCTGGTGAAAGCAAAACATATGAGTTGAAGATTTCAGTCCTCACAGATCAAAAACAAATCAGAGAATTTACATCTATTGGGTAATTATGAAAAATCATATCTTTACAGGATTCGGTTTCGGACCTATACAGGCTGGATTATTTGTTCATGAAGCATACAAGAGCGGCAATTTCTCTCGAATCATAATTTCTGAAGTTGACCAGAAATTAGTCGATGCGATTCGAACAAATAACGGAAAGTATTATGTAAATATCGCCGGCTCTGGCGGAATAACCTACATCGAAATAAAGGGCGTAGAAATTTACAATCCCGCTGACAGTAACGCGAGATTAGAACTTTTAGACGCTTTATCTTCTTCAACTGAGATTGTAACGTCTCTCCCATCTGTAAATTTCTATAATGCGGGAGAAAACAGCGTTGCACAGTTGATTGCATCGGCTCTCGAAAGCAAAAACTGTCCTGCAGTTATCTACACTGCTGAAAATAACAATCACGCAGCGGAAATGTTATTAGAAGCTGTAAAAAATAAAATTAAAAAAAACTTTCCACCTAACGTTCAAGTTCTAAATACTGTAATAGGTAAAATGAGCCAGGTGGTAACGGATAAGGATGAAATCCGGCAAAAAGATTTAAAGCCGATAGCACCTGGTATTGACAGGGCGTTTTTAGTTGAAGACTTTAATAAAATATTTGTGACAAAATGCAATATTTTAGATTTTGAACCAGGCATCGAAGTTTTCATTGAAAAAGAAGATTTACTGCCGTTTGAAGAAGCCAAACTCTTTGGTCATAATGCGATCCACGCCCTTTTAGCGTACCTGGGAGCTTATAAAGGTTATAAGAAGATGGCAGAATTAAAAAATGATAATGAGATAATGCAGATAGCCAGAAACGCGTTTATAAAAGAATCCGGCGCAGCATTAATAAAGAAATATGCACAATTGAATTATGCGTTATTTACGGAAGATGGGTATCGAGATTATGCGGAAGATTTATTGGAGCGAATGACAAATCCATATCTGGATGACACGATAGAGAGAGCTGCCAGAGACCCGGAGCGAAAACTTGGAGTAAATGATCGGATATTCGGAACAATGCGATTGGCTCTTGAGCAAGGCATAGTGCCTATTAATATGACTAAAGCCGCTGCTGCTGGGATAAAGTATTTTGAAACACTGAAAAAAGATAAAATCAAAGTTAAAAATGCAGAATAATAGCCGACCAATTTTGTCCAAACTCTGCAGCGCCGAAAAAGATGCGCTGCACCAGGCGCTGCAGCATAGCGCCGCGGGGGTTCGCAAGGTATCGCAATTGAATTTTTCAAAGCTGGATTTAAGCCTAAATTTTGCAAAGGCTTGCGAGAGTACGCGAAACGATATCCAATGGGCGATACAAGACTCGTATCCATGACTTGCTTTATGTAGCAACATCTGATGTTTTCTTTGTGCACACGGTTGGTGCACTATTCATGGTGATAATACAGAAATGGCTGTGATAAATGAGAATTCTGCAATACCTCTTGATTTGGTTATCGCCAAACCACTGGTTGTCGAGAGGGCGAAAAATAATGGAAGTAGTTATTTTTCCGTCGATAACAGATGCTAAATTTATCTTATGGGCATGCCTTTTAAATGTAAAGTAATTTACCCTTCCAAAATTATTGGTTGAGATATATAGAAGAAATAGGCAGCAAAAAACAAATGACACATCAATCTGGCCCATCCGGAGCAAATCCAGCAATTTCGCCAACTTTTCAGTGCAACCACAAAATATAAAAACAGGTGCCTCTAAATTTTAACAAGGCTTCGCCACCAAGGTCTTGGGGCGAAGGCCTTGTTTCGTAAAAAAAGGCAGGGGGGATATGCAAAATGGCTCAATTAAACAAAATAAGCTTCATCAACAGCAGGATTTCAAGACTTTCAGATTATACTCAGTTGGTTGAAATGTCATAGGGCGCTTAAAACCAGCCACCTGAGGGCGCATCAAAACCAGCCACTTTAGAAGAATTTGATTTGCTATGAAGGCTTCTTATGTCCGATACTTTTCGGATTTAAGGAGTGGGGAATGGCAAATCATATCAAAGTGGCTATGGTAAACGGAATAACAACATTAAAGAAGCTCGGTTGGCCGAAGCGTCGTATCGCCCGCGAGTTGGGGATTGACCGTGAAACGGTTACACGATACTTCGAGCTGGAACAATTGAATCCAAAACCAGCCACCAATGCGCCCATCGGCTCGGATGCAATTTCAAAACCAGCCAGTAATGCGCCCATCGGCTCCAAAGCAGGAACTGACCCGCCTCCCAATCGGCCACCAGGTATAACAAGCCGATGTCAACCCTACCGTTCGATCATAGAGAACAAGATTAGTCTTGGCCTGACCGCCCAGCGGATATACCAGGATTTGGTGACGGAACACGGCTATACCGACAGTTACTACAGCGTCCGGCGATTTGTGAAGCGTCTTGGCGGCAGTGAAACTCTTTTGCCGTTTCGGCGTATGGAATGCGACCCCGGCGATGAGGCACAGATTGATTTCGGCACGGCTGCGCCGGTGATTGGTACTGATGGAAAACGTCGTAACAGTCATGTGCTGCGAATTGTTCTGAGTCATTCTCGCAAGGGGTACAGCGAGACGGTCTTTCGGCAGACTGCCGACAATTTTCTCTCATGTTTGGAAAATGCCTTCATACATTTTGGCGGCGTGGTAAAGACCCTCGTGATTGATAATTTTAAGGCCGCTGTAACTACTGCTGACTGGTATGACCCTGAGCTGAATCCAAAGATCGAATCTTTCTGTCGGCATTACGGAACCGTTATTCTTCCTACAAAGCCTTATACCCCTCGACATAAAGGAAAAATTGAAAATGGAATCGGCTATGTTAAAAGTAATGCCCTCAAAGGAAAACGCTTTGGTTCTCTTGCGGAGCAAAACGCCTATCTTTTGAACTGGGAGACCAATGTTGCCGACAAGCGTATTCACGGCACGATTCGCCAGCAGGTTGAGAGGGTATTTAACGAGGTTGAAAAACAAGCATTGCTTCCATTGCCTGCCGGCAGATTCCCATCATTTGAAGAAGCAAAACGAAGCGTTCATCGTGACGGCCATATAGAAGTAAAGCAGGCGTATTATTCCGTTCCGCCGGAATATGTCGGCAGAAAGGTATGGGCGCGATGGGATGGGCATCTGGTTAGGATTTACAACAGCCGGATGGAGCAGCTTATTGTACATGTTCAGGTCAGTGTCGGCAAATTCCAGACAGCATCCGAGCATATTCATGCAAAGAAAATATCTTCGGTGGAACGAGGCGCCCAGTGGCTGCTCAAACGTATTGAATTCATCGGTCCCTCCGCCGAGGCGTGGGCAAAAGAGATGCTGATTGTTCGGGGAATACAGGGCATACGCGTCTTGGCCGGCTTGATGAACCTGACACATAAGTACCCGGCGGATGCTGTCGATAGTGCCTGCGGGACAGCATTAACTCATGGGGTGTTCAGGCTCAGAACCTTGCGTACATTGATTAAACATGGCGGTTCAAAACAGGAAGAATTCGCATTTATTGATGAACATCCGATCATTCGGAATATGTCAGATTATGGCGCTATTGTAAAAGCGGCGATGCATTAACAAAAACAAATTTTTAGAAAGGAAAGGATGTAACAGTATGAATCAATCATTACAAACAGCAATGAAGAATCTGCGGCTTTCGGGACTTGCGCAGTCGCTGGAGGTGCGATTACAGGAAGCGGCAGGCAACCATCTTACCCATGCCGAGTTCCTCGAACTGGCATTGCAGGATGAGCTGCTGGTAAGAAATGAACGGCA
>MHXZ01000069.1 GCA_001825665.1 Planctomycetes bacterium GWF2_41_51 | reverse complement strand
AAGCTGCGTTATGGAAGATATATTTATGCAATCGGCGGCAACGAAGAAGCCTCAAGATTGTCGGGTGTTCCTGTATCGAAGGCTAAAATTCTCGCTTATGGTTTAAGCGGCCTGTTCTGTGGTGTGGCTGGAATATGTCAGGCAGCGCAGGAATTGCAGGGCGACCCCGAAGCAGGAGTAGCTTATGAACTGTCTGCGATTGCAATGGTTGTAATCGGCGGAACAAGCCTGCAAGGGGGCCGTGGAAGTATCTGGCTTACTCTTATCGGTGTTCTCACGATTGGTTATCTTGAAAAAATTCTCAGTATCAACGCTGTTGGCGAAGATAAAAGATTAATGCTTACAGGAGCAATTATCATAGCTGCTGTACTGCTGCAAAGAAGTAAAAAATAAATTCCAGTGAAAGGATTTTAAAATGAAAAAATTGTTATTATTGGTTTTGATTGTTACTGCGTTAGTATTCACAGGCTGTGCAAAAAAAGAAACGCAGTCAGTTAATGAACCGCAAACACCTGCTGCAAAATCCAAATGGGTAATCGGAATGAGCCAGTGTAATCTTGGCGAACCATGGCGAGTCCAGATGAATGCCGATGTAAGATTAGCTGCCGAAAAACATCCCGAATTACAGGTTGTTTTCAAAGATGCACAAAATGACACTCTCAAGCAGCAGGCTCAGGTCGAAGAATTCATAAGCGCAGGTGTGGATTTAATAATTATATCTCCGAAAGAAGCAGCGCCTCTTACGCCTGTTGTTGCCGTGGCTTTTGAAAAAGGCATTACAGTGATTGTTCTCGATAGAAGGGTGCTCGGCGACAAATACACTTGTTTTATCGGCGCAGATAACAAAAAAATCGGCAAATCGGCCGGTAAATGGATAGTTGAAAAACTTGGCGGCAAAGGTAAAGTGGTTGAATTAAAAGGTTTGATGACTACAACACCGGGTCAGGACAGGCATAGCGGCTTTAGAGACGGCATAAAGGACAGCGGCATAGAAATAATCTTCGAGGCCGATATGAAATGGCTTGAGCCAAATGCGCGCAAGGAAATGGAATCGGCGCTTGCGAGATTTCCACAGATAGATTTGGTATATGCTCATAATGACCCCGGCGCTCACGGCGCTTATTTGGCGGCACAGGCAGCAGGCCGCGAAAAGGACATAATCTTCGTAGGTATTGATGGTCTGCCGCAGGAAGGCCAGGCTTATGTCAAACAGGGCTTGATGTCCGCAAGTTTCGAATACCCCACAGGCGGCGGCGAAGCTATCGAAACAGCTATGAAATTGTTCAATGGCGATACAATTGACAAAGAAATAACCCTGAAATCTCGCGTATTTACCAAAGACAACGTTGATGCAGGCGGCGAGTGGCTAAGTGAGTAAACAGAAAAGATTAATGAACTTTCTTGAAGGGTAAGAAGTATTAAGGATTATATTGTTGACTTTTCAAGTTCAATTAATATACTAAAGTCAGTATGGTGTATATTTTTCATCTCTCAAAAGTATGCTTCCATTTAAATAAACGAGAGATAGTAGTTTTATGGCCTTTATTATGGGTCAAGGAGTTCAAAGTGAGTACAGGTACAGTAAAATGGTTCAATTCAGAAAAAGGCTATGGTTTTATTACACCTGATGACGGCGGCAATGATTTGTTCGTCCATCATTCAGAAGTTAAAACAACCGGTTATGCAAATCTTAATGAAAACCAAAAAGTAAGTTACGAAGTTGGCCAGGGCAAAAAAGGTCCTTGTGCAAATAACGTAAATCCTCTTTAATCAAATAAAGCCTGGATGAAATTGAAGGCTCGCCCTTAAAGCGGGCCTTTTTTCTGTTTAGTGACTTTTGGCAGGATTAATTAAACTTCTCAATTTTCCTTCCATTGGAAGATTGTCTCTATGTATATGACAATAAGTCTCATGATTGTATATACTTAGAGTGTTTTCACAATTGGGGAATTGGCATTTTCTGTTCTCAGCCGAGGTTTTTAGTATTTTAGCCATTATTGCTCCGTTATTAAACCACCACCATAAAAAGCTGTAAAGGCTGGTGTTTTTCCTCTGCGGCCTGAAGATTACATTAACTATACGTTTTATATCCAGCAATGTCAAAGAATCTCCAATTTTAAATTTCCCACTTTCGTTTATTATATATGGCGCAGAATGAATAGAGGATTTCCTTTAAATAATGCGTCCCGCTGCGCGTGATCTGCGCTTCGCTCCAACAGGTTTTTGATTAATTTATGCGCAAGTATTGCGCCTTGTTTTTGAGCTGAAAACAAGGTTTTTGTCTCAGAAAAATACCACTTGTTTTTGCGTCCATTTTCTACGTAAATAAAGGACTTATGAACGAATCACAAAACATAACTGCTTGAAAAACAAGCAATTGCATCGAATTTAAAGAAAATGAAGAATTTTGCATGAAATAGCTTCGATTTTGGTGAAAAATTGAAAAAAATGGTATGAAAAGTATATCAAAATGAAGCGTTTTCTATAGAGGTTCAGGGTCTTTAATAGTCGTCTATTGACGCAATCTGACGATTTTTAACGCAGATCGCGCTTGAGATTTTTTTATCGCTGATTTCACCGATGACACGGATTTTTTCACCACCGAGAACACGAAGATAATTTTAGCCACAGAGAAACAGAGCACCACAGAGATAATTTTTTTTTAGACGTGGATTAACACTGTTGATAATTTGCTTTAAAGGCGGTCTCGATAAATCGAGACAAAATTCAAAATCGTATGCTTTCTTACAAGTGAACTTGACGCCAGCACATCGATTTGAATTTTACCCTAAAGGGGTTTTTCGCTTTAAAGCAAAGCAATAACAGCAAAGTTGATTGCATCCCCTCTGATTTTGTTTTCAAGTTCCGCTGCACTCCAACCCCGCTTCGCTTATGGGTTTTCGCTGCGCTCCAACAAAATCCAAAAGAACCGGGGATCTCCCCTCTACGAGGGGCTGCGCTACGGCTCCGACGCTTCGCTCCGACGCAGCGTAAAAATTTAGAATTTAATCGGGGTATTGGATGAATTATTATTGTTTTTGGTTGAATCAAATAGCTCGTAGATTATAATCGGAAAAGGTTTTAGAGGGTGTTGCTTTGATGATTGTAAAAAGGTTGCGGAAGAAAATTCGCATAACAGAAAAATTTTGCATTTCGAAAAATTAGGATGATGGCAGTCATATGGAAATCAAATATCAAAGTGCAAAAATTTAAATGACAGATTAAAATTAAAAAATTGAGGATTACTTATGGATGAGAAAGAATTATTAGCAGTTATAGAAAAAGCAGCCAACGAAGAAGCGAAAGAATTAAACTTATCCGACAGTAATATTAAAGAACTACCTGCAGAAATTGGGAAACTTACAAATCTGGAAAAACTTAATCTTTTCGATAATAAATTAACCTCGCTTCCTGCAGAAATAGGAAAACTTACAAATTTGGAGGAGCTTAATCTTGCGAAAAATGAATTAACCACTCTCCCGGCAGAGATAGGTGCTTTAAAAAACCTACAAAGACTACGTGTAAATACTAATAAATTGATATCGCTCCCTATAGAATTTTGGGAGCTAGTGAATTTGGTTGACCTTAGGATCTATGAAAATCACCTTGAAGTATTCTCTAATAAAATAGGGCAATTGATAAATTTAGAGTTCTTATATATTGGTCCAAACCAATTAACAAATCTTCCAGAAGAACTGTCTTGTTTAAAGAATCTAAAAGAATTAGCAATCGATAGAAACAATCTGGATTCTTTCTCACCAATTCAAGAATTACACAAACTGCAAGTACTTCATCTATTTGAAAGCAATCTTGTCTCCTTTCCTGTTGAGATATTTCAATTGATAAATCTAAATAGGCTTTATTTGAGAGAAAACAGGCTAATATGTGTTCCACAGGAAATAGGACGATTGAAAAATCTGTCATATCTCGAACTTTCCAATAATCAAATTACCAAACTACCTGCAGAAATTGGAAATCTCTTGAACTTAAGTAAGCTTTTACTTAATACCAACCAGCTATCCTCAGTGCCAGCAGAAATAGGTGAACTTAAAAATCTAACTGAGATTCGTCTTAATGAAAATCAATTAACCTCACTTCCGGCTGAAGTAGGGAAGCTTAAAAATTTAAAACATCTTTATCTTAATTATAATCAATTAATCTCACTACCGGCAAATATAGGAGAACTTAAAAATCTGACGTGGCTTGATCTTAGGAATAATAAACTAACATTATTACCTGATTCGCTCAAGCAAATTCCTACTCTAAATAAATTATTATTGCACCATAATCCTGAACTTGGGATTCCGACAGAATTGTTAGGACCGGACCCATTAAAAAGTTTGACCGCAATTGAAAAAGCAGTCGAGCCTAGCCGGATATTAGATTATTATTTTCGGACCCGCTGGGGAAGACGGCCGCTTAATGAAGCCAAAGTTATTCTTGTAGGGCGAGGAGAGGTTGGGAAAACATGTATTGTGAATCAGCTCGTCTATAATGTCTTCAAAGATACGAGCAAGACAGAAGGTATTCAAATCAGCGACTGGAAAGTTCAAGCAGGAAAAAATGAAATTCGGTTAAATATCTGGGACTTCGGGGGACAGGAAATAATGCACGCAACTCATCAATTTTTCTTAACCCAGCGAAGTTTGTATCTGTTAGCATTAAATGGACGTGAAGGCGGGGAAGATTATGATGCAGAATATTGGCTTAAACTTATTGAAAGTTTTGCAGGCGATTCGCCGATTATCGTAGTACTTAATAAAACAGAACAACATCCATTTGAACTAAATTACAGAGGACTGCGTGCCAAGTATCCGCAAATTTGCGGTTTTATTAAAACTGACTGCAAAACGGGATTAGGTTTTGATATTTTGCGCAAAGAGATAGCAAAAACACTTGGCGAAATGAAAAGCGTTAAAGCAGATTTTCCTTCGGCATGGTTTGCCATAAAGGATAAACTTTCAGAGATGAAAGAAAATTATTTAAGCTTTGAGCGGTTTCGGAAAATATGTCAAGAAAATAAAGAAATAGACTCAAAGGCACAAGAGGAATTGGCCGGTTTTCTGCACTGCTTAGGGATAGCTCTTAATTACAAGGAAGACCCGCGACTAAGAGACACAAGTGTACTCAATCCACGATGGGTAACTCAAGGGATTTATCTTTTGCTGAACGCAGGTCAATTGGCCGATGACAAAGGAATTTTGAAACTCACAGATATAGCGAGATTTTTACCTCTTGATGAATATCCCCCCGAAAAACATGAATTTATTATGGAGCTGATGCGTAAATTTCGGCTTTGCTTTGCATTTCCTGACGGTCAACATCGTTACTTAATACCTGAACTATTAGGCAAAGAAGAGCCTGATCTGAAAAAAGAATTCGAACCTAAGAATTGTCTAAATTTCGAATACCATTATGATGTATTGCCTGAAGGATTGCTGCCACAATTTATCGTACGTACACATCCGTTGAGTCATAATCAACCACGATGGCGCAGCGGGGTAATACTCCAATGGGAAGGTTGTAAGGCTTTGGTTAAGGCGGACGCCGCTGAAAGACATGTAAAAATTCGTGTTCGCGGTGATGATCCAGATGGAAGGCGACGGTTATTAGCAGTGATTCGCAGTGACTTCGAGAGAATTCATTCTGATATTCCAACATTAGAAGTAAAAGGCATTGTTCCTATACCGGAATATCCCGATGTTCCTATGAATTATGACGACCTGACGGGTTTCGAAAAAGACGGCATCAAAGAAATTTTTGTTAGGGCCGATGGCAAAACGGTGAAAGTAAGTGTTTCTGATCTTCTTAATGGGGTGGATTTGCCTGATGTTCGCCATAAATCCGGAATAGAAGAACGAGGAAAACAACAAAAAGCATTTAGGTTATTTTACAGTTATTCTCATAAAGACGAAGCATTGCGTGATGAGTTAGAGACACATCTTAAACTATTGCAACGTCAGGGTCACATTTCTTCCTGGCACGACAGGAAAATTCTCGGTGGCGAGGAGTGGGACAAGAAAATAGATGAGAATCTAAAAAATGCGGAAATCATTTTGCTGCTGGTTAGTGCAGATTTTGTTGCCTCTGATTATTGTTACGATGTTGAAATGAATAATGCAATGCAAAAACATGAAAATAAAGAGGCGGTTGTTGTTCCAGTAATAATTCGTGATTGTGATTGGCATTCTGCGATTTTTGGTAAACTTCAAGCATTGCCTAAGGATGGTAAAGCGGTCAAGCTTTGGCCTGATCGTGATAGTGCATGGAATGATGTTGCCCTGCGAATTCGAAAAATTATTGAGGAATTGCGGAATTTACTTGGCGAAAATGGTGAGTCAAAGGAATAGGTATTGCAGAAGGTGTCGATGCCGGAGGGATATTCTCTATGGTGTGCGATTATCATGTAAAAAAATACAAACATTAGAATAGTTCTCTATAAAATTCCCGCTCCCCGATCAGGTCGAGGATAAACTATGGCGGGAATTAAAAAGTAGAAACAGAAGAGGGGGCAAATTAATATACAAAAAATAAGAGCAAAACCTTATCAGAAATTCGAACAACGGCATTTATTTGAAGGAAAAATAATACCTTTTGCCCGCGGCAGGATAAAATTGCATAATTTTAACTTACGGGATAGAATATCCCAATGGTATTATTACTCGCGTTACGAGGTTTATTAAATTTTTTGGGATTCCGTATAGGGAGGTTGATTATGAGTGAACAAGAGCAGCAAACGCCCGGCCCAACGCCGGAAATTCTTAAAAGCGCAATGAAGGCGTTTAAAAAGCGTCTTAGACTTACCGCTCTCGATGATGATTCAGGGCTTGGACGCGGCGCGTTCTCCAAAGGTCATACAGGCGTTTTTGCAATCCGGCCGCCGAATCAATTTCCTCCCGAAGTCTGGCAGGAACTTCATAGGCAGGGCAAATTGATTGATAGCGGACATGGTCTGTTTCAACTCCCTAAAAGTGAAGCGAAAGCCGATTAATACCAATTGGTATTATTACTCGCGCGTTGCGAGGTATGCTAAATTATTTACCAGCTTAGCTTTACCCCCATGCGGGGACTGGAGCCGCGGAGTACCGCACGACTATTTTTTGAGATCCGTATAATTACGTTTGAAATGCGGCAGCCGTTTTACCGCCTCCATCGCCCATAGCGGAAACGACGATATTATAATTACCATTACCCAATCAAAAAGGCCGAGCGGCACGGTTTTAAAGACCCTTTGAAAGAATGGCGTATAAATTACCATCATTTGAAGCAGAAACGAAGCTGTAACAGCGAAAATCAAATTTTTGTTCGTAAGCAGACCAATCTTGAATAAAGATTTTTTCTGATTTCTGCAATTGAATGAATGAAATAACTGGCTGCACGCAAGAACGATGAAAGCTGCGCTTCTTGCCGCCCCGATACCTTGTTTCTCAATGTAATAAACAAACCAGAATGCAAATAAGCTGCACACTGAAATGAACAAGCCTTGCAGCAGAATCAATATAGCTCTGCGTTTTGTTATTATTGATTCCTTCGTTGCTCGCGGGGGACGATTCATAATGTCTTTGTCAAAAGGGTCAACGCCCAGCGCAAGTGCAGGCAAACCATCCGTAACAATATTAACCCATAATATATGTATCGGCAGCAGTGGAACAGGAAATCCGATTATTGAAGCGATAAACATCAAAAGTATTTCGCCAGCATTGCACGATAAAAGATAATGAATGAATTTTCGGATATTGTCGTATATTCCGCGTCCCTGTTCGACCGCGTTGACAATCGATGCGAAGTTGTCATCGGTTATAATCATATCCGAAACTTCTTTCGTAACGTCCGTGCCCGTAATTCCCATCGCTACGCCGATATCAGCTTCCTTAACTGCGGGAGCATCGTTTACGCCATCGCCGGTCATTACCACAATATCATTTCTGCTTCTCCACGCACGTACGATCCTAAGCTTATGTTCCGGTGCGACTCGTGCATAAACGGGAATGTGTTCGATTCTATTTAGCAATTCTTCATCGCTGATTTTATCGAGCTCTTCGCCTGTAACTGCTATTGAATCAGCTTTGAAAAAACCAAGCTCTTTCGCAATTGCTGCTGCTGTATTTTTATGATCGCCTGTAATCATTACGGTTTTTATGCCTGCAGTTTTGCATTCGTGGACTGCTTGTTTCGCTTCCTCCCTTGGCGGGTCTATCATCGCAATCAACCCCGAAAACGTCAGATCTCTTTCGATAGATTCCGGGGACATATCGGACATATTCTCACTATCAAGATTTTTATATGCCGCCGCAAGCACACGCATTGCCGAATCAGTAAAATCATTATTTATTTTGAGAATCTCTTCTTTTTGTTCATCAGTCAAATCAATGCAGTCAGCAAGTATTACATCCGGAGCGCCTTTGATGAACGCGATTACTTTATCTCCGCTCCTGCGAATGACGGTCATTTTCTTTCTGCTCGAATCAAATGGAAGTTCGTCGATAAATTCAAATTCCTTTTCTTTTTTATCTTTCGTGATTCCCGCTTTTGCTGCCGCCGTCAAAAGTGAACCTTCTGTAGGGTCGCCGATAATTTTGTGCATATCATTTTCAATTACAAGCTTTGCGCCGTTGCACAAAACGAGGTTGTTTAAAAGATTAATAAGTTCCGGAAATTCGTCAGGTTTGATTGTTTTTTCATTAAAAAGAAAATGGCCGACAGGCGAGTAACCTGTCCCTGTTACTCGAAATATCTTTTCGCCTGCGTAAACAGCCTGCACCGTCATTTCGTTTCTGGTGAGCGTACCGGTTTTATCCGAGCATATTACAGTAGCGCTGCCGAGCGTCTCGACTGCCGGAAGTTTGCGGATAATTGCGTTTTTTGCGACCATCCTCTGCACCCCCAATGCAAGCGCAATTGTTACCACCGCGGGCAATCCTTCAGGAATTGCCGCAACTGCCAGACTCACAGATATTAAAAATATATCAACGAGTTTTCCGCCTCTGAGCCATTCGAGAATAAAAACAATCGAAACGAGCGCAAGAGCTAAATATACGATCCATCTTCCGAACTCCTGAAGTTTCTTTTGCAGCGGAGTGGTTTCTTTTTCAATTCCCTGAATCATACCCGCTATTTTACCGAGTTCGGTTTTCATTGCGGTCTCGACTACAATTGCTTTTGCCTTTCCTGTTGCCGCGTAAGTTCCCGCAAAAATCATATTCTTTCTGTCGCCCAGAGAAACATCTTCTTTATCAATTACATCAGAGTTTTTAATAACGGCAGTTGATTCACCGGTAAGTCCCGCTTCAGTGACGGAAAAATTAGATGTAACCCAGGAAATCCGGCAGTCTGCCGGTACGTTGTCGCCTGCCTCAACTTCAATTATATCGCCGGGTAATAACTGATTCGATGGAATCGCCTGATGGTTCCCATCTCGAATCGTTTTCGATACAGGACTTGATAATTTTTTTAAAGCAGCGAGCGATTTTTCCGCACGATATTCCTGTATAAATCCGAGAAATGCGTTCAGGATTACAATTACTATGATTGCGACTGCATCGACCCACTCTTTTAAAAGCCCGCTGACCAGAGCTGCGCCGATAAGTACCCAAATAATGAAATTTTTGAATTGGTCTAAAAAAATCGAAAGCGCAAAATTGGTTTTATGTTCGGTCAGTTGATTTAAGCCGAACTTATGCTTTCTTTCCCTGACTTGCTGCGAAGTCAAACCTCTTTCGAGGTTAGTCTCAAGTAATGCCGCCGCATCAGCGATTCCCTTGCGCCACCATTTTTCCATAGTATCTCCGCAATATTTTCAAGTAATCTATAGAGATACTAACCGGTTGACTTAAAGTCAATAGGGGAAAATGTTAAGCTATTCGACTACGCGAAGCTCCGTCTGACCCGGCTCGAGCAAATCATAAACTTCCGTCAATTCGCCGTTATAAAGCCGCATACAGCCGCGTGAACTTTTTGTCCCGATTGTATCTTCCTCATTGGTTCCGTGAATCGCAATTCCCTGAATGCCGCGAGTTCTGCTGTCAATGCCTTCCAGTGCAATCCAGCCTGAGCCTAATGGATAATCCGGGTCGTCAGCGTGATATGTTTTTCCTGTGTCCGGGTCAGTCCATGTCGGCTTAATCATTTTGCCGCCCATTTTGGCACGCCACAATCCTACCGGTGTCTCGTGTTCTTCTTTGCCGATGCCTATTTTGTAGCTTTTAACATAAATATTTTGAAGATATAGATCCATTATGAAAGCAGACTTATAGACTATGACGTGAAAAGGCCCATTAATGACTTTAATTACCTGCCCGGAGCGAAGTGCTCTTTCGCTTGGAATGTTATTTATTTTCATAAGTAATTGATAAGGCACTTTATGTTTAGCGGCAATCGATGAAAGCATATCGCCTGATTGTACTTTGTAGCTTGTACACAAATCATCGCCGAGTTGAATTACTCTTGTAAAAAGCCATTCATTTGCAAGGTTCGCCATCAATTTTTTCACAACTTCTCTTGTGGATGGATCCATTGACATATTCAAAGCATCGTTCAGTGTATTTCGTGCAGCAATGATTTTTCCATCATTTATACAGTTCTGTGCATCAGTCAGCATAGCCGCAACTCGCGGATTTGTTGAATTGACAGGAGGCGTAATCGCATTGGTTGTATCCGTTGTGTTTTGGGCGGTATTTTGTACGGCCGTCGGATGAGTTGTCTGTCCGGATGGCTGCTGATACTGCTGTGCAGCGGGTGGGGTTGCAGGTGATTGAATTTGGTCTTCGGTTTTATTTTTCTTTGGGCGGTAGAAAATAAATATTCCCGCCGCGACGATGACCAAACCAATAACTATGTAGTAAACTATAACTTTATTTTTATTATTGCCGTAACCAGAAACTGCCATTTTTAAAATCCTTTTTTTAATGTGCCTCCATGCGGGAGACTAAACTAACTATTTTTTACTAAAATGTATAACTCCCTTTTCAGTAACAATCATATCCACAGAGCGGTCGCTATCTGTGATTGGTACATCATCCACTATTTGCTCTGAGAACGCGAAAGCGCATTTGACTGCCCGAAGTTTTTCGTTGCTGAAAAATCTATCATAATATGAACCGCCTCGGCCGAGCCGGTTGCCTTTACTGTCGAAAGCAAGTCCCGGCGTTACTACAAGGTCGATATCCTCGATAGGAACAGGAATACCTGTAACAGGATTTCTCAGTCCGCCCGCTTCTGTGGCGATGCCCGTTTCGAGAGAATTAATCACAACCGCAATCATATGCCGCTGCTGCCATGAAATTTTTGGAACCGCGACGGTCTTGTTGTGCTGCCAGGCGTAGAGAATAAATGGTGCCGTTTCAATCTCGTGGGGCATAGATAGAAAAGCCATAACCGTATTGGCATCGCGAAACTCAGGAGTATCCACAAGGTTCTTGCAAGCCTTGTGACTCATATCAATCCGCTGCTGCGGAGTAATAGCCTTAAGCTGAGTTCTAATCTGTTGACGAAGCCGCTGTTTGTCCATTAAATATCCCTCCGTTGGATTTTTTCATTGTACAGACTTTCCCTGTTTTAACAGATTTTCAAGTTTTTGCAAATATTCCTTCATATTTTTTTCCCGCCCCCGACCGGTTGGAGTAAAATATTTTACTCCTTTTTCAGGTAGATATTCCTGGGGTGCGTATCCCTCCGGCCAATCGTGAGGATATTTATATTCTGTGCCGTAACCTTGTTTTTTAGCACCGGCGTAATGTGAATCTTTCAGATGTTTGGGTACCGGCACAGTTCGTTTGCTCTTAACATCGCTCATGGCAGACCATATTGCCTTTGCTGAAGCGTTTGACTTGGGAGCGCATGCGATATAAATTGCCGCCTGTGCCAGTGGAAGCTGTGCTTCCGGAAATCCAACAAACTCTGAAATCTGGACAGCCGCTGCCGCCAAAACTGTTGCAATAGGGTCTGCGTTGCCCACGTCTTCAGCGGCACAAACAGCGATTCGCCGCGCGATAAAACGGGGGTCTTGACCGCCTGCTATGAGTCTTGCCAGCCAGTAAACAGTCGCATCCGGGTCCGAACCTCTCATACTTTTTTGTAATGCGCTTGCAAGGTCGTAATGCGTATCGCCGGTAGGGTCGAAAACGATAGCTTTCTGCTGAATTGACTCTTTTGCGACTTCGATATCGAATTTTATTGTTTGTGCTCCGGTATTTTTCTGCGACATAATGCCTACTTCAAGTGCTGTAAGTGCCTTTCGGGCATCGCCGTCGCTCATGATCGCTATATATTCAAGTGCATCTTCGGCTGCGCGGACATCTAAACTGCCGAAACCTCTTTTGCTGTCCTTTATCGCTCTTTTTAACAGTTCCACAATGTCATTTTTCTCAATCGCCTTGAATTCGAAAACTGTGCTTCGGGAAATAAGTGGTGAATTTATCGCAAAATATGGATTTTCTGTAGTTGCGCCGATTAAAATGATTATTCCTGTTTCAACATCATCCAAAAGGACATCCTGCTGGGCACGGTTGAACCGATGAATTTCATCTATGAAAAGGACGGTTCTCGGGCCGCCCGTTAAAATCGTGTCTTTTGCTTTCCCGATTACCGACCGGATGTCCGCAACCGAGGCGGCAGGGGCGCTTAAATAATGAAATCTGGCATTTACAAGACCGGCGATTATCGTTGCAAGCGAGGTTTTCCCCGTCCCCGGCGGACCAAAAAAGATGAGACTGCTCAGCGAACCGGCATAAAGCATTCGGCGAAGCAGTTTACCTTGTCCGATAAATTCTTTCTGCCCTGCGAATTCATCAAGATTGCGCGGCCGCATCCTTGCCGCAAGGGGAGCGTTAGATTGAAGTTGAGCCTTTTCAACCTCAGAAAAAAGAGAATCATTTTTGCCTTTAAGTGCCATTAAGCACTATTATACAAGGCAGCCGATAGATTTTCGATAAGAATATTCGATTAGTTTGCGTTTGTTCCGGCTTTGGATAAATCGAATATTCGGAATGTGTTTTTGCCTGCCTGTTTGGCTGCGTAAAGGGCGCTGTCGCTGAAGCGGGTTATTTCGTCAGGTGTCATATCGCTGTCGAATTGGCCTACTCCGATACTTACTGAAAGCTGAATTTTGTTCCGCTCCCATGTAATCGCAGTTGCCGATACTTCTTTAACTATTCTCTCTGCAACCGCAGATGCCTCCGAAATCGGCGTGCTCGGCAGGATAATCGCAAATTCATCACCGCCATAACGCGCTGCGATGTCTATCTTGCGAATACACGAAGCAATCCTCGTACTGACTTTTTTGATTGCTGCGTCTCCTGCACGATGGCCGTATGTGTCATTGATAGTTTTCAAGTTATCAATATCAATCATTATCGCAGACAGTTGTCCGCCGTAACGCTGACATCTCCGCAGTTCAGTTTCAAGAACCTCGTAAAACGTCCGATAGTTTACAAGACCTGTCAAGCCGTCTGTGCGTGCCAGTACCTGCGATTTTTGAAAAAGTGTGATGTTGCCGATTGAGGCACCAATTAAATACCTGAATAATTCAATAACTGCGATGTCATCTCTCGAAAATTCATCAGCATTAATCTTGTCAGCCAGATTTAGTACCCCAACCACTCTGTTGTTTGATATAAGCGGGGCGATAATACAGGTAGGTGTACAATAATTATGTGTAAACCTGCAAGTATATCTTTCGGTTTCAACAGATGTGTTCTTTACTATGATCAGTTCTTTACTGCGGACTGCGGTTATCATTGGTGACATATTTGCCTGGTTCAGAGATACAATATTATTGATAAGCCATGTATGATTATGGCATTCAAGATGCAGCATATCGCTCGATTGGTCGAGAATATACAGCGAAACAAAGCGTGCGTTGATTAACCTGGGAAGCTGTTCAACGCAAATTCTGCCGATTTGCTGTATATCAAGGCAATTGAGCTGCTGTGCCAAAGGAGTTATAGCATCAAGGATTTTAGTATCTTTCATGTTTTTATATTCCATTTGATATAAAAGTAGATTGCAGTAATATTGTGCAACTTCAAAGTTTATCTATTTTAACTTTTAAATTACAAAAGTCCGAAAAAAACCATTATTATTCATACTCTACAAAGCAAAGCGGGGCATTTAATCGCCGCCAACCGCTTCTCCTTCACATAAAGAATAAGATAAATTTTCAAAGACTCCAAATACTCAAGAAACTTTAAAAAACTTTAAAAAAAAATTAAAAAAACAGTTGACGATTATCGGAATATGTTTTACATTTTATAAAACGTAAAAGTTGATTTTTGAGCACTGAAAGGTTTTTGCAATGTTGGGAATTCAGCAGTCAGGTTCAAAGAGTGAAAGTAAGGTGTTCACAGCTCCTGAAAAATTGTATCGCATCGGCGACATTGTTCGCTGCACTCCGTTTTCCCGGCAGACGATTCACAACTACACAATTATGGGTCTCATTAAAGAGACTTTGTGGACCGAAGGCGGTCATAGACTCTATGACGAAACTGTTTTTGAGAAGCTTTCGAAGATAGCGGAAATGAGAAAAACAAAAACTTTAGGGCAAATAAGAGATTTGCTCTAAATAAATAATCAGATTGAACGATAATATTAGGACGTTAGAGTAAAAGGAATACTGAATTGATGATAAACAACAGGCAAACGGAATTGTCATCACTGGTTCGCGACAACATCGATGAGATACTTGTTCGAATCATTCAGTTTACAAACATCCACCATAATTTAATTTCCGAAAACATTCGCGGCTGCAGGACAGCAGGTTTCATTCCGATGTGTATTGATGTAGAGGATTTCGCGAAAGTTATTTCCGTCGCGCTCACAGAACATCAGAAAACTAAAAGACTGGCTCTTTGTGACAGCAGAACTGTTACTTTTTTGCAGGATGGCGAATTTGCTCTCGAACCGCAGGTTGATTTCGAAGCTGCGGATTTAATGTGCACTGATTTACAGACTTATATGGAGCTTCAAAAAAGCAGGTTAAGAGAAAACATTGCTAATAATAAAGCCGCATGTACATTGCTCTACCACAAAATTAATGAAATGAATAATCAGGTTACGGATAACCCGGTTGAGAATCAGATATAATTTCTTTGACAATTATTATGAGTTTTTTTGGCTAAATAGCAGGCAGCGGAGGAACAGATGTCGCAGGGAAGTGTACAGGAGCTTGCCAGGTTAAACGCCGATACCAGGCACAAAGCTATGGTTCTAACTATAGCCAGCGGCAAGGGTGGAGTTGGTAAGACAAACATTACGGCTAATCTCGCGATTTGTTTCGCGGCCGCCGGTAAAAAGGTAGCCGTTCTCGATGCAGATTTCGGACTTGCGAATCTCGACATTATATTCGGTATCAGCACTAAATACAATCTTTCCCATTTTATCAAAGGCGTTAAAACTCTCGATGAAATTGCACATACTGCCTGTGAGGGTGTTGATATTTTCTGTGGTCTTGCAGGTGTCGAACAGCTCTCGCAATTGACAGAATTCGCCAGAGAACGGATTGTCGCCGCGATGGATGATCTTGCCGATAACTATGACATTGTTCTTATCGATACCGCGGCAGGTATTAGCAAATCAGTTTTAGGGTTTTGCCTCGCCTGCGACCACACAATTCTTGTCGGAACCCCTGACCCTGCTGCAATAACCGATGTTTATATGCTTATGAAAGCAATGAATATTCATAAATACAATGGCAGAATGAGTCTTTTGGTGAATATGGCTCAAAACGACACACAAGGCAAAAAAGTTTATAAACAAATTGCGTATGCCGCGGCACAATTCCTCGATGTCAAATTAAATATGGCCGGAGTTGTACCGCGTGATGCAAACGTTATATCGTCTATTCAAAAAAGAGAACCCTTTGTTCTTGCCTGCCCAAAAACGGCCGCCGCAAAATCGCTTATGTCGGTAGCTGCTAAAATCAGCAGGGTGCCGATGGCTTCGAGCGATTATGGGTTTTTTAGAAAAGTTGTTAATTGGTTTATCTAACATTGGAGGGTGCATAAATGCCCGCGGCAAAAAAAGCAGAAATTGATATTGATACAATATGGAAAAAGTACTTTAAGGAACGTTCCGAAGAGTATCGCAATAAACTTATGGAATTTTATCTTCCGCTCGTCAAATACACCGCGGAAAGAATTTATGTCAAACTTCCCGACAAAGTCGAAGTTGATGACCTTATCAGCGCCGGAATATTCGGCATGATGGACGCTATCGATGCGTTTGATCCCAAACGGGGAGTAAAGTTTGCAACCTATTGCACTCCGCGTATCAGGGGTGCGATACTCGATGAACTTCGAAGTATGGACTGGGTTCCGCGTTTGGTTCGGGCAAGAGCGCATCAGCTCGGAAACGCAACAAGAACTCTCGAATCGCACCTTGGCAGAGTACCTACTGAACAGGAAATTGCCGGCGAACTCGAAATGGATATGGAAAATTTCTATAGGCTCCAGCGCGACGCAAATGCGGTCGGCCTTGTTTCGCTTAGCAATAGTCTCGATTCCGATGGCGAAAATGATATCTGCGAAATCGATGTTATAGAAGACAAAAAAAGCGAAGACCCAATGACCGAAGCGCAAAAGCGTGATTTAAAGGCACTGCTCGGCAAAGGGTTAAGCAGAGCCGAAAGACTAATTCTCGTCCTCTATTATTATGAAGAAATGACAATGAAGGAAATCGGCGCAACACTCGATTTATCTGAATCGCGTGTTTCGCAGATGCATTCCTCAATTATCGCCAGACTGAAAGCACAAATGAGCACGAGGAAAAAAGAGTTTTCACCAAAGTAATATCATAAATGTTTGATTAAACCTCGCCTTTACAGGCGGGGCGGGCAGTCGTGGGTCACCAAAAAAGTCTTTCTTTTTCCAATTATTTTTAGTATTCTTATTCCCTTAAAATTTCCCTATATTTGAGGTATGTATGCGTTTTACGAAAATGCACGGTTTAGGCAATGACTATGTTTATGTCAATTGCTTTCAGGAAAAAGTGCCTGACCCTGCGAAAACAGCAATAATTGTAAGTGACCGCCACCGCGGCATAGGCGCAGATGGTCTGATTTTAATTTGCCCCTCGAATGTCGCCGATGTGAAAATGCAAATGTTTAATGCCGATGGCTCGCAGGCCCAAATGTGCGGCAATGGTATTCGCTGCGTTGCGAAATATGCCTACGAACACAATCTCACCAAAAGCAAACCCCCATCTCTAACTATCGAAACCGGCAGGGGTGTTCTCACTCTCGGACTTGAAATAAATAAAAACAATAAAGTCGAAAAAGTCTGCGTCAATATGGGTCAGCCTATATTGGAGCCTTCGAAAGTTCCTGTTTTGCTCGAAGGCGACAGCATAGTTGAAGCTGCGATTGACGTCCGAAATCAGCGAATGTTGATGACCTGCGTTTCTATGGGTAATCCTCATGCCGTTTTCTTCACCGATGACCTTGATTCGATTAACATCGAGAAAGTCGGACACATTATTGAAAATCACGAACTGTTTCCTGAGCGAATTAATGCTCATTTTGTCAGAGTCAATTCCCGCAATGATTTTACGATGATTACATGGGAACGCGGAAGCGGCGTAACTCTTGCCTGCGGTACAGGAGCCTGCGCTTGCTGCGTTGCTGCTGTTCTCACTGAAAGAAGTGATAGAAATGTTACCGCCCATCTACCCGGTGGAGATTTGCAAATCGAATGGTCGCAAAAAGATAATTGTGTTTATATGACAGGCCCTGCGACGGAAGTTTTCACCGGCGTCTGGCCGGAAGATAATGCGAATTGAAGACCAGATAAAACGCAAAGCTCTCTCGCTCGGGTTTGACCTTGCAGGTATAACTTCAGCACAGAATGTCGATAGTGAACAAATCGAAAAATTCAACAGCTGGCTCAAAGCCGGCTGCAACGGCCAAATGGCATTTCTCGAAAGAAATCCTGAAAGGAGATTTAATCCTGCTGCCGTTCTGCCCGGTGCAAAATCCATAATATGCGTTGCGATTAATTATAAAATCCAAAAACCCGCTTCGAAAGATTGTCTTCAAATAGCGTCTTATGCGCTTTATCCAGATTATCACAAATTCATAAAAGAAAAACTTTCTTTGCTTGCAGATTTTCTTAAAAGCATAGATAAAAATCTAAAATTTAAGATTTGTGTGGATTCTTCATCCGTTGCCGAGAAAGCCTTGGCAATGCGCAGTGGTCTGGGGTTCATCGCCAAAAATCGTCTGCTAACTAATAACCAATTTGGTTCATTTCTTCTGCTTGGCGAAATTATCACAAATATGCAGTTAGAACCCGACAAACCTGTAGAAAGGCAGGAATGCGGTAAATGCAGAAAATGCGTCGATGTCTGCCCAACAGGTGCGCTTACTGAAAATAATTTCGATGCCCGAAAATGTGTCAGTTATCTTACGATTGAGCACAAAGGCAGAATATTACCTGAACTAAAAAATAAAATAGGTCTACATCTTTTCGGCTGTGAAGAATGTTTGAAGGTATGCCCGTTTAATGAAAAATCACCGATAGCTGAAAAATCGAAATATGGTTTTACTGCAAAGCAGCCGAAACTTACAGTGGCTGAAGTTTGCCTCTGGTCAAAAAAAGATTTTGAAAATTTTGCAGCAAATACAGCTATACAGCGAACCGGATTTAGGAAAATAAAACGCAATGCGCTTATTTGCCGAGTGCTTCGAGAGCATCCATAACTTCAAGAACGTGCATATAAGCGGGGCCTCCGCCCATAACCACCGCAACTGAAACCGCATCTAATATCTGTTCTTTGCTTGAACCTGTTTCAAGGCATTTTTTCACATGGGCCATAATGCAGGGATGGCAGTTAACAGCGACGGCAATACTTAATGCGATAAGTTCCTTCTCGCGAAGGCTTATTGCGCCATCAACCATAACCTTGCTGAAAAGACCTCCGAATCCTGCAACCATATTCGGAGCGTCTTTTTTCATTTTTTCCATTTTCTGGCCGATTGTCTCATAAAATTCTTTTGAGCGCGACATTTTCATCATCCCATCTTTGTAATCATATCTTTAATATAATGTTCGAGTACTTTTTTAGGCACACTCTGCAATCCCGGCAGCGGTGCTTTTGCTTTCAATAATTTTTCAAGAATTGGTATCGCAGATTTCTTATAAGGGGATATTTTCTCGGCAAGATTATGTGCTTCATCCAGCGAACCGCCCGACATCAGCTTTAGATAATTAACTATTCTTGTCGCAAGCTCTTTATCGTCAATGGCGGTTTCCTTACCATTCTCTTGCGGTTCCTGCGTTTGATGAAGAAGTGATCGCGTAAGATTTTGAGTTTCAAGCATCATACGGGTATATTTTTCTTCTTCGGTTTCATCGATAGGCGCAAGCTTCAATTCTTCATCGTCTTCGCTCGGCGGCAATGGTATGTAACATTTATGATTGCAGTAGGGGCACTTTCCCCATTTCCCGCCGGCCGTATCCGGTGCGTTTATTTTTTTCTTACAGCATTCGCAATGAAATGTAATCGCCATAGCTAACTCCTAACTAACCTGGATATTGTGCGGTTACTTCTGTCGTTATTCCGCCTCGAGGTGTAAATTTTGCCGTTATTTTCATACGTTTTGGTTTGCAGGCCGCAACAAGGTCGTCAAGAATCTGGTTTGTTACAGCTTCGTAAAAGATTCCCTTGTTCCGAAACCCCTGCATATAATATTTCAGACTTTTCAGCTCGATACAGCTTTTATCAGGACAATAATCAATCACAATCGTCCCGAAATCCGGCTGCCCGGTCTTTGGACAAACGCTCGTAAATTCTGGACAGCAAATCGAGATATTATAATCACGCCCCGGCCTTGGATTGTCAAAAAGCTCTATTTTCAGTTGTTCCATGAGTCAATTAACCTTTTATTTATTAGAATCCTTACTATAATGTATTTTTACTAAATTATCAAGTAAGGTATTTTATGGAAAAAACCACGAAAAAAGCCGTTATTCTCCTTAGCGGAGGTCTTGATTCGGCGACGACGCTTGCGATTGCAAAGTCGAAAGGGTTTAAATGTTGTGCTATGACTTTTCGCTACGGTCAGAGGCATAGCATTGAGCAAAAATGCGCAAGTAAAATTGCGAGATTTTTTGAGGCCGAACAGCTCTTTTTCGATATCAATCCTGCGGTTTTTCTGCATTCGGCACTGACCGACAAATCCATAAAAGTACCTACGAACAGGAAAATCGATAGTTCGAAAATACCCATCACGTATGTTCCCGCGAGAAATACAATATTTCTAAGCTACGCACTTGCTTTCGCAGAATCTATCGGAGCCTTCGACATCTTTATCGGCGTCAATGCCACCGATTATAGCGGATATCCCGATTGCAGGCCGGAATATATCAAAGCATACGAAAAAATGGCAAACCTCGCAACAGCCGCCGCGATACAAAAAAAAGGCCGAAGGTATAAAATCCATACTCCCATAATCAAAATGTCAAAAGCGCAAATAATCAAAACGGGAACAAAACTTGGCGTCGATTATTCCCTGACCCATAGCTGCTACAATCCAGACAAAACCGGCAAGGCCTGCGGCAAATGCGATTCCTGTCAATTGCGTTTAAAAGGTTTTACTGAGGCAAAACTCATTGACCCGATTAGATATGCAAAATAAAATCAACATTTCTGAAATTTTTTATTCGATACAGGGCGAAGGCTTTCTTTCCGGTGTTCCGAGCGTGTTTATACGCATTTCCGGCTGTCCGCTTAGATGCAAATTCTGCGATACCGGTTATGCCGCTGATGCTTCTGCCGGAAAGAAAATGACGGTCGGTGAGATTGTAAAGCAAACGAAAAAATATCCTACGAACTATGTTGTAATCACCGGCGGCGAACCGATGATTTGTTCTGCTTTGCCTCTGTTGTGCAAAGCCTTAAAAAAATATCATATCACAATCGAAACATCAGGAATAAAATTTGTCGATGATTTAAAATGCGACCTGATGAGCATCAGTCCAAAACTTTCAAATGCTTATTACAAACCAAGTGATAAAGATTTGTATCTGAAAATTGATGAGTTGCAGAAATTGATAAAAAATTATGAGTATCAATTAAAATTCGTAATTGAAAAAGGAGGGGATATAAAAGAGGTCAATCAAATCCTTAAAAATTTGAAGAATGTTGATTTCTCGAAGGTAATGCTTATGCCGCAGGCAAAAAATATTTCCGATTATCTCAAAAGAGGTGCGGTTGCAGCCAAGTTGTGCAAACAATATGGTTTCGCATTTTCGCCACGTTTGCAAATCACTCTTTGGGGAAATAAACGAGGAAAATAAAGCTGACACATTTAACTATCAGGAGTGCGATATGAAAAAAGCAATGTTTCTTATATTAGTAATTGGAAGCATGCTAAAGGCTGAAATTCCACAAATAAGCTTGGAGAAACCGGTTAAAGATGCAAAAATTATTATCTCGGCGGTACCTGTAAGATCAGCTATCCAGGATATGACAATACATAGTAGTTATGCAATATGGAGTTTCAAAATTGATAAAGTATATAAAGGCGAATTTCAACATCAATTGCCCTCTGTGGATTTGGAAGGAATGTCTGAATCAAATGAAATTATGCAAGGTAAATTTTTGAATGTTTTAGTTTTTTCATATCCCAGCGGTAAAACCATTCCTCATTCTAAAACAAAAGCTTATATACAATCATTTAAAAAAAGAGCAAGTTTTGAAATACTCCCCCGTTACGAGATTGGGAAAAAGTATATTCTCTTCTTGTCAGAAATGATGGAGGATTGCTTATATATTAGAGTTGATAAATATTCTCTACCAAAGGAGTATGATAAAGAAGGTGAACAACAAGTGAAAGCTGTTATTAAACGGTTAAAAGATTTTGAAAATGGAAAGCCAACGGATTTTATTGATTACCAAATACCCAAGAAGGCTAAAGCTGTTTCAAGGAAAGCATCTGGTAATTATGGAGCTTCTGATATTATTGAATACTTGCTTGGTGATGAAAAAGTAGGGAAACGCGGATTTTGGAAGAATTCTAAAATGGCTTTTGATACACCTATGAAGTATGGAATGCGTTATGGTATTTCAAGGACATGTGATGAAAAGGGTAATAAATGGCGGCTGGAAACTTTTTTGGATGATGCTCAGCACGGGGTACTTAGAACGTGGGATGAAAATGGTCAATTAACTGAAGGTTATTATATTTATGGCCAATATGTTTCAAAAGATGAATATTTAGAAAAATGTAAATCGGATATTCGGCTTGAGCAATCATTGAAATTGAATTGGATTGATTTTGAAGAAACAAAAAGCACTACTCAAAATTGAGAGGTGCATTTTTGCTTGGGAAACGAACGAGGGAAATAAAAAAAACCGGACATACCGAACTTCTTTAACTCACCTCTTAGGCATGAACAATAAAGGAATGGACAAAGGATAAAAGTTATGAAGAAACAACAAAGTAGATTAATATTGCAAGTTCTCTCCTAAGGATCTGAATCTTTGGCGAGGGGGTATTTAATGCGGCGCAATATTTTGACATAAAAGGCTCCGCCAAGGAATGCAGGTATGATTTAATTTGTATTCATCCTGACACGAACATCGTCGCTCCGCCATGGATTATTATGTTTTTTTATTATAGATTATTATTGCAACATGCCGATTTAATGCCTATAAATTTAACCCCGCACCTATGTAACTTGTTGTTTATCGCAATATTTTTGCTACAAAAGGCACGGAACATTAGATGGGGTGGCATGAAAAATTTTCGAATGCATAACGGGGGAGATAGATAAAAGCCTGACAATATTTTTTCCCGTAAATTGCTCAATGAGTTTAGGAGTAAAACTGATTTATTCGTTTCCAGAGCCTGTTATTATCTGTGGGTATTTTATAGAAAGGGTTCTTATGAAAATGATTAAAGAAATGATTGAATCGCACCCCGCAACCTCATCTTTCGATACCAGCGAATTGGCAGAATGTATAATGAATTGCTTCAGTTGCGCCCAGATTTGTAATACTTGTGCAGATGCCTGTCTTTCGGAAGATAATGTTAAAGATATGATTCAGTGCATCCGGTTTAATCACGATTGTGCTGATATATGTTCAGCTACCGGCAAAATGATGTCGCGTTTAAGTTCGCCATCGGATGAAATGCTGCGGGATCAAATCAAGGCATGCATTACAGCTTGTGAAATCTGCGGAAATGAATGCAGTTCTCATTCCAAGATGAAGCATTGTGCAGTTTGTGCGCAATCCTGTAATGAATGCAAAAAAGCCTGTGAAAAAATATTATCAAGCGTGACCGCAGGTGTACGTTAGTTGATATTTCTAAAATAAAGGCTGCAACGGAATAAATGTGGGAGTTTGCGCGGCAATATTCAGCATAGGCCCTAACGGTGCAATACATGTTTTCGGAGTAAAACTTGTAGGTTTTACACTGGAAAACGGTCTAAAGCTTCTTCTGACGATTATTATATTTTTTGTTATTTGGATAATAGCAAAAATATTAAGATTGTTTATAAGAAGATATATGCGCGGCAGGGTCGATGCCAGCGCACTGTTCTGGTCAAACCAGGCAATAAAACTTTTACTTACTTTCTTTGTACTGATATTTTTCATATCAATATGGTTCGATGACCCCAGAAGACTTACGACCGGAATCGGATTGATTGCAGTAGGTTTAACATTTGCGCTGCAAAAAATAATAACTTCAATTGCCGGATATTTCATAATTCTCAGAGGAAGACTTTTTAACGTAGGCGACCGCATTTCGATGGCAGGGGTCAGGGGTGATGTAATCAGTCTGAATTTCACTCATACGCGAGTAATGGAGATGGGCCAGCCTCCTGCCGTGCAGATGGCAGACCCTGCAATGTGGGTCGAAGCACGCCAATATACAGGCAGAGTAGTTACAATTACAAATGATAAGGTTTTCGAGACGCCTCTTTATAATTATACGCGGGAATTTCCATATCTTTGGGAGGAAATACAGATGCCTGTAAAGTACAGCTCTAACCGGATAAAAGCAGAAGAAATAATGGTTAAAGCAGCACAACAACATACGGCTGAAATACAGGAAGCCGGTAAACTTGTTTTTTCAGACCTTCAGCGAAGATATATGGTTCGCTATGACAGGCTTGAACCTAAAGTGTTTTACAGGCTGACCGATAATTGGCTCGAATTGACATTAAGGTTTATCGCGCGGACATCCGGTATTCGCGAGCTAAAGGACCAGTTGAGCAGGGATATTTTGGAAGGATTTGAAAAAGCCGGTATTGAAATAGCATCTACAACTTTTGACATCGTCGGACTGCCGAAAATAAACATAGCACTTACGAGAGACAGAGAAAAAGAGAGTATCAAAAAGGCCGATTGATGACGTTCATTTCCTGTAATTAGTTTTAAGTTTCTTGTTGCAACAAGCCGATTTTGTAATATAAATTAGGTAAGATTTACATTTTAAATGGAGTTTGACATTGAAGATAATGGAGTGTAAGCCTATAAAATGTGCACATCATTATTATGTGCCGATAGGTAATAAAAATATGGAAAAAAAATCGCCAGCGGAAGGCAAAAATTATCATTTTATCGGAATTGGGGGCGTCGGAACAAGCGCACTTGCCGCTATTTTAATGAAGGAAAAAGCGTTCATCAGCGGCTCGGACATGCAAGGTTCGAACCTGACCGAGCGGCTTTCTGACGATGGGGCGACAGTCAAAATCGGCCATTGCACTGAAAATTTACCCAAAGATGTCGATGGTGTGGTAATCTCGGCCGCGGTAAAAGACGACAATCCTGAACTTATTGAAGCCAAACGCAGGCATATTATGATCTATAAGTATGCCCAAATGCTCGGCTTAGTGATGGACAGATACAAGGGCATCGCGGTTTCAGGCACTCACGGCAAAAGCACCACCACAGGTTGGCTCGTTTATGTACTCAAAAAACTCGCCATAGAACCCAATTATGTCGTTGGTGCTGATATTGTGCAATTTGGTACATCTTCCGGAGTTGGCAGCAGTGATGTTTTCGTCGCCGAGGCATGTGAATATGACAGAAGTTTTCTTAGTCTTCGGCCGCAGGTTGGAATCATCCTCAATATCGAACCCGACCATCTCGATTATTACTCCGGCATAGACGAAATAGTGGAGGCGTTCGGCGATTTCACAAACGGCATCAGGACCGATGGGGTTCTCGTCGCTTCGGGTGAGGATGCAAATCTTGCGAAAATAATTTCGCAATTCCGCAGAGATAAACACATTCTGACATTCGGATTGAATGAAAAATGCGATTATTGGGCAAAGGATATAAAGTTTTCTCCCGACAGCACCGAGTTTACCTGTTTCAATAAGCAAAACGAAATAGGCAAAACGATTTTAAAGCTGCCCGGCAAACACAACGTTCTAAACGCTCTTGCGGTAATCGCCGCGGGCGAAGCGATAGGGCTTGAAGCTGCGGATATTTTAAAAGTTATGGGGGATTTTGAAGGGATGGACAGGCGCCTGATGAAAAAGGCGGAAATTAACGGTGTAAGTGTTTATGACGATTACGCGCACCATCCAACGGAGATAAAGGCAAGCCTTAAAGCTATGCGGCAGCGGTATGACGGGCGGAAAATTTTCTGTGTTTTCCAGCCGCATCAATACAGCAGAACGAGATTTCTTTTAAAGGATTTTGCCGATAGTTTCAAACTGGCGGATTTGACTATCGTGCCGGATATTTATTTTGTCAGGGACACGGAAAAGTCGCGGAAAGAAGTAAATTCTCAGATGCTTGCTGATGAAATCAAGAAAAACGGCAGTAATGCGATGTTTATCAATTCTTTTGAAAGCATTTGCGAATTTTTGAAAAGTAATGTAAAATCCGGAGATATTTTAATAACTATGGGAGCCGGCAATGTCTGGAAAGTTGCGGACGAATATATTCAGTGGCTTAGAGCAAATAGTTGAAAAAGACTATTCTTTAAGCGAAAAAACATGGTTTGGACTCGGCGGCAAGGCGGAATTTTTCATTCAGCCTCAGACCGTCGAACAGCTTGCGGATGTTGTGCGCCGATGCAGCGAGAATAATATTTCGCTGCGCGTTCTCGGATACGGTTCGAACCTGCTGATACGGGATGAAGGCGTTAAGGGAGTCGTAATAAAATTAGACGGCGAAGAGTTCTGCAAAGTCGAACAAAAAGAACATTCCATAATCGCCGGCGCAGGAGCGGATTTGAGCAAACTGGTTCTTGATTGTGTCCGTAAAGGACTTGGCGGAATCGAATCACTTGCGGGCATTCCGGGTTCAATCGGCGGGGCGGTACGCATGAACGCCGGAGGAAACTTCGGTGATTTCGGCTCGGCTGTGGAATCCGTTACTCTGATGGATAATGAAGGTAAAGTATTTGAAAAGTCCAAGCCTGAACTTTCATTTGATTACAGGCAAACTAATATTACAGCCAAGATTATTCTGGCCGCGAAATTAAAAATGATTGAAGCAGACCCTCAGCAGCTTCTGCGTTCCGTCAAGGAAGTCTGGATTTACAAAAAAAATACCCAGCCTTTAAATATGAAAAGTGCTGGCTGTGTTTTCAAAAATCCAAGGGGTATGAGCGCAGGCGCAATGATTGACCGCTCCGGGCTTAAAGGTTCGAAAATCGGCGGCGCAAGCGTCAGTGAAAAGCACGCGAATTTCATCGTCGCTGAAAAAGGCTGCAAAAGCAGTGATGTTATTACATTGATTGATTTGATCAAAAAGAAAGTAAAAGACAAATTCGACGTTTCTCTCGAACTTGAAATAGAAATCTGGTAAATATAGATGGACCTTAATATATCGGGTGGTTTAAAAGTTGCGGTTTTAATGGGGGCGGTCGGCTCTGAGCGTCAGGTTAGCCTGACAAGCGGAAAGAGCGTAGCCGATGCTCTCAAAAAAATTCCTTCTCTGGAAGTAATCGAGCATGATTTCATGCCCGACAAACCCTGGATTCTCGATGATAAAAGCATCGACATATTTTTTCTTGTTTTTCATGGCGAATTCGGCGAAGGCGGCGACATGCAGGAAATCTGCGAACGCAAACATTTGCGATTTACCGGATGTAATTCCAAATCAAGCAGGCTGGCATTCGATAAAATTACCAGTAAAAACGCATTGCTGAAAGCGGGCGTTTCCGTGCCTCCAGCAATTGAAATCAGAAAATCCAAAGAATTGAAAAACCTTGAACATTTCAATTTTTCCACTGACAAAAAATTCGTAATCAAACCGATAAGGCAGGGCAGCAGCGTCGGCGTGCAAATCGTTGAAGGATTGGACAATGCTAAAGCCGCCGCCGAAGAATGTTTTAACGAGTTCGGCGATTGTATGGTCGAAAAATTCATTATCGGCAGAGAACTTACTGTCGGAATTGTGGATGATGAAATATTGCCAGTCATTGAAATTAAAACCGCCAGAAATTTTTATAATTATGATGCAAAGTACAACGATAATGAAACGCAATATCTTTTCGATACCATACAGGATGACGGTCTTCTCCGGAAAATAAACGATATGGCAATGAAAAGTTTTAAGGCTCTCGGCTGCCGGGATTTCAGCAGGGTTGATTTGATCCTTGCCGATGATGGCGTTCCTTTCGTTATAGAAATAAACACTATTCCCGGTTTTACGAGCCATTCTCTTTTGCCGAAAGCGGCCGCAAAAATCGGTATGGATATGAGCCAGTTGTGTATGAGAATTTTAAAAACCACGCTGAAAAGGAAAGCCTGAGTTGGCTGAAAAAAATAAAAAATCCTGGTTCAGTTTCAAGAAGAAACTCTCTAAAACCGAAAAAAAGCAGCGTTCCAAAGCGGTACGCAATACGATGATTATTTTCATGATTATCGCGGTTGGTGTCGGCCTGACCGTCGGCTTCATTTATCTCGAAAGATTTGTCAAAACCAATTACCATTTCGGTGATGAACCGCTAAGTCTTAACATGGCCAATATACCGTTTTGGGTTAGCCCAGAACTCGAAAAGAAGATTGTAGATACGGCCAGAAAAGGCGGCGTGAGATTTGTTTTGAATGAGACTGTCGCCCAGCAGGTTGGTGAAAACCTCCGCAATCTTGCCTGGCTTTACGATGTTCAGGTTAGTGTTGACAGCAATGCGATTGTGGTAAACGCAGGTTTCAGAAAGCCGGTTGCTGTGGTCATCTCGCCGAATGGCCAATTTTATCTCGATTCAAAAGCAATAATTCTTGATTATGTTCCAATCAGCAAATTAACCATCGTGGAAATTATGGGTGTTGCCGCTCATCAAATTTCGGCTCGTTTGATTGGTAGTAAATGGCAAAGCGATGATGTCGCAGCGGCGATAGAATTAATCGAGCTGTTGAATAAAATGGATTCACAGGTTCAGCCGCAAAAGCCTCTGCTCGCCGAAATTCAATCAATTGATGTCAGCAATTTCAATGGCAGGCGAAGCACTTCGCAGCCTCACATCGTTTTTTATGCCAAGGACGGTACAGAAATAAAATGGGGCGCAAGAATCGGTCAATGGCACAAAAACCTCGAAGCCAGAGATGAAGAGAAACTTGCGATTCTTTATAACACTTACAAAGAACTCGGCACAATTCAGATTCGTTCTGCCCAAAAAGGAACTTTTCTCGATTTAACCCGGCAGCAGAATCTTTCGCTTCCTATTGACCGGTATTAAGTTTTAATTTTTTCTTCATCCACTTCGGCATTTCCTCAGGCTTTACTTTTTTCCACAAGCCTGCTTTTTGTTTTTTAGCTTCGTCCTGAAGTCCCAGATATTTTTCAACGAAGCTGTGTGGAAAGCGATGATCTGCATACGCAAAACCATTCGCTATAAGTTCCTCGTTTAATATTCTGCCGTCCGCGAGCCGTATATGGCATAGCAGACGTTTATATTTATCACGAGGATTTGAAAGTTCATCCATAATCACGGTTACATTTTTGCCGAGAACCGTATCCCTGGTAAACTGGCTGGCCTCCGGCCCGAAATACATTACCGGAGTATATGGGCTTTTCGTTTCAGGCGTATCGACCCCGAGCATACGAATGCGCGTATGAGCGTAATTTCCGTCCGGTATGTTTATATCGATTGTATCGCCGTCAACAGTCTTTACGACGATAAAACTTTTTCCATGATATTTATCCCATTCATTGACAACCTGAGTTTCGGCAGGGGAAAGAACGTTTTTAATAATGGGGTGAAATCTTTTATCAACCCATACGAAAGCCGACAAAAGCAAAAAAGCCGACAGCGTCAGTATTCTCTTCTGCAATCGGCTTTGTGCGTGTTTTATTTTTTTATTTTTCAAAATATGTTACTTTACGTAACTTCGCTTATCCACAGGTTTATCGAGTTCGAAAGTTTTGCAAACCGCAACTAAAGCCTTATCACCCTGGTCTTTGTCAACGATGCAGCTGATTCGGATTTCACTCGTGGTAATCGAATCGATATTAATCTTTTCCTTTGCCAGCGTACTGAACATCATATTCGCTACGCCGTAATGAGTTCGCATACCAACTCCGATAATCGAAACTTCCGCAATGTCTTCGCGATAGAAAACGTCTTCGCAGCCGACTTTGCTCTTGATTTCCTCGACTGCTTTTTTCGCATCGCTGAAATCATTTTTGTTTACTGTGAAAGAAATGTTCGCCTTCTGTTTGCTGACTTCGGTTTGGATAATGTCGTTTACGCTGACTTTGGCCTCTGCCAGATGAGCGAAAACTTTCGCGGCATTGCCGGGCTTATTGTTAACGCCAATCAAACTTACTTTAGCAAGATTTTTTTCTATAGTTGCGCCTGATACTAATATACCTTCCATTTGTGGGACCTCATGAGTAATTAAAGTTCCTTTTTTATCTGACAAACTGCTTCTGACATGTATGACAACATTGTACTTCTTTCCGAATTCGATGCTTCGGCCGTGCATTACACCCGCTCCGAGACTGGCCATTTCAAGAACTTCGTCATAGCTGATTTGTTCGAGTTTGACCGCTTCCTTAAAGATTCGCGGGTCGGTCGTATAAACGCCGTCTACGTCGGTGTAGATATCGCAGGTATCCGCTTTCAGCGCCGCCGCCAGAGCAACTGCGCTCGTATCCGAACCGCCTCTTCCGAGTGTTGTTATATCTTCGTTTTCATCGACGCCCTGAAAGCCTGCGACGATGACGATATTGCCTTCGTCAAGCACTTTCTTTAAACGTTTCGTATCGATGCTTTTGATTCTCGCTTTTGTATGCACACTATCGGTAACCATTCTGATTTGTGCGCCCGTAAAACTTATCGCCTTATGCCCCATTGCTTCAATTGCCATCGCTACAAGTGAAACAGTCTGCTGCTCGCCTGTGCTCAGCAATTGGTCCATTTCCCGCTTCGGAGGATTGGGATTGACTTCAAGTGCATCTCTGATCAATTCGTCAGTTTGCTTTCCGCGTGCCGATGCGACCATAACGACCTGTTTGCCTTGATCGAACTCATTGATAGCTCTTTGGGCGGCTCGTTTAATTTTTTCCGCATTCGCTACCGATGTTCCGCCGAATTTCTGAACAACAATTTCCTTTTTTTTGCTCATAGTGTCATTAGCTCTTTATAAAGTATTCCATCAGTTCAAAACCTTTTTCTATTTTCAACCCCGACTGTGCCGCGTTAGCTTCACTGAAGGGACTATCCAGTAATGGACTTACACCTGTTCCCGCAATCGTAAATGGAACAGGCGCCCCTGTATGTGCCTGTCCTTTGCAGGGTGTCGGATGGTCGGGCATAATCAGTATTCGCCACCCATCGTATTTTTGCAGAGCATTATATACCGGCCCGACTACATATTTGTCAATACGTTCTACAGCTTTTTTCTTCAATTCGGCATTTCCCGCGTGTCCCGCTTCATCAGGCCCTTCAATATGAACGAAGACAATATCATATTTTTCAAGTGCATCAATCGCCGCCTGTGCTTTGCCGTTATAATTTGTATCCGCAAAACCTGTTGCACCTTCGACTTTAATCAGGTCGAAACCTATCAGCTTCGAAATGCCCCTGACAAGGTCGACAGCCGTTATCGCCGTACCTTTCAGCCCAAATCTGCTTTGGAAACTATCCATCGACGCTTTTTTGCCCTGCCCCCAGAGCCAGATTGAACTTACAGTATTTTCGCCGAGGTCTCTGCGAATCCGGTTAATTTCATGTTCGGCAAGAAGCTGCCTCGATTTTGCCATAAGTTCGGTTAAAAGCTCACAGTTTTTGCCTCGCGGCAGATTTTTTTCTACGAGTTGGCCGATTATATCGTGAGGCGGTTCGGTGTAAACATCGAACTCAACTCCCTTAATGACGCAAAGATGACGATAGCTTACACCGGGATAAAATTTAACTGTTTTGCTGCCGATTGCATTGTTCAGGTCTTCGATGATTTTTGCGCCTTCAGCGCTCGATATATGTCCTGCGCTGTGGTCGGCCATTTTATCATCTGCGATTGTAACAAGATTGCACCTGAAAACCCAGTCTGTCGGCTCAAGCTGAATATTCATTGCGACCGCTTCGAGCGGCGCTCTGCCTGTATAATATCTTTGCGGGTTATATCCGAGCAGACTCATCATCGCAACATCGCTGCCCGGCGGCATCTTGTCGGGAACCGTTTGAACAAGTCCAAGCCTGCCTGTCCGGCTTATTTTATCAATGTTCGGAATATCTGCCGCTTCGAACACGGTCTTACCGCCGAACTGTTCTATCGGCTCATCCGCCGCTCCGTCAGGTATTATTATAACGTATTTCATCCCGCACCTTCTTCTATTCCGATTGAAAGTTGAATCATCATAAAATTATTATGCAATTTATAATTAAAAAGTAAATCTGAAATATATGAATATTTAGAAGGTACGGGATTCATTAATCACTATCCTGTGGAATATCTACTATCCTTATGCAGACAGGTTTGCTTTTTACGATTTCGAGTTTTTCAAAATCTGCCAGAGCAGCAGTTATTTTTTTCTGCTGAGTCTGATGAGTTATCACAATCGCCGGCACGACATTATTTGTATTATGTTCTTCATGCTGAAGAACGCCCGAAAGACTTATTTCGTGCTTGGCAAGTATCGTGCAAATCTGTGCGAATACACCCGGCTTATCCGAAACACGAAGCCTTATATAAAATCTGCTGACAAGCTCATCGATTTTGCTGATATAACAAGCTGTTTTACTTCTCGGCTCAAGCGTCAAATGCTTGAACAGTTTTTTCGAATTCCCCATCGCGACATCGATAATATCCGCGACAACAGCGGAAGCTGTCGGCATCATTCCCGCTCCGCGTCCGTAAAACATCGTCTGACCTACAGCATGGCCAAAAATGCTTACTGCATTGAAGGGGCCATCAACACGAGCAAGGGCGCTTTCGCTGGCGACAAATGAAGGATGAACTCGCAGGAATATTTTTCCTTCATCGGTTCTTTGCCCGATTGCCAGAAGTTTCAGCGTATATCCCATCTCACCGCCGTATCGAATATCTGAAATATCAGTATTTTCGATACCTTCAACGAAAATATCTTCCGGCAAAATTTCACATCCGAAACTTATTGACGAAAGTATCGCAAGTTTATGTGCGCTGTCTCCACCGCCGATATCCAGGGTCGGGTCAGCTTCTGCGTATCCTTTTTCCTGTGCCTGTTTGAGAGCCGCGCGGAAACTTTCGTTTTTGCTCGTCATATTCGTAAGAATATAATTGCACGTTCCGTTTACAATTCCGTAAATCGCCTTTATTCTGTTCCCCGCCAGGCCGGTTCTGATTGCCGAGATAATCGGTATTCCGCCAGCGCAGCTCGCTTCGAACGCGATGCACTTATCCGCTTTGTGCGCTGCGGCATATAGTTCGTTTCCGTGCTCGGCCAGCAGTGCCTTGTTTGCCGTTATAACATCTTTGCCCGCGGCCAGCATTTTTAATTGAATATCTTTTGAGATTTTCGTACCGCCGACAAGTTCGATTCCTATTTGGATATCCTTGTCATTGAGCAGGGCGTTTAAATCATTAGTTAGAATACCGGCCGGAAGTTTTATAGGGCGCTGCTTTTCTGTATCGACATCTACAATCCTGGTAAGTTCAAGTTTTATGCCCGTACGTGCTTTGATGTAATCGCAGTCTTCCAACAGAATCTTCGCAACCCCGCAGCCTACGGTTCCCAAACCTACCAATCCTATTTTTACAGTTTTATCAGCCATAATTAAGGTGTCCTGTGAAGACGTGAAAGTTTACCAGTCAAAAGCCCGATAATCAAGAAAAATCAGATATCAAGAGTCAAAGGCTGAGATGCTAAAATCTGCTCGAAAATCTGTTTATTTATAAACGCATCGGGGCCTTTTGAATTGTATTTTGTGAGCATTTTTACGGTCGCTTTAAATTTTTTCTCAAGCGGCGCGATAAAATGATGGTTCTCGACTTCCAGCTCGTATGCACAAAGCGTGAGCCTGTCAATTAAGGGTTTTTCTTCAGCGAATTTACCAAGTTTGTAATTTGATTTAAAACTCGAAAGCATTATCGGTTCGTTATCGCCGTACAATGGGTCAATCGCGAGCGGAAAACCCGCATGGCTGAAATGAACTCTGATTTGATGCGTCCTTCCGGTCAGCGGCCGGGCGGCTACAAGACTTATTCTGCCGAAATCGGCCAAAACCTGCCATCGTGTAACTGACTCTTTTCCTTTTTTTAAATCGACGGTCATTTTCAAAGCGTTTTTCTTGCTCTGCATTATCGCCGCTTCGACTTCACCGGTGTCGCTTTCAGGTCTGCCGTTCACAATTGCCAGATATACCTTTCTGACTTTAGACTCCTCGAACAAACTGCAATATCGAGTTTGAGCCTCCTGATTTTTGGCATAAATTATAATGCCGCTGGTATCTTTATCCAGCCGGTGAATAATCCGAATGTTTTCCAGCCCCGGTTTTCGTTCGAGTATTTCGGTCAGGCTGTCGCTGCCCCCGCGGTCATGCGTAACGCTGACACCCGCCGGCTTGTTTATCGCTATTATATCATTATCCTGGTAAATTATTTCCATGGTTTTTCTATAAACGAAATAAGCCCAAAATGCAAGTCTTTGAGTATAAATTATTTATGTGATTGTTTCCCTTAGAGCCTAATACTTAGCATAAAATAGGAATAAATCCGCTGGAAAATTCTTAAATTATCGCTAATAATTGAACAATTACTCTTTAATGACGTATTTTTACTTTAATAGGAATGTAGAAGCTCCATAAAATGTAGGGCGACCTATCTGCCCATTAAATACAACAGATAAAACATTTGAAAGGATTTTGCTGATGAAACGTGAAAAAACTTTATTGGTCTTTGTATCTATTTTTGCATTATCATTTTTAAGCCCGTTTTGCCAGGCCGAACCTGATAAAAAAGCGGACCTCGAAACTCTGCGAAATACCGGCGAGATTTTTGCCGAAGTCGCCGAGAAAGTCAGCCCCGCTGTGGTATTTATAAGCACCGAACAGCAGGTTACTCAGCGCCTGCCCGAAAATTATTTCAATCCATTCGAAGATTTCCAAAATGACGAATTTTTCAAAAGATTTTTCGGCCCCCAGTTCAGGCAGCGGCAGCAGCAACAGCAGCCGAGAGAAAGAAAACAAGTCCGGCGTTCACAGGGTTCCGGTGTTATTATTTCTGCCGATGGTTATATCCTCACAAATAATCACGTTGTTAAAGACGCCAATACTATAACAGTAAAACTCTCCGACGATAAAGAGCTTAAAGCCAAAGTTGTCGGCACAGACCCGGAAACCGATATTGCTGTTATCAAAGTCGAAGGAAATGATTTGCCCACCGCACAGCTTGGCGATTCTGATACGCTTAAAGTCGGCCAATGGGTACTGGCGATTGGTAATCCATTCGGCCTTAGCCACACAGTTACAGCAGGCATTGTCTCCGCAAAAGGCAGAACAAACATCGGTCTTCCCGATGTCCAGTTTCAGGATTTTATTCAGACCGATGCCGCGATTAACTTCGGCAATTCCGGCGGCCCATTGATTAACATCGATGGTCAGGTCATAGGCATAAACTCCGCAATTTATAGTTCAAGCGGCGGATATATGGGCATTGGTTTTGCTATTCCCGTCAATATTGCCAAATACGTTTACGAGCAAATTGTCAGCGAAGGCAAAGTTATCAGAGGATACATCGGCATTTACGGTCAGGATGTAACGCCTGAAATGGCAGAACTCCTCGGCGCAAAAGGCCAAAAAGGAATCGTCGTCCATCGGCTCGTTGAAGACAGTCCCGCCGCAAAAGGAGGACTCCAAAATGGCGATATTATTATTAAGAAAGACGGCAAAGCAATTGATAGCTGGGATACGTTCAGAAATGAAGTCGCAAGAACCGCCCCCGGCACAAAGCTTGAACTTACAGTCATAAGAGACGGCAAGGAAGAGAAAGTTACAATCGAACTCGCGACCCGTCCCGGCCAAACCGCTCCGGCTGATGAAGAAGAAGAGCAGGCCGCTGATAAAATCGGCATTACAGTCCAGAATTTAACATCCGATATGGCTCGTCAATTCGGCTTTAAAAATGAAACTGGTGTCGTTGTAACCGCTGTCGAGCAGGGTTCGCCCGCTGAAAACGCTCAAATCACGGTCGGCACATTAATTCTCGAAGTCAATCGTCAGAAAGTAAAAGATGTTGAGGAATTCAGGGATTTAATTAAGAAAAGCGGAAATTCAATTCTGCTCTATGTCCGGCAGGATGATATTTCAAGATACATCGTCATTAAAATTGGCGAATAACATAAATTGTATGTATTAATAATGTAAGGGCGAACCTGTGTGTGTTCGCCCTTTTTTATTTCATCGTTTTGCTTATCAATCTCTCAAAGCAAGCGGTTTGCCCAGAATTTCCTGGTACAAAATCGCAGAACGCAAATCCTCAACCGACGATAAATTCACAAGTCTATGCCGTTGCTCTTTGGTTTCGGGTGCAGCCTTTGTTTTCACTTCCTGAAACAGCGGGGCAATTTCCTGCCTTGAATATTCCGGCCGATAAGCAGTTTGCGTCTGAACAGATTTTTTCTTCTTTTTCGGCACATATATTGGCGGAGGCTCCATTTGTTTCTGTTCAATTTTCCAGGGTTCTTCCGGCCTTTCTTCTTCCCTTCGAAACTCTGTTTGCCGGGACTCTTCTCGCCGCATTTCATCACGCTGAGATTCTTCTCGAACATTTTCGTGAGTAAGTTTAACAGGCTTGGGAATGCCGTAAGCCGCCCGAATTTGCGCAATTTTCTCTTGTCTCAACTGCTCGATAGTTTTAAATTCGCTATTTGCATATTTTTTTCGCGCAGATGCAGGTTGAGACGGCCGCGGTTTATGTTGTTGTAATGGCCGCTGCTGCTCAGTTTGCCGTTCCGCGTGCTCTTTCATAACCGAAAAGATTTTTTTCAGAATGGCAAACCCGAACACCACAGCAAGAATAATAAGCTGTTCCCATCCGCCGCCGTCTTTGGCGGCAATCAGATTTTTCATTAACTCAGTCATTTTTATTCATCTTTTTTCTGCGGTTTTGCGATTGAATCTCTCATAGAAGTATCAGCCACAATGTTTTTCATTTTATAATAATCCATTATGCCGAGATTGCCTTTCTTGAAAGCATCCGCCATTGCCAGCGGCACTTCAGCTTCAGCAAGCACAACTTTCGCACGGTTTTCCTGAACCAAAGCCTTCATTTCCTGTTCTCTTGCAACAGCCATTGCTCTGCGTTTTTCCGCCTCTGCTCGTGCCCGTGCAAGGTCAGCTTCAGCCTGGGCAGCCTGTAGTTTTGCACCAATGTTTTCGCCTACATCGATATCAGCGATATCGATCGAAAGAATTTCAAACGCTGTACCGGCGTCAAGACTTTTTGCCAGAACCTGTTTTGAAATATTGTCCGGATTTTCAAGAACATTTTTATGCGAAACGGCACTGCCGATAGTTGTTACTATACCTTCGCCGACACGTGCGATGATGGTTGGTTCCGTAGCTCCACCGATAAGCCGCTGAAGATTCGTTCGCACCGTTACACGCGCTTTTGCTTTTAACTGAATGCCGTCCTGTGAAACCGCATCAACAGTTTCGCGTCCCTTTGCAGGGTCCGGGCAATCGATAACTTTCGGATTAACAGAAGTCTGCACCGCGTCAAGAATATCTCTGCCCGCAAGGTCAATTGCCGTGGCCACTTTGAAAGACAAATTCAAATTCGCTCTGTCAGCGGCAATTAATGCTCGCACAACGTTCGGCACTCGTCCGCCCGCAAGATAATGGCTTTCCAAATCCCGTCGGCTCAAATCAATCCCAGCCTGCACAGCCGTAATTCTGCTCTGTACGATTGTACGAGCGTCTACTCTTCGGAGCGTCATTCCGATAAGTTCGCCTACCGATACCGGTGCGCCCGAAAGTCTTGCCTGAAGCCACATTCGCCCGTAAGCTAAAATCAGCAGACCGAATATAAATATAAGGACGAGAATTACTATCAGGCCTATACCCGGCAGTGCTTTCGGCACCTGCGAAAAAATGAATAAATTTCCGATTGTCATTTTAAAATCCCTTCAAAAAGTATTAATTTTTTATTTTTATATTCTTAAGCTTTTTCAATTTCTCTGACAGTAAGCTGCGTTCCATCAACTTTTATAACTTTTACTGTTTTTCCTTTCTCAACATAACCGCTTTCAGCAACACATTCAAGTTTTGCTCCTTCAAAATCGCACATCCCCACCGGCCGAAGCGGGCTGATTACAATTGCTGTTTTGCCCAGCAGTGTCGAAAGATGCTCGGCATCCGGCACTCCTTCGCCCCTGGTTTTTTTTGGTCCGTCGAGTGTTACCGTTTTGCCAAAGCTGGTTTTTGGGAAAATCTTATACGCGAACACCAGCGTCGTCGGCACCATAATCACCGCCACAACCACGCCCGTCCATCCCGCTGCCGGACTGATTTTGAAAAATATCGCCAATCCTCCCGCAAGACATCCCAGTGCAAGCAGCGATATCAAACCGAAGCTCGGCACAAAAACTTCCGCTACCAGCAAAATCGCACAAAGCAAAAAAAGTATTATTGCTATTATTATCATCCAAAACATTTTTAATCCTTGTAATGCTTTAACTTTTAAGTTTCTTTAATTTGTCTTACAACGACTCTGTTTCCTTCAATGTTAATAATTTTAACCTTCTGTTCCCTCTGTATATAATCTCCTTCCGCCACTACATCGACTATAGAATCGCCGATTCTTGCTCGTCCTGCGGGTCGCAGAATCGTAACCGCGATTCCTTCATCGCCTACTTTTATTTCGCGTTCTGTTTCAGGCGGTGCAGAGATATCCGCTTCGATTCTACCTCCGCCTGCCGCAGGTTCAAGCACAAGCCCCGCAAGAGGCCCGCTCTTCGGCAGATATTTCGACAGCATATAAGCCAAAACTACAAAGCCCAAAAATCCGATAGAAAACGCCCACGCTCCATTCGACAAAATTCGCCACTGTACGTCATCGAAATCATATTTCGGCCATGGCAGTTCGTCAGGCCTGTTCGGAACCAGAATCGCGAAAATACTCACAAGAATAAAAGCGATTCCCACTACTCCGGTTACGCCAAATCCCGGTATCACAAAAATTTCTATCGAAAGAAGAATAATTCCGATTGCGAACACCGCGATTTCCCACCATGTCGCCATACCCGTCAAAAATCTGCTGCCGAAAAGTATCGCAAAGCACACAACCGCTACAAGCCCCGGCAAACCGATTCCCGGCGTTTTCAATTCTATATAAACCGCCAGTATCGCGACCATAAACAAAATGCCGCTGACCGACGGATGGTTAAGCATTCTCACAAGCTGTTCCGACCAGTTCGGCTCAAGCCGTATCGGCGTGCCAGTAAATTCTACATTATCGCGTTTGCCCAGAAATGAAATCGCCTCGTTAGCATCTCCTACAACCGCCCGCGCAACTCCGTATTCGTGTGCCTTTCTTGCCGTCAATGTCAAAATTTCATTTTCGTTATCGACCAGTTCTTTATTATTTAAATCGAACGTGTTCGAATCTTTCGGGAGATTTTCATCTTTGAAAAATTCATAATTGTCGGTTTCGATATTTTTCACACGCCAGACTTTTATATGTCTGCTGACCATCGCTTCAAGCAGTGCTTCGGGATAATTGTTCGCTTGTGCCGCTCGCTCGAAAACTGAACGAATAAAACTTTCCGCTTTTTCGCGTTCAACGTCCTCAAGTGCCTGTCCGCCCATCTGGATTGGTGCGCTGTCGCCGATGGTGGTATTGTGCCGCATTATTATATCCTGGCACGAAACGCTTATCATAGCTCCTGCGCTTATTGCTTCGGTATTGATGTATGCGACAGTCCTCGCTTTTTTCGATAAATCATGAATCAGGTATTTCGAAATATCATCGGCGCTCTTAACAAGTCCGCCGTAAGTTTCGATTTCAAGAATTATATAATCGGCGCCCATCTCGATTGCGGTATTTGCCCGTCTTTGAATTGACTGATAAAGCCCGTCATCGATAAGCCCTGTGCAGGTAATTATCGCCGCTTGTGCGTTCGCGTCATCGGATGGAAAATTGGGGTCAAGTATCGAAACCGGGTCAAACTCTGCCCGAACAATCCCCGCCGACTGAAATACCACACACAACAAAATAAATAGTAATTTTGTTCGCATTGGAGTAATTTTAACTGGAATTAGAACATCCGCAAGTAAAATTTACCGTTTTTCTTCCATAAACCAGCTTAAAATAAAGCTGATGCTGAAAGTCATAATTGTACCCATGACTATCAGCCAGCTCCACGCAAGACCTATATATTCATAATGTTTTAGAACCAGCAGAACAGTCATAGATACGGTGCTGGTAATCATTGCAGCGACATTGCCCCTGTTGATTTTCCGGTTTGTCAACATACCAAAGAGAAATACTCCCAGAGTTGCGCCGCCTGTTAATGAAATTATCTGAAAGGCGAACCATAAAATATTTTCTATCGGCTGACACGCAAATGCGATTACCGTAAGTATCAGCCCGAAAGCAATCACGCCAATCCGCGAAACGGCAAGATAATGTTTTTCTGTCGCGTTTTTTCTTATAAGCGGCCTGTATATATCCATCACAAACGATGAAGACAAAGAGCTCAGCGGCGAATCGATGCTCGCCAATATTATTGCAGAAAGTATTAAACCCTTCAGACCAGAAGGCAGAAAATTGGCGGTAAAATATGATAATACTTCTTTCGCTTTTGCAGGTTCTGCGATATTCGGATTCTGCCGGAAGAATACAAAGAACAATGTGCCGATACACAAATAAATACATAGAATCGGCAGCGCTGTAACTATCGTAAGCAGTATCGCGTTCTGACTTTTTCGCCTCGTTTGAACTGTCAATAATCTTTGCATTAATTCCTGGTCGGTACCGAAAACCGCAAGACCAATGAAAAATGCGTTAGCTGTTCCCGCCCAGAAAGTTGTAGCGTCATTCAGATTCAAATCGAAATTAAATAAACTTAATCTTCCTGCCTGTCCCGCGGTTTGCCAGATAGTCGATATCCCACCATCGATATGAAAGTACAAGTATAGCAGCAGGGCGATTCCCGCCGCGAAAAACATAATTGCCTGATAAGCTCCCGCCCAAACGACAGCCTTAATTCCGCCAAATGCGATAAAAGCAATACTTACCGCTGTAAACACAAGCAGTGATTGCGTCAAACTCCATCCAACGATTATTCCTATCCCAAGGCAAGCGGCATATAACCGGACTCCGGATGCTGTCAGCCGTGTGATGAAGAAAAATATCGAACCGGCATATTGAGTTTCCGCTCCGAATCGATGCCGTAAATACTCGTAAATGCTTGTGCAGTTAAATTTGTAAAATACCGGAATAAATAAAAATGCCACTAAAATTCTCGCCGCCGCCGAGCCAATAAAAAATTGCAGATATTCCCAATTCTCACTGTATGCTGTCGCAGGCACCCCTACGATGGTCAAAGCGCTGACTTCAGTAGCTACAAAGGAAAGACATGCAATGATAATTGGTACTTTTCGTTCACCAAGGAAAAAATCGTTAGTATTTTTTTCTTGTCGCCCGAAAATATAAGAAATAACAAATAAAAAAAGAACAGCCGAAGCAACAATAAGCAAATCTAAACCGCTAAGCAATCCTCCCAGTTGTTGTAAAGGCGTGACTTCGTTCATTTATCAATGGCCTTTCGCAAAGATTGCCCGCATTCATTTAAAATTTCCACCGCATCAGCAGAATTGACTTTTCTAAAATACATAACAATTGCTGTTTTGACTTTCATATCAGCTTTCTTCAGCAGTTTTGTCGAATCATTTTTTGATAATCCAGTCATTTCCGAAACAATTCTCACCGACCTGTTGCGTAATTTATTATTTGTCGCTTTCAAATCGACCATCAGGTTGCCGTAAACTTTACCCATTTTTATCATTGCTGTCGTTGTCAGCAGATTGAGCACAAGTTTAGTTGCGGTTCCCGCTTTCATTCGTGTCGAACCGGTAATAATCTCCGGGCCCACGACTGGATTAATAACTATTTCAGCGGGTATATCTTTTATCGCTCCCGCACACGTTATAAATATTGTTCCTGCTTTTCTTTTTTTTGCTTCTTTAAGTGCCGCCCGCACAAAAGGCGTCAGTCCGCACGCCGCGATCCCGACAACCACATCTTTTGCGGTTATCTTTCGTTTTTTGATTTGCTCGATTCCGTCTTTGATTTTGTCTTCAGCGCCTTCGACCGCCCGCACAAGTGCCCGTTTGCCGCCTGCGATAATTCCCTGCACAAGCAGGGGACTTACACCAAAAGTTGGCGGACATTCCGATGCGTCCAGAACTCCCAGTCTTCCACTTGTTCCCGCCCCGACATAGAAAAGTCTGCCGTTTCTTTTAAACCGCTCAACAATCATATCGACTGCCGCGGCAATTTTTTTCGATTCTCGCCCAACCGCCGGCGCAACAAGCATATCTTCCGAATTAATGAGTTTAACAATTTCCAAAGTATCTAATTGGTCGATATTTTTGCTTTTGCTGTTTCTTTTTTCCGTCATAGGCAGTTTCATTTTATTATTTTTCCTAAAACTACTGGTTCTCTTGCTCCCGTTGCGTTCGGAACGTTATTTGGCATTCCATTTATCGTAGCGTATGCCAGAATCGCAAACGACACAGCTTCCTTTGCATCGCTGCTGATTCCGAAGTCGTCCGTAAAGAGAATCTTGGCCTTAATATTTTCCCGCAGCATCTTCACTAAAGTATCATTTCTCGCTCCTCCGCCGCAAAGTATCACTTCATCAGGCTCAATCGGCAAAAATTTCCTGTAAGCATCAGCGATGCTTATCGCGGTAAATGCCGTCGCCGTTGCGATTACATCTTTGCTCGGCAATTTTTTAAAAAATTCATCTGCGTATTCTTTCCCAAACATTTCTCTTCCTGTCGTCTTCGGCGGTTTCCTGCGCAAGTAGGGATGTGTCAGCATTTGACTTAATATTTTAGAATTTACTTTTCCTTGTACCGAAATTTTTCCGCCTTTATCGAAATTTTGCTTTCCTTTAGTCAATAAAAATACAAGCCTGTCAATTATCATATTTCCCGGCCCAGAATCAAATGCGATAACATCCTTCAATTTGCAGTTCGCAGGCAGAAAAGTCAAATTTGCTATTCCGCCGATATTCTGGACTACTCTGTTTTTTTTACTTTTAAACAGGAAATAATCGGCAAATGGCACAAGCGGTGCTCCCTGACCGCCTGCCGCGATATCCATCGGCCGAAAATCAGCAACCGTCTTTATTCCCGTCTTATAAGCGATTATAGATGGTTCCCCAATCTGCAAAGTGTTTTTCGCAGGACTATGAAAAATGGTCTGACCGTGCGAACCGATAAGGTCGATGGTTTTTAGATTTATTTTATGTTTGCCGCATAGTTTTTTTACTGCCTCTGCAAAAACTCCTCCAATCTCAAAATTCAAACCGGATATATCCGCAGGTCTACAAAGTTTCTGTTCACCCATTTCGAGAATTCTTCTTCGCATCGAAGCCGAATATGCAAAAGTATCGAACGCTATCACATCGACCTTGTTATTTTCGATATCGACAACCGCCGCATCAACTCCGTCGGTGCTTGTTCCGGACATAAGACCAATTATTCGCATATTTGTTTAAACAATTTTAAATTATCTTTTAATCTTGAAGGCTTATTCCGTTTCAGCCACAATCTTTTAAAATCCTTCGTCATATTATTAATTTCATTTTTAGAAATATTTATTTTTATTCCTTTTATTTTTAACGCTCGTTTAGCGGCAATGCAATCCATCTTCGTCGCAAGCATAATTTCTTCATAAGTTGTATTTTCAAATGTATTCAAAAGTAGGGGCAGACCTGTGTGTCTGCCCAAAGAAAACCGCTCAGTTATTTTTTTCAATCCCTTATCATTCATTTTATATATATAGCTGTCAGACCCTACATTCTCTACTGGTTCGACCAAAGCATGATACAGCCAGCTTTTATTCGGAACATTTGTTCCACAGAGAAGATAATTGTTTCCCAAAGATTTTATGGTTTTTGAAATTTCAGGCTTGTGAAAAAAGTTACGGCAGAAATTTTCTGTAAACTTTTTATTATCGACCGCTTTTCCATTCCAGCTTTGCGCCGCTCCATGTGCAAAACTGTGCAGACTTACGCCCAGAAAATTCCTGTGTCCCTGATCGCCCCAGTCAGTGTTCAGCAAACCCTCCGCTCCGAATTTTCTTCCCTGCTCCGCAAAATTCGTAACATTCTCCATTGAATTTGGAAGCCTTGACCCGTGTGTTAGCCAACTGCTCGTACCCGGACAAACCATAAACGGCAACCCCGCTTTCGCAAGCTCTTTTGTCCTGTAAATATTTTTGCCGCTGGCTTCGTATTCCCAATTGAGCAGCACAATATCTTTCGGCAGTTCACCCAAAAGTTCAGGATGCTTCAATACAATATCTGCCCACATATTCATTCTTTTGCCGTATTTCTGACAAAGCTCGTAAATCTTCAATATAAACTCAAGATAAATTTTCCCCTTTCCGATTTCGTCGGCCAGTTTTTTACTTCTTCCTTCGCCCAGCTCCCATGTCTCATCGCAGCAGACATTAAAATCTTCCGCCTCGAACAGCGGCACAAATTCTTTGTACAAATCCTTCATAAGTTTTATTGAGCCAGGATCTGTCGGACAAAGCGTTGTTCCGCCCGCAAGTCCCCGATATCCCGGCAATTCGCCAAGATGCTGATATTTTGGAATTTCAAGAATTCTTTCCAAATGACCAAAACTCGCCAGCGAACCGACTAATTTGATATGATATTTTTTGCAGTGCCTCTGAAGTTCAAGAATTTCATCAGGCGTAAACGGAGAATATCCCTTCCCGATTAAAGGATGCTTTTTAAAAGTAAAAACATTTTCGATATAAAGCTGAAGTTCGTTGATTTTCCATTGTGCAAGATAAGTTACAAGGCTTTTCAATGTGCTTAATTTCGGCACTTTGCCGCGTGAACAATCCAGATAAACCCCGCGCCTTTTAAAATCAGGCCAATCCTCAATCACACAGCAGGGCAGTTTATCATTATGAATTTCCGCGAGGTCTTTGAGTGTTTGAATGGCGTAAAAACTCCCCGCTTCTGTTGAAGAATAAATTTCTATGCCGTTTGGAAGAATTTCAATTTTGTACCCTTCGGGATTGCAAACTGTATTATCCTGATAGAACTTTAAAACGGCCGAATCTGTCAGCCGGAAAAAACCTTTGCGTACAGAAACCTTCCTGGGCGGTATCAACAATCTTTTGAACATTTTATCTTCCCTGATAAGTATTCTGTTAGTATATCATATAAGAGATGAAAGGCAATTGTTTAAGGTATGCAAAATCTTCAATCTTCAATTTTCTATTTAATTATTCATGTCGAAGCGCGATGATTGGGTCAACTCTCGCAGCGTTTATCGCCGGATATAACCCAAAAACAATACCGATTCCAACGCTTATGAACAGAGGAAATAGAATGCTTTTTGCAGTTATAACTGTCGGCATTTTCGCGAAAAATGTTATGATTAAAGGAATTGTAATTCCCATCGCAAGCCCGACAATTCCCCCCAAAGTTGAAAGCACGACTGTTTCGATTAAGAATTGACTGATGATTTGACTGCGTTTGGCTCCGATTGCACGCCGAATTCCTATTTCGCGCGTCCGCTCAGTTACAGAAGCAAGCATAATATTCATAATGCCTATACCGCCTACCAGCAGACTTATGCTTGCGATAGAACCAAGAACGATATTGAATCTGCGTTTGGTTGCTTCCGCTTCTTTAAGAAGTGCAAGCGGAACACTCATAACATAATCATTTTTCTTGTGAAAATTCTGCAGCATTCTCTCGATTCCTGCCGCCGTTGATTCGACATATTGGATATCATCTACCTGAACGATTACCTGGTGCAGTTCTACAAGCTCGAATGTAATCGTCCCGCTTGATCTTTTGAAAAAGATATCACCGAAATATTTTTTTATTGTACTCAGCGGTACATAAGCATCTACCTGCTGGTCTGGTATCTGGATATTTCCAGCCATACCTTGTTCATTTTTGACAATCCCGATAACTTCGAAGGAATCTCCGCCTATTTTTATTGGCTGCCCAATTGAATTTTTATTCGCCAGAAGTCTTCTTGCGCCAAATTCGGTTAATACCACAGCCGCGGAAAAGTTTTCTACGTCTTTTTTGTCGAAAACACGTCCCGCGAGAACTTGTCTTGGCACAAGGTCAAACCATTCGTTTGTTGTCCCTACAATTCTTAATTCCAGCGTATTAGATCCGACTTTTGATTCTTTGCGTATCAGTTTGGCAGGGGCCACTTGCTGAACATTCGGAAAATTTGAGCGAATTCTTTCGTGGTCGAGGTAAGTCAATCCATATATACTCATATACGATTGCTGGGTTGACTGGCCTTCCTGGTCAATTGATTTTACTGAATTGATAATGATATTATTGCTTCCGAGTTTTTGTATACGGGTAAGCGCTTCTTTACTTGCGCCTTCACCGACCGCCAGCATTGCCACAACACTTCCGACTCCGAACACAACCCCAAGCATCGTAAGAAATGAGCGAAGCTTATGCAGCAGCAGGTTTTCGATTCCAAGCCAGATATTCCGTGCGATTTTTGATTGATGTATTGCCATTAGTTACTGTCGATTCTTTCTACTTTTCCGTCTTTCATATGTAATCTGTGATGCGCGTGTGCCGCTATATCAGGTTCATGAGTTACCATAATAATGGATGTCCCTTCTTTATTCAACTCCGTGAGAAGCTCCATTATCTGTTCGCCGGTTTTGCTGTCAAGATTTCCCGTCGGCTCATCTGCAAGAATTAATTGCGGGTCAACTGCAAGAGACCTTGCAACCGCAACTCTTTGCATCTGTCCGCCCGAAAGTTCAGAAGGCCGATGATTTAGTCTTGTCTCCAGACCGACTTTCGCTGCCAGTTCTTTCGCTCTTGCTGCGCTTCTTTCCGCATCCCACCCAAGATAATAAAGAGGAAGCTCGATATTTTTCTGAACTGTTAATTGCGGAATCAAATTAAAGCTCTGAAAGATAAACCCTATGTACTTCAATCTTATATCGCTTAACTCATCATCTGCAAGTGTACTTACGTCTTTCTCCTGGAGAAAATATTGTCCGGAAGTAGGGCGGTCAAGGCATCCGAGTATATTCATCATCGTGCTTTTGCCGGACCCGCTCGGCCCCATTATTGCCCAGAAACTTCCTTTAGCAAATCCAATATCAACGCCGTCAAGTGCGTGCACAGGCTCGGCGCCCATTTCATATATCTTCCGAATATTCTTAAAACGAACTATGTCCATTTATTGATTTTCCTGTGTCCTGCTTCGTTTTTTGCCGCCTTGCTTGCCCCCGCCGAATTGCTGTTTCTTTTTTTCTTTTTCCTCAGGAGACATATTTTCATATTTATTTTTCATTTCTGCAATTTGCTCAGGAGTAAGGTTTTCAAGCTGCTTCGTTATCGCTGCAGCATCAGGGATTTCGACTTTGGGTTCCTCTGGTTCGACAGCAGTCATGCCCATTGTTTCGGCATTTTTTAGACCGCTGCTGATTTTTTCCTGCAGCCCCGTACCGTATTCATCCTCCGCTTTAGTATATACCGCCGCTGACTTTAATGGAGGATTAAGAAGTATCGTATCGCCGTCATTTAGTCCTTCTGTAATATGAATTACTTTGTTATTATCAAGGCCGGTTTTAACTGTTCGCGCTGCGAATGTTTTTCCGTTCTTAACAAAAACGGTTGGCTCCTGTGCCACTCGTATAACCGCTTGAAGAGGAATATAAACTGCTTCTTTAATTTGCTGAACTATTATTTCTGCCTGACAGCTCATACCGCTTCTTAGCATTGGGTCCAGGCCTTCCATTTCAACTTTCGTCATGTAAACTTTCAAATCAGGATTCATCCACATACTTCGGGAGTCCGGCAGCGGTGCGATTTGCTTTATCGTGCCGTAAAAAGTTTTACCGGCAAGAGCATCTACCGTAATAATTGTCGGCATGCCTTTTAAAATCTTTTTCAAATATGATTCATGAATCATAATTTCGGCATCTGTCGCGTCTCCTGTCGGAAGATAAATCAGTTCTTCACGTTCAGAAACTTCTCTTCCGATATCTAAAGGCTCCGAGCTTGAACCTCTCCAGCCTGAGCTTTTCGCGCTTGTGGCATATATTACCAATCCATTTTCCGGTGCATATATTTTCGTTTTTGAAATTTGATTTTCAACTTTTACCAATTTATCTTTTTGCCTTCTGAATTCCGCTTCTTTAGCCTTCAATTCGGCTTGTGCTTGTATTACATTTGCATTGGCTTTTCGAATGGTTCGCTCAAGAGCCATTTCGTTCTGGTTTACATCACTTATGAGTTTGGCGAGATTGCGTTTATAGGTATAATCTGTGAGCAGTTGCTTATTAGTGTTAGCGATATCTAAATTAAGTTCCCATTTCTTTTTTGTCAGCCTGTCGCCTTTAAGTTCTGTCTCTGGAATATATTTTTCAGAAAAAAGTTTTTCAGACCACTCAAGATAGTCTTCTGCTTTGCTTAGTTCTTCCTCGGCAAGTGTGATCTCTGTGTTTGCCTTCAAAAGCTCGGAAAGGAATTCTCCTTTTTCATATTTTTCCAGGTCTTGCTTTGCGAAAGCAAGCGTAAGTTCTGCGAGGTCATTATCGCTTTTCGCCTGATTTTCCACAACCGCAAGGTTTTCTTTTGCGCTTATATATGCTGCTTCAGCATTCTGAACATCAATTTCACGATCAATTCTCTGATCTTCAAGGCTGCTTACATCAAGTTCTATAAGCAGTTCACCTTTAGTAACTCGAGTTCCTTCGGGTATGACGTAGGTTATCGATGTCCTGCCTTCGACCTCGCATTTCAGTATCACTTGATCTCGGGCCTTTATCGTGCCGGATTCAACAAAACTGATCGTTAATGGTCCTTTCTTAACGTTATAAAGAGGACCATACGCAGTATTGCTATCCTTATTTTTGAGCAATTGCAGCCCTGATATAAAAACAAATACAGGGATTATTGCTGCGCAGCTAATAATAGAGATTTTCTTCTTTGACATTTAATTGTTCTCCGGAAAAGTACTCTTTCCATAATCCATTTTCGTCGATTTCCAAAACACCCATATCCCGCTGAATGTTCAATTCCGATATTCTATATCGTACTATTGCGGCCGTTAGAGCATTTTGTGCCTCTAATAATGCATCTTGTGCCTCCAGCAGGTCACGAATCTGCGCTCTGCCGGCGTCTAAAAACATATTTACGCTCTTGACTCGCTTTTGTGCCACTGCAACTGCTTTTGCCTGGATATACATATTTTCGCGAGCTTCCAGTGAATCTCGAAGCGAGTTGCGAATATCGATTTTAATCGAATCCTCAAGTGTTTGCACGTCCCGGACGCTTCGTTCAAGAGCGATATAGCTGTTGCGGTAATTAACAGCTTCCAATGTCCTTTCAAATGGTAAATCCAGAGTTACTAAAGATGAAAAAACACCTTCATTTGCCACAAATGTCGCGTTTGGAAGTCCCGTTGAACCTATGCTTCTGCCTGAACCTATTCTGCCTTCTCCCAAAAATGTCAGTTCCGCTCTCAATGCGTCCGCCGCGACTACAACCGCTCTTTGTGCATCATAAACCTGACCTTCAGTTCTTTTTAAATCCAATCGATTAAAAAATGCAAGCTGTATTGCGTTTGGCTCTTTGATTTCATAAGGCCCTGCGTTTTTATAATCAGGCTCCATGATTTCAACTAATGCCTGTTCTTCATTGTCCTCTGTAATTATCGGCGATTCATCTATCAAAGCCCGCTCCTGGGCCTCGTTAATCATCTCCATCGCGGGTCCGATGAGTTTTTCAAGTTCATTCGGATCAAGCTCGAGATCGGCATCCGGCGGAAGTCCCAGGAAAACTTTAAATGAATCGAGTTCTCGTTTATATGATTGTGTTGCACGGATCCAACTCTGCCGTGCGCTCAATTCCTGCTGTACCGCCTGGTCAACTTCTATTTCCTGAATTCTGCCCGCATCGGCCAGTCTTCTGCTTCGATTGGCGGTATCTATTCTGCTGCGATAATCCGAGGCGGTATTTTTTATTTCATCCAATTGCTGAAGCACTGTGAGATACCGGGTTGCGACTCCTACTGCAAAATCTTTTTTGAATTGTTCGAAATCCCAAAACGCGTAAATCACATTTCTTTCCGCCTGTATCAAAGGTTCCGTTACTATATGTCTCCCTGACCCTCTAAGCAGAGGTATTGAAATGGTCATATCTGCTGAAAGCCCTCTTGAAAACTCTCGGCCGTTTGTCAACAGGTTTGCGAAATCTATTCCTATAGAAGATGTTACTTCCGCTCCGTTCATAAACCTTCTGCTGACTCCTACGGAACCGCTTGTAACTGTTCCGCTCACAGTCCTGTTGCCTGTTGTGTCTGTGCTAACAAGGTTTTGAATTTGCGCGAAAAATGAATTTCGAAATTCATCTCGTTCAAGTTCAAGTTCAAGAGCTGTCTGAAATATTTCTTCTTTGCGTGTTTGATAATCGAAGCTGTTATATGCACCGATTTGCAGCGCATCCAACAATGATATAACAACTATTCCGTTCACGTCGTTAATATCAGTGATTTTTCCCCCCGTAGTTTCATGGGGATAGCCTTTCTCAGGCCAGTGTTCAATCTCTTGCAGCTTTTCAGCACCCAGAGAAGCAGGACTTGATACTGGCAAATTCTGACCTTTTAATAATCGTTTTCTGAGAATATCACTTGGTCGATTTATTGAGAATTTCGTTCTTTTTCCGGTTGCATCATATTGTTTTTCGGCCAGAATTTTATCCGCGGTTTTATCTATATCTTCCCTGTATTTTGCAGGACTGCACCCGCTCATAAAGAAACAGACCATAAATGTCGTAAATACAATAAAGGCTTTTGTGTATAAGTCCTTGTCATGTATTCTGTTATGACACTTTTTTTTCATCTTTTTTTGTACCTTGATAGTATGTCTATAGTTACTTACCTGAATGTTAGTGTACTATAGATAGTTTAGGTAACATAGAAAATTTAGATATTATTATATCGGTTTATTTTAAATCAACTTGAAACCCATTCTCAAGTTTAAAATCCCTGCTTAAACCCCGCTTTCTAAGACTTTTACTCTTGTTTTATAAGAATTTTACCAATGGAAGCCGCGTTTTTATTTTGTAGCATTGCATGTGTAAATTAGGATTTAGATTTGAAAAAATTATTGCATATAGTAGCCACTCCGCGCAGTGATGAATCGAGGACTTTGCAGATATCTCAAGCTTTTCTGGATGTATTCAATCGTACACATCAAGGCTGGGTTGTTGAATTGCTTGATTTAACCAGGGAAAATTTACCTTCTCTTACAATGAAGCGCGTCGATGGTAAATATGTTCTTTTAGATGGCAAAGAGTTGTATGGTGATTTAAAAGAAGCCTGGCAGGAAATAATTGCGCATATCGAACGTTTTAATTCTGCGGATGCTTATTTACTCAGTACGCCTATGTGGAACTTCAGTATTCCATATTTTTTAAAACATTACATCGATATTATTGTACAGCCTAAGTTTCTATTCAGATATACACCCACAGGAGTGGAAGGGTTGGTAAAAGGCAAGAAGATGATGGTCATAATCAGTCGCGGCGGAGATTACAGCAGTGACAGCCCGGAAATTTCTAAAGATTTTCAAAAGCCCTATCTGCGCTCCATCTTTGGTTTTGTTGGTTTAACAGATATGGATTTTATAATTGCCCAGCCTATGGATATCGACATTGAAACACAGAAAGCCAGGCTCGCGCAAGCTAAAAATGATGCGATTGCAACTGCTGAAAAATTTATTAAGGAATAATTTATGCCCCGGGATTTACCTGTTGGTAATGGCAATATTTTTATTTCTTTTGATAAAGATTATCTTCTGAGAGAATTTTACTACCCCTATGTTGGACAGGAAAATCACACCAGCGGCCGGCCTTTTCGTTTCGGTGTATGGGTTAATGGTGATTTCAGTTGGGTACCCGACGGCTGGCGAATTAAAATGGATTACCTTGATGATACTTTGGTGACCAATGTTGAACTTGTCCACGACAACTGGAAACTGAGAATATATGCAAACGACCTTGTCGACTTTCATGAGAACATTTATGTAAAAAAATTGGTTGTTGAAAATTTCTCCAGCCGCCGAATGGAAGTGCGGCTCTTTCTTGCACATAATTTCCATATTTTCCATAATGATATTGGCGATACCGCAATTTTTCGACCCGATGTTAATGGCCTGCTGCATTATAAACTTGATCGGTATTTTTTAATCAACATCTTTGCGAATAAAAAATCCGGTATTGATTATTTCGCTGCCGGCAATAAAGGCCGTCCACATCAATTAGGCACATGGAAAGATGCCGAGGACGGTGTATTAAGCGGCAACCCCGTCGCTCAAGGGTCTGTCGATTCTGTCGCAGCCATTCACTTAGACTTGAATGAAAATGAAAGCGATACGTGCTATTACTGGATATGTGCTGGAAAAGATTGGAAGAATGTCGAAACTTTGAATTCCGTCATTTTGAAAAAAACTCCCGAAGAGATTATCAAACGGACCGTCAATTATTGGAAACTCTGGGTCGATAAGGAAGAATTGAATTACGACCTTCTGCCCCCTGAGATTGGTCGTCTATACAAAAGAAGTCTTTTGATTTGCCGTTCGCAGATAAATAATAATGGCAGTATCATCGCAGCCAATGATTCAGATGCAGAATATTTTAATCGTGACACTTACAGTTATATGTGGCCGCGTGATGCCGCTCTTGCCGCCTATGCTCTTGATTTGGCAGGTTATTTTGAAATCACAAGAAACTTTTATAATCTTTGCGCCGATATTATTGTCGAAGATGGTTATTTTTTTCATAAGTACAATCCATCCGGTTCAATCGCCAGTTCCTGGCATCCCTGGCAAAAAGATAACAAACCTCAACTCCCGATTCAGGAAGACGAAACAGCTCTGGTCATTTGGGCCTTGTGGAATAATTTTTATATTTTCAGAGAAACTGAACTCATCAAACCGCTTTACAAACCTTTGATTAAGAATGCCGCGGATTTTATGATGAACTATCGTGACAGCGGCACAGGACTTCCGCTTCCGAGTTATGATCTTTGGGAAGAACGGCAGGGGATTTTGACCTTTACAACTGCTGCTGTATATGGCGGCCTTATGGCTGCCGCAAATTTTACAAACGTTTTCGGCGATGTCGAACTTGCAGAAGAGTATCGAAACGGTGCGCAAAAAATGCGCCGTGCGATGGACAAATATTTGTATCTCGAACAGGAAAAACGGTTCTGCCGAATGATTAATTTCAAAAAAGATGGTTCAATCGAGATTGACAAAACAATAGACGCCAGTCTCTATGGCATTTTCGCTTTTGGTGCTTATGAGCCTGATGATGAAAAAGTGGCAAATACGATGCAGCAGGTTTATGACAATCTTTGGTGCAAAACTAAAATCGGCGGATTGGCACGCTATGAAAATGACCCGTATTACAGAATATCTCAAAACACACCAGGCAATCCATGGTTCTTATGTACCCTTTGGCTGGCTCAATATTACATTGCCGGCAGCCGCAGCAAAGATGACTTGAACAAAGCGATGGAAATTATGCAATGGGTGCAGAGCCGCGCTTTACCCAGCGGCGTCTTGGCCGAACAGGTCAACCCTGAAACTAATGAGCCTATCTCAGTCTCACCATTGACGTGGAGCCACGCTGCATTTATTGCCGCAGTCCAGCAATATTTGAATAAACTTATAGATTTGGAAAAATGCCCGTCATGCGGGATGGCTAAATATTCTAAAAAAATGAAAAAAATCTGATTTAATAAAAGGAGAAAAAAATGATTTATAGAACACTCGGAAGCACAGGCCAAAAAGTATCCGCCATCGGCATCGGTGGTGCTCATTTAAGCCGAAAGAACGTCGATGAACGCCTCGCGATTCGCATTATACGTACAGCCATCGATAATGGCATCACATTTATGGACAACAGTTGGGATTACAGCAATGGGCAAAGCGAGTTGCGGCTGGGAAAAGCTTTGAGAGATGGTTATCGCCAAAAGGCGTTTGTTATGACTAAAGTCGATGGCCGCTCAAAAGACCAGGCCTCGAAGCAATTAGAGGACTCTCTTAAACGCCTCAATGTGGACCATATCGACCTGGTGCAGCACCATGAAATAATTCGTTATGAAGATCCTGACCGCATTTTCGACACTGATGGCGCAAATGAGGCTTTGATAAGGGCACGCGATGCCGGAAAAATCCGTTACATAGGTTTCACAGGCCACAAAGACCCGCATGTGCATTTGTATATGTTGGAAGTTGCGGAAAGATTTGGCTTTAAATTCGATACAGTCCAGTTGCCTCTGAATCTAATGGATGCGCATTTTCGGAGTTTCGCTAATTTAGTTCTGCCCCGGCTTGTGATGAGGAACATCGGCGTACTTGGAATGAAATGTTTGGCTGATGGTGTTCTGCTGAAATCAAAAACTGTAACTGCGATTGAATGTATACATTATGCTCTCAATCTGCCGACTTCAGTTGTGATTACCGGAATCGACAGTTTGGAAATACTCAACCAGGCTTTGGAAGCGGTAACCACGTATTATCCTTTAAGCGAACAGGAACTTAGCGATTTGCTTGCCAAAACCGCAGATGCGGGTTCTACAGGCAAATTCGAACCATATAAAACATCTTCGATTTTCGATTCTACTGCGCAAAATCCGCAATGGCTTGGTGAAGAACCGCGAAAAATTCGTGAATTGGTTTCCGTCTAAATTTTCTATTGCGGCTTCTTTTCTTTATTCCTATAATTATGCAGGCTCTAAAATGTTATTGCGAGGAAGTCGTTACAGGCGACCGAAGCAATCTCTGGTTTATACTTTAGAGACCGCTTAATTATAGGATGAATTTATGCAAAGTCAGGATGACAAAATGCTTTTACGATGGGGGAGTACAATCCGTTTACATTTCCGTTCGCTTTTCTTTCGAAAGGTAAAAAATGCATGAGGAAATTGCTGTAGCTGTTTTGATTATTACTTTAATAATCTGTGTTTTATTATCTGGCTTAATTGGCTTCATCATTTCCATAATCGCTTTGAAAAAAGTCAATAGATTATCCAATGTGATGATTGAATTTCTTCATCCTGAGCAGCAGCCCCGAATTATACAGCAGCCAATCTCGATTACAGAACCCTCACCCCAGCCCCAGGTCGTGCACGAAACACCGCCGCCAATTCCAACTCCGATATTCGAACCTATTAAAGAATCCGCTATTGAACAGGATTTCAAAATATACGCCGAAACTCAAAAGTACTCTGCAAAAACTCAGTCCGCTTCTCTCGAGCAGAAAATCGGCACCAAATGGGTTTTAATATTAGGCGTTATCACTTTAATCTTCGGAACCGTTTTCTTTCTGAAATATGCTTACGATAATAACATGGTAGGGCCTTTAGGCAGGGTAATCATTGTCGCGTTTTGGGGACTGGTTGCTCTTGCCGCAGGCGAAATAACAAGAAAACGAGGCTTCGGCATCGTTGCAAAAGCTGTTACCGCTCTCGGTTTCGCAATGTTATATGCCGCTGATTTTTCCGCTTATGGTTTCTACAAACTAATTGACTCGCCGCCCGCTTTTGTTATCGCGATAATCATAACTCTTGCTGCTATGCTCTATGCCGTCGCTCTCGATGAAATCTGGATGGCGATACTTTCCCTCCTCGGCGGATACTTAACTCCTGTCCTTGTTTCCACAGGCGAAAATCTTCCCGTTCCTCTTTTCACTTATGTTCTAATCCTCAGCTTAGGCGCAATGTTGTGTGCTTATTACAGGAAATGGCGTGCCGTAAATGTCATCGCATTCCTCGGCACATTCATTCTCTACGCCGGCTGGTTTGAGAAATTTTTCCGTTCGCAAATTTATTCCGAAAATCAGCCCCCGCGCCAATTGGCAATAGCACTCGGCTCTCTCGCGGTATTCTTTTCGATATATTTAATTCTGCCTTTGTTCAATGGCTTGGTAAAAAAAATAAAAGCTCAGAAAGAAGATGTCCTGCTTGTCTTATCAAATTCAACAATTACTTTTTATTTCTGCTGGACAATCCTTTATTCCAATTATCGTACAGAACTTGCTTTTTGTGCCGTCGGCCTGTGTATCGCTCATCTTATTTTGCTCAATATCGTCAACAGACGCTGCCCCGATGATATTAATCTTCGCCTTGTTCTTCTCGCCGCCGGCCTCTTTTTCCTGACAATCGCAATTCCGCTATACTTTAAAATGTATGCGGTCGTATTGGCATGGGCTGCCGAAGCTGTTGTTTTGGCTATAATCGGCCTTAGATACCGAAGTTTCTGGACGCAAATTTCCGCCGCAGTTGCTTTCTTCCTAAGCTGGGCTTTCCTTCTCGACAAACTCCCGCTGCACCGGGCCGCTTTCGATTTAGTTTTCAATCCCGCTTTTGGCACCTGGCTTTTCCTTGCCGCATCAGCCGCTTTGTGCCATATCCTTTATCGTGCAAACAAATGGATTGCCCCCGAAGTCAAAAGTATCATTTCACAAAGTCTATATACCATCGCTAATCTGATTCTGCTTGTCGCGATTGCAATGGAATTGTATTGGCACTGCGAATATAATCTGACCAACCAGAAGTTCTCCCAGACAATTTTTATTAATTCCCTTATTTTGCTTTGCTCAATTTTTACTCTGCTCTTTGTTGCAAGACCCATTTGTCCCACTGGCCTGATTTGCAGGTATTGTGCCGTATTTATTGCCGTAATCGGTTCTTTCATTTTGTTAATCGGTTTTACGGAAGTTTATTACAGCAAATTTATAATCTTCGCCAATATTAATTTCGCGATAGCTGTAATTTTCGTCATTGGTCTTTTCCTTTCCGCTTTCCTGCTTAATAAATCTGCCGCCAAAGATGAAACTATAAAGCCTTTTGCTTATATACTTTCGATGGGTGCGATATTTGTTCTGTTCGTGCTCCTCAGCGAAGAAATCTATTTATACTGGCACGCCAAAAATAAATATTCACAAATCCAAATCCCCAACTGGCGTTTCCTCGCAAATATGTATATGTCGATTATGTGGGCTTTTTATGCCGCTGTTTTAATGATTATCGGCTTTTGGCGTAACAAAGCATTTCTGCGATATATTGCCCTCGCTTTATTCGGCGTTTTGCTCGTCAAAGTCTTTATCATCGATATGGGCACGGTTAAAAGCGTTTACAGGATCGCCGCTTTCCTTGCTACCGGCATTACTCTCGTCGGCGTTTCATATCTCTATCAATTCTTAAAGAAAAAAGGCTTCTTCGAAATAGTCTTGAACGATAATTTGTCAGAGAGGCGTTTATGAAAACAAAAATGTCATTGCGAGGAGTCCCGTTGAGCGTCAAGCGAATCGGGAGGACGAAGCAATCTCAGGGTTACATATTATTATTCGTCGTGTTTAGCTTAATAATCTATCGGATGCTTGCGCCATAGACCTTAAAGATTGGAAATACGTTTCGCCAATTTCATTTGTTCTCGAACCTTCCGAGTATCACAATCTCGACATCACTCCGCAGATATATGATATCGCCAAAACAGATTTGTCGGATATCAGAATTATAGATGCAAATGGTTTGCAGGTTCCGTACATAATTGCCCGCCCGCACGATATTACCAGCAGAAGCAGGTTTTCACTGGCGGTAATAAACCGTTCGACAAATTCCCAAAACGCTTCACTTATAACTTTGGATTTCGGTTCGCAGTTGATTAAGAATTCGCTCGATGTAATTACCGATGGAATCAGTTTCCGGCGTGCCGTCAAAATCGAAGGCTCGAATGACAATATAAATTTCTTTACAGTTGTAAATGAGGCTTTTGTTTTCGCAGTCGATGATAGAAAGTTTTCTCGCTTCAATGAAATTGATATGCCCGCAAACGATTACCGTTATTTAAGAATCACCGTTTACCCAATGCCAGATGAAAAAAATGCGCCGGTTATAAATGATGTTCAGACTTTCATCAGCGAAAATAAACCCGCTCCAAGAACAATCATTGCAATCACAGGTACAAACCATATTGAAGACCAAAAAGAAAATATAAGTATTTATGAATATGATTTGGGATTCAAAAATCTTCCAGTCAGTGAAATTCAGTTAACATTTGCCGACCAATCTTTCTATCGGCAGGTTTCCATCGAAGGCCGTAACGCCGTTAAGCGAAGAGTCAAAATTCACAGTGAAGACAACCGCGAAAGATTTGAAGATGTAAATGAAACATGGAACTACATCACCGGCTCTGTTGTTTACCGATATGTTTCTTCAGATGGCAAAGAGCATCACAATACGACTCTTCCGATTTCTTCCGCATACAGATACCTAAGGCTCACCATCCGAAATTACGATGACCGTCCCTTAAAGCTTCTCTCCGCCTATGCCGAAATGATACCGCACAGACTCATTTTCAGCAAAGCTGGCAGTACCTCACCTTTATCGCTCTACGTTGGTTCGCAGTCCGCCTCCAAACCGCAATATGACATCGTTCAAAAGTTGAGTAATCCTCTCGAAGTATCGACCACCCCGGCAATAGCCGAAATGATTACCGATAATCCACTTTTCGCCAAAGAGGCTCAAAAACCAGTCCCCTGGACCGAAAAGCACAGAACGATGCTATTAATCGCACTTATAGCAGTCGTTTCAATAGTTGGCTTGTACATGTTAAAATCCTTCAAATCCATCGGTCCGCCCCGGCAGGAGTAAAAAAACCTCGCTTTTCCCATTTACCCAGAATACTAATTTTGACATTCCCGCCTCACACTGTTATAATTCTTAAGGTAGCCTCTAAAAAATTGTCATTGCGAGGAGTTTTTGTGGCGTTTAAGCCCAAAAACGACGAAGCAATCTCAGGTTTTCGAATTATTAGAGGCTCCCTTGAATATTAAATCTAAAGGCAACCTCTAAAAATTGCCTTTTTGACAATAATTTTTTTTATTAACTTTTTATTTGTACTTTTTTGAACAAAATTTTAAAAAATCACGTTCATTTT
>MHXZ01000068.1 GCA_001825665.1 Planctomycetes bacterium GWF2_41_51 | reverse complement strand
ATGAACGTGATTTTTTAAAATTTTGTTCAAAAAAGTACAAATAAAAAGTTAATAAAAAAATTTATTGTCAAAAAGGCAATTTTTAGAGGTTGCCTTTAGTTTAAAAAGTTTTAATTATTCTGCAATAATGCAATTCAAATAAGGAATTATTTAATGAAACTTTCAACATCTTACATACCTCCACATCAGCCAGTTCACCTTTCAAGAGACCTGGAAGATATAAAGTCTATTGGTTGCACAGACGTTTTATTTGCATTACAGGAAAATCACTTTCAATGGCTGAATGGAAGTATAAGATTCGGTCCGAAAATTGCATCTCAAATTGGATTAAGATCCAGTGCTGTAATATGGGGTTTTGCAAACACCAGTGGTGGAGGCAGAAGTTCTCGGGTGATGTTAGAAAACCCTGAAATGTGGAGAGTCGATGAAAATAGTAAAGCTTACGGAGGAGGATACCCCAATCCTATGGCTTGTTACAATAATCCTTTAACTGTGGTGAAATATGGCGAGTATATAAAATTGTGTTCAGATAATGGTATTGCAGGCATATTAATTGACGAACCTGCAGTTCAAGAATGTTTTTGTGAAAATTGCAAAAATAAATTTGCCAGGCTTTATGGAGGAGATTTAGTAAAGAGTAAAAAAAATGTAGATTATTTATCTTTTCAGGCTCAAACGACTATTGACTTTGTTAGTAATAGTGCAGCCATTATAAAAAATATTAATAAAAACATTGAGGTATCCGTTTGTGTAATGCCTCCGGATATAGAAAATTTTAAGGAAATTGCAAAATTAAATAATATTGATTCATTTAGTACTGATCCATACTGGTTGATGCCTAATAGTGAATTAAATATAAAAAAAGCTATTGATGTAAGCATTTATTGTAAGAAATTAGCTATAAAACATAATAAAGTTTTTTCTTTATATCTCGGTTGTTTTGGCATAGCTTCAGGCCTTGAAGGAAAGATATACACAGAGGGCAAAGTCCTTATTAATTCGACTATGCCTGATATTTTGACAACCTGGTCATATCGTGGTGGGATTGGATTATCCAGCCTAAGCTCGGAAGAATGTGATGATCCAGATGTAGCGTGGCAAAATGTTGTAAAGTTATATAAAGATTATTCAACTGTATAAATTACTCTATGCTTTAACGATATTTTTGCATTTGCCGCAAGGTGCTGAACAAATGACCGATGAATATCTTCAGCAAGAGCTCCATCATGTGTTTTTGCATTTTGTAGACTTATTTCAGTTCAGATTCTCAATAATGCCAACTTTTAATTTAATTTTAAGGCTTTTATGAAAGCTCGACCTTGGACAATGCTGCATGTTATGCTTGCTGGCTGGATAAACAGACACCAGCAGGACATGATTGATTATTTAAAAGCAGACAACGCCATACTCAAAGAAAAAATTGGTAAAAAACGGATAATCCTTTCTGACCAGCAACGCAGAACACTAGCGGTTCTGGCTAAGAAGATTAGCCGTAAAGCTTTAAACGAAATATGTGATGTATTTTCACCTGATACACTGCTCAAATGGCATAGAGCGCTTAAAAATATGATGGAAGCAAGTGCCGCAAATATGGCAGACCTCAAATATCAGATGAACTTTGAAAGCTTATCATTAAATTGGCTAAAAGGAATCGCGGTTGGGGTTATCCTCGAATTGAAGGGCAATTGAAGTATCTTAACTTCAAAGTTAGCCATAGCACCATTGCGAATATATTAAATAAGGAATGATTAGAACCACAGCCAGGTAGACAGAAAAAACAACATGGGCAGAGTTTATAAAAATTCATTGGAAATCACTTATCGCCATTGACTTTACATACCGCCACATACATTGCATGACATAAAAAATTTTGATAATGAGGCATTGGTTTCATCTACTGTGTGGCTCCAATTATGAGTAATAAATGAGCAGGATTTGAACGAATATCTTCTGCATTTTGGGAAATTGATTGAAGCGGATGGATATTCAACCGTTCAAAAGCGATTTGCGGATCTTAATAGTACTGCTCAAGTACCTTGATATTCAAGATGAGAATAGCATAATAATGCAAAAACTTAGCTATTCCAATTATATTTTCCACAATTTTATTATGATAAAATAGATGCATTGTTAATCAACGGTAGCCATTTCTTATGTAAAATACCGTAAAACTATGAATTATTATGGAGCATATTCTATGTGTGAAGGTTGCAATTGCAGTAGTTTACGAAAAGGCCGAATTGTGGATGCTATCAAAAAAGGGAGAACGCTTGTATCTGATGGCGCATGGGGAACTTTTTTACAGAAAAAAGGCCTAAAGCCGGGTGAATGTCCTGAACTTTGGTGTGTAACAAGGCCAAATGATGTACTTGGTGTCGCAAAAGCGTATATTGATGCTGGTGCGGATATGATCGAAACAGACAGTTTCGGCGGAACAAGTTACAAGCTGGAACATTATGGTCTTGCTAATCGTGTAAGTGAAATTAATAAAGCTGCCGCAAAAATTTCTCATCATGCAGCAGGCCATGAAAATTGGGTAATCGCATCGGTAGGGCCAACAGGCAAAATGCTTGCGATGGGCGATGTTACAGAAAAAGATCTTTATAACGCGTTCAAAGAGCAGGTTATCTCTTTAGAAGAAGGAGGAGCTGATGCAGTTTGCATTGAAACCATGAGCGCGATTGATGAGGCCGTAGCAGCGATAAAGGCGACACGCGAAAACACAGGTTTGGAAGTAATCTGCACATTCACTTTTGAAAAAACCGAAAAGGGCGGATATCGCACAATGATGGGCGTAACTCCGACAGACGCGGCAAAAGCCTCCGTTGAAGCAGGCGCTCATATCATAGGCGCAAACTGCGGAAACGGAATTGACCGTATGATTGAGATAGTAAAAGAAATGAGAAAGGCTGCTCCTGATACGCCGATACTCGTTCATGCAAACGCTGGTTTGCCGCAGAACGTTAACGGCGTTGATGTCTTCCCCGATACACCTGAAAAAATGGGACAGATGGTCGGCGAACTGGTTAAGGCCGGTGCAAATATCGTAGGCGGATGCTGTGGTACAACACCTGCTCATATCAGCGCAATGAAAAAGGCAATAAAATAAACATCTATAGATATTAAGGAGTATGATAATAATGTCAATTAAGCCGAAGTTTTTAGCTACCGGAATTGGCTCGATGCCGTTTACAGATGTTGAGCATGCAATTGATGTAAGTCTGACAAGAATGCACGAAGCGCCGATTTGGCCGCAGCTTCCAAAATTCGGACTGCATGAGCAGATGGAAATTCAATATTCAGAAGGTATGCCCAATGCTGTTATTGATGAAGCAAAACACAGAATGTATTTCGATACATCGAAGGATTATTCAGAAGCATTCGCAGTTTTTTATGAAAGCTATATGACAGCAATGGAAGGCGATGGCGATTGTTCATCTATGGCGATAAGTCCTGAATTTTCAAAAGGCCTTTATGCGATGGAAAACCGGCTTAAAAGCAAAAATATCAAATTGCCATTTGCAAAGGTTCAGGTAACAGGACCTTGCAGTTTCGCTTTGACGCTGGTTGATGAGAACAAGCGGGCAATCTTTTACAACGATGAATTTCGTGATATGATTGTCAAGGCATTGGCAATGAAAGCACGCTGGCAGATACAAAAATTCAAACCATATACAACAAAGGGCGTTATTTGCTTTATTGACGAGCCGATTCTTTCAGCATTCGGCTCATCGACATATGTTTCAGTGAAACGTGAAGATGTTGTCGCTATTCTCAATGAAGTAATCAATGCGGTTCATATGGACGGCGGCATCGCAGGAATTCACTGCTGCGGCAATACCGAATGGAGCATTTTGATTGACGCAGGCATCGATATTGTAAACTTTGATGCTTTTGAATTTGGCGAAACTATCGCTATGTATGCTGATTCTGTAAAGGCACATCTCTCCCGCGGCGGAATGCTCGCATGGGGTGTTATACCGACATCAGTTAAAATTCGTGAGCAGTCTGTTGATAGTCTCTGCAATCAGCTTGAAAAAGTTATGGATCACTTGGCATCAAAAGGCATCGATAAGAAAGTTATCGCAGAACAGGCGTTGATAACGCCATCATGCGGTACAGGTTCGATGGACCCGGCAGATGCAGAAAAAGTATTCGAGACTCTGGCAGGTGTTTCAAAAGCTATGAAAGCCAAGTATGGTTTTTAGTATCTTGGGGGTAATTAATTGAAACTGGCAATTTCCGGAAAAGGCGGTGTAGGGAAATCCACACTTGCGGCGGCACTGGCAATTTTACTGGCTCGCAGCGGTCGAAAGGTGCTGGCTATCGATTCCGATCCCAATGCCAGTTTGGCCGGCTCGCTGGGTTTATCTGTTGATAAACAGAAAACGATTGTTCCGATTTCTGAGCAGATTTCGCTGATTGAAGAACGTACCGGAGCAAAGGTTAAACAATACGGCCAGATGTTTAAAATCAATCCTGAAGTTTCAGATATCGCAGAGAAGTGTGCAACGATTCATAATGGAATCGCGCTCTTGGTTCTTGGCGCTGTAAAGCAGGGCGGGAGCGGATGTGCTTGCCCGGAAAATATTTTTATCCGCGCGCTTGTCAGTGATGTTGTGCTTTATAAAAATGATGCGTTGATAATGGATATGGAAGCCGGAGTTGAGCATCTTGGCAGAGCGACAGCGAGTGGAGTCGATTTGATGCTGATAGTAGTTGAGCCGGGGCAGCGATCGATTGATTGCGCTAAAAAGGTTGTCCAGATGGCGGGCGAAATAGGGCTGAAACGTTATGCGTTTGTTCTGAATAAAATCAAAAGCCCTGACGATGAAGAATTTATCCGAAACGCACTTGGCGGCAACAGTGTCATTGGCGTTATTCCATATTCCGACCAGCTTCGTCTTGCAGATAGAAATGGCAAATCGGTGCTTGACGAATTAGATAGCGATATTCTTAAAAGATTTGAAGCTATTATGAATATTGTTGAAAGCGGTAAAAGATGAAAGATTTAAATCGTGAAAAATACTCTCATTTGATGGCAGAAATTGAGAAACTTGAAGATTGTATAAGCGAGCTTGAAATTGAAAAGCCGGTTGAGGAAGCTCAACTTGAAACGGCTAAAACAAAGCTTGCCGAAAAAAGAAGTGAACTTGCTCGCATAAGTGATGGCTGCGGCAGGCCTCACCCGACTACATGAGTGAACTATGAGTTTTAAAATCGCAATAAGTGGTAAAGGCGGAGTAGGCAAGACAACAGTCGCAGGACTTTTAATATCCCGGCTGATTAGTCGAGGCTGTACGCCTGTATTGGCTGTTGATGCCGACCCTAATACATGCCTTGATGCTGTACTGGGTGTAAAAGCAATAAACACAATCGGCAGTGTTCGTGAAGAAGCAAAAGAAGTCGCCACAAAAGGGCTTTCAAGTGGAATGTCCAAGCAGCAGCTTTTGGAACTTAAAATATCCGAGAGCCTTGTCGAAGCGCACAATTTCGACCTTATTGCGATGGGCAGACCTGAAGGGCCGGGCTGTTATTGCTATGCCAATAATGTTCTCAAACAGGCACTTGGCGAGATTTCGTCGCAGTATCCGTATATCGTGCTTGATAACGAGGCAGGTCTTGAGAACCTCTCGCGGCGAATCGTTACGCGAGTCGATGTGCTTGTGATAGTTGCAGACCCATCTGTGCGTGGCCTTGAAACTGTTGAGCGGCTTTGGACTCTGGCGAAGCAAATGGATATTGGTTACTCAAAGCTGGCGATAGTTGTTAACAGGCTCAGGCAAAATGAATTGCCGCCATTAGTTGCAGATTTAAAAACCAAAACAGGAGCGGATTTTATTTTCGGTCTCGAAGATGATGCAGAAATAGCACAATTTGCGCAGGATGGTCGAACTATGTTTGAACTCCCTGCATCTAATCCGGTCGTTATGAAGCTTGACAATTTTATTATGGATACCCTTAAGGGTAGTAATATCCGTGATGAAAAAAGTAAATAATTATTTTAAACATAAACCGCGGATCAGCGGGAAAATTCAATCAGGATCAGTGGAGGTATCAAATTTATGGCAAAAGAATCGTTAAGTGCCAAAGACAGGGCATGGGACGCAGCGTCGGTTGAAACTCTGCTTAAAGCAGAGCGAGATTGCGTTGATACCTGTTTTGCGCGTATGGATACACAGTCCAATCAGTGTAAATTCGGCACCTTGGGGGTTTGCTGTCGAATATGCCACATGGGGCCTTGCCGTATAACACCAAAATCACCGAAAGGCGTATGCGGCGCTGATGCAGATACCATTGTGGCTCGCAACTTCCTTCGCGAGGTTGTCGGCGGGACAGCAGCGCATTCGGATCACGGCCGTCATCTTGTTTTAAGGTTAAAAAAAGTAGCCGAAGGAAATGGCGGCGGATACCAGATAAAGGATGAAGCGGCGCTTCGACGTGCGGCTAATGATTATAATATAGAGGAAGCAGGCAGAACCAAAGAAGCGGTAGCTATTGACCTTGCTAATTTATTCATCGGAGAATTTACATCGCAGGAAGACCCGCTTAAAACACTGAGTCTTGCGCCGATAAAGCGGCAGGGGATGTGGGAACAGCTTAATTTAAAACCCCAAAGCATTGACCGTATGTGCGTTGAGGCAATGCACAGGACGCACATGGGAGTTGATCATGATTACAAACATATTTTGATGCATGCCTTTAGAACTTCGCTTGCAGACGGATGGGGCGGATCGCGTGTGGCTACAATATGTTCAGATATTCTTTTTGGAACACCGACCCCGATTAAGGCGAAAGTGAACCTTGGTGTACTTGGCGAAAAAACAGTGAATATTGTTGTACACGGTCATGAACCGGAACTTTCGGAAATGCTGGCGGTGGCCGTTAAAATGCCGGAGATAAAGGAATATGCGAAAAATGTAGGCGCTGATGGTGTTACTCTTGCCGGTATATGCTGCACGGCAAATGAAATACTGATGCGGCATGGTATTCCGGTCGCGGGAAATTTCCTTCAGCAGGAACTTGCTATTATAACAGGCGCAGTTGAAATGATGATAACAGATGTTCAGTGCGTTATGCCTTCGCTGCCCGATGTAGCTAAGTCATATCACACCCAAATCGTAACGACAAGCCATATCGCTAAAATGGTCGGGGCAGAGCATCTTGGGTTTGATGGAAATGATGCGCTGACTTCGGCAAAGAATATAATAAGGCAGGCTATCGATAATTATAAAAATCGCGATATCAAAAAGATGAGCATACCAAAAGCAAACAGTCCAATGATTGCCGGTTACAGCGTGGAAGCGATTAAGTATATGCTCGGCGGAAAATTCAGAGCTTCGTTTAGACCTTTGAATGATGCTATTATGCAGGGCAGAATCAAAGGTGTAGTTGGTATTGTCGGATGCAATAATCCGAAACAGAAAATGGATCATTACATGAATGTGCTGACAAAGGAATTAATCAAACGAGATGTTCTGATTCTAAAAACAGGTTGTGCTGCGATAGCTTCCGGTAAAGAGGGAGCGATGACTCCTGAAGCGGCGCTGGAGCATGCGGGCCCCGGTTTGAGGGAAGTTTGTGAAGCAGTGGGCATCGCACCGGTGCTGCACATGGGAAGCTGCGTGGATAATACACGTATTCTCGAAGCAGCTACGGAAGTAGTCAGAGAAGGCGGGCTCGGAGATGATTTAGCACAGGTTCCTGCAGTGGGCGTTGCTCCTGAATGGATGAGTGAAAAAGCGGTCGCTATCGGCTGCTATTTTGTGGCTTCCGGCGTTGACGTGGTATTGGGACATCCTTTCCATATCAATGGCTCTGAGAACGTAACAAAATTCCTAAACGAAGAAACAAAGAATATTTTCGGCGGCTCATTTCACGTTGCCGAAGACCCGCACGAAGCGGTTACTAAAATTATGGATATCCTGAATGACGCTCGCGAAAAGCTTGGCATAAATAAAAAGGCCGAACGTAAATTGCTGGATATGAAAGATAGGAGGGAGTTGAATGTCTAAATATATTGCAACAAATGCGATAGATGGTGCAGTTGGATGGGTTGCCAAAGCTGACGCAAAACTTAGTGAAGCTATCGCTGCAAAAGGTGAAAACTGTGCAGTGGCGTTCCCGAATACAGCGTATTTTCTGCCTGTAATATATTCGTTCACCGGCGAGAAGATGCAGACTCTTGCGGATATGCGTAAAATGCTCAGCAAAGCAAAAGAACTCCTGCCCGCAAGGCCTTCCGATAATGTATGGCTGCCTTATCTCGGCAATACGCTCGATGCCGGTGTTGCGGCGTTGTTTGCTTGCGAAATCATTGAAGCTTGCAAGTATCTGGTCGGGCCAAATCCTGTTGGTGGTATCTGGCTTGGCGCTGCCAATGATGTAATAATGCGCGAACGAGGCATAGAATTCGTAGACGGCTCTGCGCCGGGATTTGCGGCGATTACAGGAGCTGCTCCGACAAATGAGATTGCGGTAAAGATTGCCAAAGAACTCCAGCAAAAAAATCTGTATGTATTTATGGGCGGCTGCACAAACGGCAAACAATTCGCAGAGCAGCTTGCTGAAGAAGGCGTTCAGCTCGGCTGGGAAACACGTCTGGTGCCATTTGGCAGAGATGTTTCCTCATTGATTTACGCACTCGGATTTGCAAATCGCGCAGCGATGTCGTTTGGCGGTGTAAAGCCCGGCGATTTTGCCGCGAATCTGAAATATAACAAAGACCGTATTTTTGCATTTGTGCTCGCGTTCGGCGAAGTTACAGCGGATAAATACGCTGCTGCTGCAGGTGCTATCAACTACGGCTTCCCTGTCATCGCAGATACAAATATTCCTGAAATTCTGCCGACAGGTGTTTGCACATATGAACATGTTGTCGCGAATGTGCCTTATGAAACAATGGTTGAAAAGGCGCTGGAAGTACGCGGATGCAAAATTAAGATTACCAAAGTGCCGATTCCTGTGCCATACGGCCCGGCATTCGAGGGCGAACGTATCCGTAAGCAGGATGCGCATGTTGAATTCGGTGGTAATAAGACGACAGCATTCGAATTTGTTACAACTGTCGAAATGGATCAAATCAACGATGGCGATATCGAAATAATCGGTCCTGATGTCGATACAGTGAAAGAAGGCACAGCAATGCCTCTTGCGATTTGGGTTGAAGTCGCAGGACGCAAGATGCAGTCCGATTTCGAACCTATTCTCGAACGTCAGATTCATCACCTTGTCAACGGTGCCGAAGGTATTTGGCATATGGGACAGCGTGATATAATCTGGACGCGTATCTCCAAAGATGGTTTCAAAAAAGGTCTGCGGCTACGGCATTACGGCGAGATTCTTCATGCCAAGCTGCTGTCGGAGTACCCTGCAATTGTCGATAAGGTTAAAGTAACGATTATTACCGATTCTGCTGAAGTTGAAAAACGTGTCGTTGTCGCACGCAAGGTTTACGATGAGCGTAATCGAAGGCTTGAATCTATGACAGATGAATCGGTCGAAACATTTTATTCATGCACATTGTGTCAGTCTTTTGCGCCCGATCATGTTTGCATTATTACTCCCGAACGATTGGGATTGTGCGGAGCGTATAACTGGCTCGACGGCAAGGCTGCTTTTGAAATCGACGAAACAGGGCCAAACCAGCCTGTTAAGAAGGGCGATTGCCTTGATCCTGTAAGAGGTATATGGCAAGGCATCAACGATTTTGTTTATACTACCAGCCACAAAGCGACAAAGTGTTTCACAGCATATTCAATAATGGATAGACCGATGACAAGCTGCGGATGCTTCGAGGCGATTTGTGCTTATGTCCCGGAGTGCAACGGCGTAATGGTCGTCAACCGTGAATATGAGGGTGAAACGCCGATAGGAATGACATTCTCGTCGCTGGCAGGAAGTGTCGGTGGCGGCCAGCAGACGCCCGGCTTTATGGGTGTGGGTAAAGTGTTCCTGACTTCGAGGAAATTTCTTCACGCTGAAGGCGGATTCAAACGGCTTGTCTGGATGCCTAAAGAACTCAAGACTTTGTTGGAGCAGGACCTTAAGAAACGATTTGCAGAACAGGATGTGCCCGACTTATTTGATAAGATAGCAGATGAGTCTGTCGGCACTGATGCTGCAAGTATTAAGGCATATCTTGAAAAAGTTGGTCATCCTTCACTGACTATGAAAGATATGGCTGATTATGCCGAAACGAACGTCGAAGATAGAATGGTGGATTCTGAAAAAGCGGTTGAACAGGCTGTAGACGAGGCAAAAGCAGTTGCCGTTGCTGCCAATGAAACAACAAAATCAGAAACAATGCTTACTGCTGAAATGATTGCGCAGATAAAGACGCAGATAACTGATGAAGTTACAAAGAATATTCGTACTTTGCTTACGCAGGAAATCGTAAAAGATATTATCAGCACGCTTTCAGTAAAATTTCTTGGTGAGCAGGCACCGGCCATTGCTGCCAAATCTGAACCTGTAAAGGCGCAAGCTAAAATTGAGGTTAAATCAAACGGCCCAAGCGCTGCACAAAGAATAAGCGAAATCAAAACCGTCAAGGTTCGCAAGGAAAAATGTGAAGTACCTGTTATTGAAGTCAAACTCGGAGCTGCCAAAGCCGAAGGCGGCACACGCGGCAGAACCTACAAAGTCGGCGGGGCTACCTGTATGCCTTTCCATCTCTGGGAAGGGCAAATGAAAAATCGGCCGCTTGTTGCACTCGAGGTTTTTGACGAAGTTAATGATAAATATCCGCTCAGTCTGCGGGATATTTACGGCAAGCTCCTAAATAATCCTGTCGAAATGGCAAAAGTATGCGTTGATAAATATGGCGCTGACCTTATCAGTGTCAGGCTCGAAGGAACTCATCCGGAAAAAGGAAACAGAAGTTCACAACAAGCTGTTGATTTGGTCAAGTCCATACTTGCCGCGATTGATGTGCCTTTGATTATAATGGGTCATAACCATTTCGATAAAAACAACGAAGTATTAAAGGCTGTCGCACAGGCCTGTGCGGGCGAGAATCTGCTGCTCAACTGGGTTGAACAGGATAATTACCGCACGATTGCCGGTGCCGCGATAGCTTATGGACATTCTATTGTTTCGCAAAGTCCAATTGACGTAAACATCGCAAAGCAGATGAACATTCTGCTTACGAATATGGATGTCAAACCTGAGCAGATTATGATGGATCCTATCACTGGCGCAACTGGCTACGGCATAGAGTACACATATTCGGTTATGGAACGTATGCGTATGACGGCTCTTGGCGGCGATAAAATGCTCGCAAGCCCGATCATCGTGCTTACAGGCCAGGAATGTGCAAAAACAAAAGAAGCAAAAGCTTCGCAGGCTGACTTCCCTGCATGGGGTCAATTAGACAAACGTGCTGCTATGTGGGAGTTGGTTACAGCGACGAACCTTCTTTATGCCGGTGCGGATATTTTTGTGATGTATAATCCGGATGCGATGATGGCGTTGAAGCAAACTATTTTTAAACTTATGGATGGTCAGATAAATAAATAAGGAGAGTAAAATGGCTCTTACCGGTTTACAAATACAAAAACTTTTACCTAAAACTAATTGCAAAGAGTGCGGCTCGAATACCTGCCTTGCATTCGCGATGAAACTGGCAGGCAAGAAAGCTGAGCTTTCTCAATGCCCATATGCTTCCGATGAAGCCAAAAAAATTCTTGGAGCGGCGAGTGAACCGCCTGTCAAATGTATCGAGCTTGGCTCTGAAAAGAATTTGAAAATCGGCGGCGAGACGGTTTTATATCGTCATGAAAAGACGTTCATAAACCAGACTGCTCTTGCGATTAATGTCAATGAAACCGATTCAGCTCAATCAATCGATGCGACTCTCAAAGCGATTAGCGATTACGTTCTTGAACGAGTTGGCGAAAAGCTCATTATCGATATGGTGGGCGTAACACAAAAGGGCGGCGATGCAGATGCTTTTGCGGCTCTTGCTAAGAAGGCATTTGATACGACAAAACGCCCTCTTGTTCTTCGAAGTTCCGATGCCAAAGCTCTGGCAGCGGCGGCAGCAGTAGTAAAAGGTTCGGGCAGTGTTCTTGTCGCCGCAACGGAAGAAACTGCTGAATTGCTCAAATCTGCTGCGAATGAAAATGGTCATTCACTTGCAGTAACGGGAACAAACCTCGATGAAATTGCTTCTCTGACAGCTAAGCTGAAAGAAGATGGATTTAACAATCTGCTTTTGAATTTTAATACCTATTCCCTTGCTGAACAATTCCAGACCAGTTCAATCGCGCGCAGATCTGCATTGAAAGATGAATTCAAGCCGCTTGGATACCCGAGCGTAAGTTTTATCGATACTGATAATATTTTCGATATTTCAGCAATCGCGACGACTGAGATTTCTAAATATGGTGGGATTTGTGTTCTTCCGCATTTTGATCCCGCTCTGCTTGCGCCATTGATGACTTTACGGCTTAATATCTACACTGACCCGCAAAAGCCGATTCAGGTTGAGCCTAAGGTGTATCAGGTAGGTGAACCAAAGGCTGATTCTCCGGTATTCGTAACAACTAATTTCTCTTTGACATATTTCATCGTTTCCGGCGAAATAGAAAATAGCGGCTCAAACGCATGGCTTGTAATACCTGAATGTGAAGGCATGAGCGTGCTTACAGCTTGGGCGGCAGGCAAATTTTCCGGAGCCTCGATTGCCAAATTCGTAAAATCTGTAGGACTCGAAGAGCAGGTTACGACTCGTAATATTATCATTCCCGGCTATGTGGCGCAAATCAGCGGCGAATTGGAAGAAAGTTTGCCAGGCTGGAAAGTTATTGTTGGTCCGCAGGAAGCTGGAGATATTGAAAGCTTTGTAAAAGCCAGAATAAGTAACAATTAGGTAACAAATGCCTATAGTAACATTTTTACCAACTGGGAAAACGGTTGATGTGCCGCCAGGCACAGAACTGCTTGATGCCGCTCGTATTGCGGGCGTTGATATAGATTCACCGTGCGGAGGAAAAGGCACCTGTGGAAAATGTGTTGTTCTCATTCGCTCAGGTGACGTTGATACAGACAGCCTTGGCGCGCTTTCACAGGCAGTGGTATCGGCTGGAAATGTGCTTGCTTGCAAGACTCGTGTCCTCGATACCCCGATTGTCGTTGATGTGCCTGAACAGGCAGGAAGAAAGGGCGGTAAATTTGGTGACGAGACTGATGATGTCAATCTTATTCGCCATGAGCTTCTTCCCAAAAATTGGCAATATGACCCCTTGGCTATAAAATGGTTTGTTGATGTGCCGCCGCCGCAGGCAGGAGAAGGTCTTTCTGATTTCGACAGGCTTGTTCGCCGTCTTCAGTTGGAATGGGGCAAGAAAGAATTTGTTTGTCCTTTATCTGTCATGCGATTATTAGCCGGCTGCCTTCGCGTGCAGAATGGGCAGGTAACTGTCACGATGGTCAGAGAATCCGACCGCTATCATATCATAGGCATCGAGCCCGGCAATTCTACCGTTGAGCATTATGGTATCGCGATTGATGTTGGCACAACGACTATTGCTGTACAGCTCGTTTTTCTGCCGCTTGCAAAAATAGTTGCCGTCAGAAGTGATTATAATAGTCAGATTTGGTGCGGCCAGGATGTTATTAGCAGAATTAATTATGCTCGCCGCGAAGATAGACGCGAAGAACTGCGAACGCGCGTACTAAGCACAATTAATAATCTTATCAGGCAGGTTGCTGAAAGCCATAACGTCACTCCCCAGCGAATTTGCAATGCTGTAATATCTGCTAATACGACAATGACGCATCTGCTTTTAGGTCTTAATCCTGAATATATCCGTCTCGAACCTTACACACCGACATTGCTCGAAGTTCCGTATTTAAGTGCTTCTGATATCGGCATTGATATTAGTCCCGAATCATGGGTTTATATTTCTCCAAGTGTCGGAAGCTATGTAGGGGGTGATATAACTGCCGGTTTGCTCTGTACGGATATTGCCATTGGTGCGAATGGCTTTAGATTGTTTATTGATATCGGAACCAACGGCGAAATTGTTATCGGCGATAATGAAGTCCTGATGACTTGTGCTTGTTCGGCCGGCCCAGCGTTTGAGGGAGGCGGGATTGAATTTGGTATGCGTGCCGCAATTGGTGCTATCGAACGAATTGAAGTTAATCCTCAAACAGGTGTGCCGAACTATTCCACTATCGGAAATACAAAACCACGCGGAATATGCGGTTCAGGTATGATATCGCTTCTGGCGGAATTGTTTTTAACCGGATGGCTCGATGGTGCCGGAAAACTTAATCGTCAGCGAAAATCTGATGCTATAATTATTGATGGCCGCCACGCGAAGTATATTATCGCCCAAGCAGATGAGACTTACAGCGAAAAAGCGCTTACTATTTCCGAAGTTGACATCGAAAATATTATTCGAGCCAAGGCCGCGATTTATTCGGCATGTTCGCTTATGGTTCAAATGCTTGGTTGTGAACTTGCAGACCTTGAAAAAATTTACATCGGCGGTGGTTTCGGTCGCTTTCTTGATATCAGAAAAGCCATCGTCATAGGACTTATTCCCGATTTGCCTCACGAGAAATTTCAATATATTGGAAATTCTTCATTGATGGGCTCATATATGGTGCTGGTATCGGATGATTATCGCGACCGTCAGCTTGAATTGGCAAAACGAATGACTTACATCGATCTTAGCACTGAGCCGAGCTATATGGATCAATATACGGCTGCGATGTTTTTGCCGCATACAGATTCAAAACTTTTCCCTTCTGTAAAAAATTAATTGATTTATGTCGAAGCAAGAGGCATATTTAAAAACGATTAAGCTGGCAAAAGAAAAACTTGCCGGCATAAACCTGGATTCAAGATATGCGAATCTCGGCCTGCCGAACCCGCAGAATGGCAAATTGAATTTTCGCGCATTCGGGATCGATATGAGCATCGATGAAAATTTCGACATCATAGAAGCAAAATCCGGCAAACCTGCCAAACTTGGCGATCATATTATTATCCTGCATTATTTGCTTTACGATGGACCTCTTGAGCCGACAGGGCAGCTTATTACGTTTCGAGATTTGCCGGGTGGACAATTTTATTGGAATCCGTTTTTATCACGAAGCATAAATCCGCTTATTTCACAAATTGGAAATGATATTGAATTGCTCCGAAAGCGTTTGAATAAATTTGATTGGAAACCTGCGACTGGCGGCGATCTTGCCGTGACTATTCACGCTGTCGGAAAAATCGATGCGACTCTGGTCTATCATCTCGGCGATGATGAGTTCCAGCCTGCCGCAAATATTATGTTTGATTCATGTATCAAAAAGGTATTTAATACTGAAGATGTTGCGTGGTTAGCAGGGCGTATTTGCCTTGCGTTATTATATTAAAATTTGGGGGATTGATTATGCCGCGTTGTCCTGGACAAGATATGCGTTATTGGGTGCCTAAAGACATAGCTACTGTGTTATGCCCTAATTGTGGTGCAGAGATGGAGATTTGGAAAGACGAACCATTCAGAATGTGCCGCGGCTGCAATTGCGAAGTGCGTAACCCGAACATTAAACCTGATTGTGCCAAATGGTGCAAATTCGCAAATGAATGTTTTCGTAGTAAGCGCTCGTAGAAATAAATGAGGATAGGACAGATTGAACACTTGGCGACCATGTATTCACAGAAAGATTACGTTTGCAAATACTTATTCCTTTTATGGCAATGGTATCTATTTTTCAAGCCATATTGATTGCCCCGATTAGTTCAAGTGGCAGTTTTGACCTTCCCCCCGAAAACTGTACCAGTTGAATTGGAGTACCGGCATGATAAAACCTTTAAAAGGAGGTGTACCATGCGTGGTAAAAGATTTAAACAGGAACAGATCATTCCAATCCTCAAGGAGGCAGAGGCGGGCATCAGTGTGGCCGATTTATGCCGTTAATACGGCATAAGTGATGGCACATTTTACAACTGGAAGGCCAAATACGGCGGTCTTTCTCTCAATGAGGCTAAACGTGTCAAGCTGCTGGAGGATGAGAACAGACGCTTAAGACATATTGTTGGAGACCAGGTTCTGGAAATACAGCACTCAAGAGTGTTGTCTCAAAAAACTTTTAAAGCCTAAAGCCAAATGTCGGCAATTAAACACATAATTGAACGCTTTGGGCTAAGTATGTGGAAGGCATGTAAGATGATAGGATTATCGAGAACAAGCTTTTATTATAAGCCGGTGTCAAAACCGGATGAAGATATTATCATCAAGCGATTAAAGAAGCTGGCAGAGACAAGAAGACGTTTCGGCTGTCCGAGATTACATATAATGTTAAGGCGTGAAGGATTTAAGATTAACCATAAACGAACAGAACGCATATACAGCCAGCTTGGGCTTATACTGCGTATACGCCTCAGAAAGAAAATGTCCTCACAATTGAGAACAGAGATGCCGAAACCGGCTTATCCGAATCATATCTGGAGTATGGATTTTATTAAAGACAGCAATTCAAGACTTATGAATACCCGCCATGTCAGGGCGCGGCCGTAACCTTTAGTAAAAGAATAGCACTACTCTTTTACTTTATATAACATTTTTATTCAACTCGTATAATGCGTTTGCCATCAAACACTTGTCCGTATCTATCCGTGGCCCGTACATATACGACATGGATACCTGCCGGCGGATTGGCAGGAAGAAGGGCTGACCAAATATGTTGAGAAAAGTAGTATTGATTAGCATCATATATTGTAACTGATGTGTCGCCCTTTGCTGCCTTTTCTATCTCATTACGCTCCTTAATAAAGGGGTCAACATCCGGGCACCACTTCATTTTAGTCCATTGTCCTCGTTCGCCAAATTTCATTTCTACAGTATCTTTTCTGGAACCAGCGAAGAAATTCACATAGATATTAGTTTGTGCCGATTGATTAGCAAAGATTTTGCCTGGAGTCCATATTCGCATCTGGTAATCTTCAGGAAAATCAAAGGCATGATATTTCATTGTGTACTTGTTGCCGTCGAACTGAAATATCCCATAGCCATTGGGGGCGCCGCAACCCATAGTTCCCAGTGCAATATTTTCTTCGTTGAGCGAACCTTCCCACCAGGAGCCGCAAACAGCACCAACAATCATGGTATGCAGAGGTTTAAATACCGGCCACAAACTATTTGCATCCAAAAAAGAATTTTCGAGAATGTGATTATGACCTGCTAAAGCTATTATATTTTCTCTATCTGATATCTCATTGAAAAATGCTTTTAAATTCTCTTTGTCATAAGCACGGTAATCCAGAGGGATATGCATGGTAAGAACCACTAATTTTCCTTTTGGCAAATAAGCCAAATCGTTACGAACAAATGCAATTTGGTCTGATTCTAACCCGCCTCGGTAACCCAAATATTTATCATCCTCTTTCCATCTCATAGTTAAAACAGTATCCAAGACAATAAAGTGAACATCTCCATAATCAAAAGCATAATATGCCGGGCCATAGACTCGCTCAAAAGTTTCATTTGAATATTTTTCATTTTCGGCGTCAAGATTTAGGTCATGATTACCCTGCACATTATACCATGGTTTGCCTAACGTCGATGTTATTCTGTTTGAAACATCAAACATAAGAAGCCAATTACCTGTATTATCGCCAAGAGAAATGCCAAAAGCGACATCCAATTTGCCAACTAATTCCTCAAGTTCGCGTGCATACGAATTAATTCCCTTTTCCGATGAAATCTGGGTATCGCCAAATACAGCGACTTTAAATCTGGTTGGTTCTTTCACAGGATATAATGGGAAATCTACAGAAGCCGGAAGGGGACCTGTAGGTGCACTGCCGGGAAATTCGAATTTGGCTGGTGAACCTTTCGGCTTGTGAATATAATAAAATTGAGGAAGCTGAAATTCATTTACCGGCGTCATCCAATTTTTTGGTTTGATTATGAAAATCAGCGTTTCATCATCAACTGTAATTTGATAACGTCCTTGTTTGTCTGTAGAAACTATATCTTTACCATTAGAGATGCGAACATCAGGAATGCCTTTTTCACCTTTGTCACGAAGATTATTTCGATTAGTATCGCAATAAACTGTGCCAGAAGCCATTTTGTTATTAGCAGCAAAACAATCTGCCGCAAACAATGATAAACAGATAACCAGGTATAATGTTCTCATTACAGGCTAACTCCCAAATAATTGAAAATAAATTATCTTTACTGCGGATTTGTCCATTGGCCGCCAGTGGCATCTTTTGCTTTGGTGTCGAGAACAACATCGGCAGATCTTGCGGCTCTATCCGGCAAAGAAGGCATCTTTTTAACCGGTTTGGCCTGATACCAGTAAGCAACACTGCACCAATCATCGCTTCTTTCTCCCAAGCCGTCGTCCATCCAGCCGATTTGCTGAATAGTAACTTTTAAATCTTTTTTGAAATAAATTGGGTCTGTTACATGGAAGCGATACATACTTATCAGTTCCAAGCCTTTCATTCCCTGAGGAACCGGCTCAAGCAAAGTACAGCCTATATACGGAGTATGAAATAAATCCATTCCCCATGCATTGCCGAAATAATCTTCAGCACCGGTTCCGCATATAGTTGGAAAATCCTTATCGCCATCGATGTAAAATTTCATTTCGCCTTCACCCCACCAGTGTCCGCCAAGGGTTCTTACGCCAATAACGCAACCTGCGAAGTAGCCGGGACCTTCTGCATTATCGATTAAAATAAAATCCTGTTTTTGAACGGTTGGATTTTGTCTTCTAAATTGAGCATGGAAAAGGCCGATATTGGCCGGCAGTGAATCATGCAGCTCGTAATCAATCTGGAAAAAAATTAAAGACAAGTCTCTTCCGTCAGGCATATCATTTTGTATTGTAATTTTTGCATGTTTTCTAAACGGCATTGAAAACCAGCAATTAAATCCTTTGCCTAAAACATTTGTTATGTAAGCGCTGTTTACATTTACAGCTTTGCCATGTGAAAGCCCGAAGAAATCGCCAATCGGAACTTCGACACTTGGAACTTTGCTGTTGTCCCAATACATTCTAAGTATTAAATTACGATATTCAGCGGGGTCTCTGCCGGGCAAAGTCATCCAGATGTGTCGAATAACGCCTGTTCCGGCTATATCCATAAGGGTTGCAGTTTCTCCGTTTTTGACCAGTCCCATACATGGTGAACCTTTTCTTCCGACACCAATCCGGCTTGCAGCCATTCCACCTTTTCCGACTTCGCCATTCCTATTTTCCCATGAAATTGCACGACTTGATACTCCTTTAGGAATCAGCGGCAAGGTTTCTGCTTTATTGCTTACTGCTGGTAAAGACGCAGCAGAGGCGAGGAAAGATACAGAAGTTAAAATTAGAGTGATAAACCTGACTGCAATGTGTTTCATTTTGAAATTCCTTTCTGATTTCTTTACAGATAAATTTATTGTTCCATCCACTTACCGGCAAGAATTGTAAAATCTGAAAAATTAATGACATGGTCTTGAGGATTTGACAAGTCAAAATTTGGATTCCAATTATTATCGTTGGGTTCACTCAGCCATGCACTACAAAATTCGGCAATGTATTCCAAATCGACTTTTTCAGGCAGTTTCAAATCATAAGCGAAGTAGCCCAATAGATATGCCAGCATAGCCTGCGAAGGTAATCCAGGCTCAAGAAGCGATGGATTCATAAGATTAAGATAATATTTATATTTACCTTTGATATGATTGCTCAAAGGATGCATTCCCCAATCAGAACCGAACGCATTGATATTGCCGCATAAATAACCGGGCACTGGATTTTCGAGATTGAACCAATAAAAAGAATACACGTCTGTACCATGAGCATAATCGCTATAACTGTTGCCTGTGATAAAGATACGAGCAACCGGATTTCTTCCGCCGATATGATCGAGTACATCCAAAGCGGCATCACGATATGCCGAATTGCCTGTCCATTTGTAAGCACGAAGCAGAACATATGCATTACCACATAAATATCCGCTGGTGCCCCATGAAATATCGTTATACATAAGTAATGGAATTTTATAAGTGGAGTATTCATTATGAAGAAGCATCTGATATGCCTCGTTTAGAAAATTATCCTTGATGTTGTTTGCTATGGTCTCGTTCACGGGCAGTGCAGTATCAACATAATCCATATAACCTGAAACGATTCCCTGCATACCGCACATCAGGTTGATATATCCGTAGCGGTTGGAGCCGCGATTTCCCCGAACACTGCCATAAGCAGTCACAGCGTCTCCGCCAATTCCATCACCGCCATGTCCATCTGTGTTGAAAGCATTTACAAAATAATCATTATAAATATTGTTAGCTGTCGCAAGATAAAGCTCTATGGCTGCGAAAGAACGATAAGATGTATCATCAACGATTTCATACGACCACGTACTTCCGTTGGTGCCTGTTGGGTCGTATGTATCCGGATGAGCCATAAGCCATGACCATGATAATTGTGCACGGTTTAAGAGGTCGGCACTATACGATTCCATTCCTGGCACGTTTGAAAAGAGAGCAGATGCTTTAGCAAAAATGCCTGCTAAAACACAAGCTGAACCGGTAGATACATCTGAAACCTGCTGACAACTCAAGTCTCCGTTTTCTGAAATGACAATGAAATGAACGCTTCCATCGCTGTTCTGCATTTTCTTAAACCAATCCAATTGATACTTAATCAGAAATACAAGATCATTGATTTGGCTGTCTACAGGAATGTTCAGAACGTCAGGTCCAAGTTTGTTCTTAAAATCTTTGAACGTCTCCAGTAAAAACCACATAGGTACTACATTGTTGTGAATATCCAGATGAAGGTCTCCGGCATCGAACAAGCCACCGCTGACATCCCTCCTATTGCCTCTGCGGTTATCATAGTCATAGTCATACATCTTGGTCGGGTCCTCGTCGTCGTAATCGTAAACGCATATTGTGTTATTCGCATAAATTGCCGGCCGTATGTGTCCTTCAGAAAAAGGTTCTGCAATCTGCTGTGAACACCGAGCATAATAAAAATATCGAAGGACGTCACGCAATGGTTTGTCGAATACTTTATTACCTATATCAAAGGGTGGGGAAGTCTGATTAATCTGAGGGCAATGAATAACGTATCGGCCTGGCGTTGTAAAAGAAGTGAAAACCGCATCAAATACAGTGTCATTGCTATAATCCCAATGACTGCCGTAAGGTGTATCTAATACAAGATTTGCCTGATAAACGACATTGCCGTTTGAAACGTCCTTGACTTGAAAGTAAGTGGGGGCAGGATTTATTGTGCCAGTTTCGTAACTTACAAAAGCTAATTTTCTTTGATTTGTCAAATATCCTAATAGATTGACCTTTATAACATCTGTGTATAGATTATCGACATCCGGAACAATTTTGATTTTTTCAATGTAAAGCTTATTAGTCGCACTATAGTGGTTATTTCCATTCTGTAAAATTAGAACGCTGATTCTTGTCAGGTCTACATTCGGGTTGTTTGCCAAAAAATCTGACATAGGGATATAGACATCCTGCCATTGAGCAGTAGAGGGAGTAACATAAGTTGATAATTTTAAAGCTGCTTCTTTAAAGGTGTAAGAGTTGCCTTGTCCGGCGTATTGATTGTATAAGTTCCATATATCGTGATTATCTCTTAAAGTGATTCTTACATCTGCCCCTGTTGCTATTGCTCCCCATTTTACACGTAAATGGAGCATAGGGTTAGAACCATATCGGAGGAAATTTACAGAATGGCCCCAATCAAGATTAAACCAGGCACTCCACCAGCCGCCTGTGAAAGTAGTAGTAAAGACCAATGAACCTGAACCAACAGACATGTCTACAGGAACAGCGTGATTAGCATCCATTACAAATGTAGCTGGGGCACCCAAATAGACGTAGGATTTATTGTTATCCCAATATAAAGGAGTTCCTGCGTCTGAATGTGCCAAATCAAAAAAATTGATGCCTATGCCTTCCTGTGATGCCATAACGAATTGATGGCATAGGAAAATTGAATTAATCAATAAGATTCTAAGTATTTTATTGGTCATTTTGAATATATTAACAAAAATCACAGAAAAAAATCAAGTTTATTATTCGGCACAAAAGTTTGTGCTTTGGATTTATCTGTAAAAATGGGCATATTCAGATAATAGGTAGGTCTATATTTTAAAGCATATTTAAAACTTATAAAAACATATTTTAAACTTATAAATATATATCTAAAAGGTAGTTAAGATATGAAAGTATATAAATCTTGTAGGTGTTTTTATTGTTATCAGACCTATTAACGTTAAGCACAAAAGTTTGTGCAATAATCCTGCTTGACCATTTGGCTCGAAATTGATAATATACATAAATGGTAGCATTGAATGTTGATGTTATTTATGGAAAGGTCGAAAATGAGGAAAATAAACAAAGGTTTTACGCTTGTTGAATTGCTGGTAGTTATTTCTATCATTGCATTGCTTTTAGCAGTTATGATGCCGGCACTAAGCAAAGCTCGTGAACAGGGAAGAACAGTTGTATGTGCATCAAATCTGAAGAATTATGGCCTTGCTATAAATATGTATTCTAACAGTAATGATGGGAGTTCTTGTGACACTTTTTGGTTGTATTCATATAAAACTCTCAGTAAGACAGGCCGAGATAGTTGTCCTGGTGCATGCAGATGGCATTATGATAAAGACATTCCAGATGGAAGCTTATGGTCATATTTAAAGAATAAAGATGTTCATTTATGTCCGACTTTTCGCAATTTCGCTCAAAGCGGAGGACTCAATGCCTGTCCGAACAAAATAGCTCATAACAGCACACTTAAATTTGCCGCAAATTACAGCTATTCAGTAAACGTTTCTCTTACGAGAAAGCTGCCGTTACAATCGCCATATCATTCACTTAAACTTACAAATGTTAGAAGGCCTGCTCAATGTCTGGCTTTTTCTGAAGAGAATTTGTGGACTATTGGCAAAAAGGGCATTCAATATGATGAAAATCACCACCCTGCAAGAGCCGGTGACGGAGACTATACATATAGCGGTGCAGTATTAAACGACAATTTATTATTTATGTCTGCCTGGAGAGACTTTAAGGATAGGGGCGTAGATAACATTGCGACCTATCATAAAGTAAGCACCGCAAAAAGAGATGAGGGAATGGGAAATATTATCTATGTTGACGGACATGTCAAAGCTGTTCGCGGGCTGGCTGGTTACAACGCTTATTGGGAATACGGTAGACCATTTGACGGCGATGAGGATTTAGCTACCTGGTAATTTTTGAAATTGAAAGCTAACTTATTAAGGAGGTTGAAGTATGAAAAAAGCATTATTTTTATTTTCTATAGTAACATTGACCGCAACTATGGCAATGGGGCAATTGGCGGGGTATTGGAAATTCGACGAAGGAACTGGAACAACAACAGCAGATTCATCTGGAAATAATAAAAACGGTTCTTTTTACACAGCAGGGGGTGGTAATTATCCTCAATGGACAACCGGTGCTAATGGAACTGGCGGCGCTCTTATTTTTAATGCCAATACTAATGGCGCTTCAAATTCAAACAGGGTAGTTGTTGCTTTAACGGGGTCTGAAGCTTTGGCGAATCTTGGCGAAGGCTTCACAATTTCCATGTGGGTCAGACGAGATGTGGTAACTGGAGTGCAATGGCCTTCGATAATTTATACAGATGCATACGAATATGACCTGGCAACCTACCCAGATGCGGCTGAAATAAGTACAGATTCTCATGAGTATTTCTACTGCGATTTGTCCTCAAATTGGCAATTGGATTTCGGAATATCGACTTCCGAACAAAAAATTCTGGGCAGTTGGTATCATCTTGCAATAACATACGACGGCAACTTTCTTAGGAAATATGTAAACGGCGTTCTTACTTACATCAAAGGCGCACCAACAAGTTTCTCTCTTTCAGCAACTACAGATCTCTTAATAGGCGGCCGTTCAGATGATGTTTATTTCACAGGCGCACTTGATGATGTTGCGATATGGTCTGGAAAATACTTGTCTTCCGTGGAAGTAGCAAAATTAGCTAATGGTACGGTAACTCCTTTGACAGTTGTGGAATCCAACCCAAATGATCCCATTCCGCCATCCTATTATACAAAAGAGACTGATATAGCTTGGCCAATAGTTCCAGGTCGAGTTCCAGAATGCCTTCATTGGAGATTACTATGGGAAGTTGGGTTTAGTGAAGCGATTACTTTGAATGCTGATAATACTGCAACATCCTGGGCTATTGATTCTCCTCTTATTGCGGGCAGCAGAAGCAGTCTATGGGATATGAATAAATGGTTCTTCAGAAATTTAAATGATTATACTCATCCCGCCAAAGATAAAAATAAATTCGGTATCGAATGGATAGACCCTGCATGGAGTGGTTTTCCGAATAATATCGCTAAGTTTGCGATTTATATTACGCCGGGCATAAGTATATGTCAGGATACTTTAGATCGCGGTTATCAGTTGTACAGACCGGAACTTTATCCATGGGAAAACAAAGCATATTTTCAGACTTATGCACGAGTAGCTGCTGTTAACGCAGGTAATGCAAAAATGCGAGTAAAGATTTATACATATCCTAACAGCGGCAATTCACCAGTTGAGGATCCGACTGTGCTGACATATCTTGATGAAGTTCATTGGCCTCTTTATTATGCAGGTAATTACCAGTGGCAGGAATTCAAATACGCTTTTCCCAAGCCGATAGACGGCAATGCGGAAACAAAGATTTGGGTTGAAATATCAATCCTTGATGCTAATCCGAACACAATCCTTTACATAGATGAGTTTAATCCTATTTCCGGCGAAGATCTTGCTTTTAAAGCCGGTGATATTGATAAGAGCGGCATTGTATATTATGAAGATATTGCTGAGCTTTCAACGGATTGGCTTGATGGAATAGAAGGTTTGATGGAACCAAGAGATGGAGGTCTTCTCACAAATGCAGACTTCTCAGAAGATATGACTCTTATCCCGGCAGGAGAGCAATCTAAATTGGATGGCAATCCAACAGGCTGGACATTTACCGGAGATGGTAATTACGGCTTAGTTCGTACCGCACAGTATGGTTTGATGAATAACTTCTGGACTGTGAATACAAAAGTTCCGTTAGGCGGCTCTGTCTCAGCTTATACAACAGATATGACCCCGGGCGATCCCTATGGCGTTCTCAAGCAGACAGCTTCAGCTAATGCCGTCGCTGGTCAGACTTATTATGCTATGGGATATGTATTGGGCAGTTACGGCGCAAGTACATCTGACGATGCCTGGACCAGTTATAATGATACTGCGACAATGAGCATTGCTATAGATGGTGTTGAAAAAGCATCTTTCTCACGTGTACTTCCAAGGCATATTTGGCGGCCTATATATGGAACATACACCGCTTTGCCCGCTGATGCAGGCAAATCAATTGAAATCAGATTCTCTTATGCCAACACCAATGTAAGAGACTGGACTGCACCTGGAAATATGTATATCGGCAATGCTTACCTGGGTACTACTATGCCGCAAGAATGGCCGGATGGTCGTAACAATAAACTTGTCAATGGCGGATTCGAAGATTTGTCAGTTCTTGATGCTAATATTCCTGAAGGGACGGCAAAACTTGCCAGGTATCTTAGAACCACATCGAATTGGGGTGCATGGTATCTTAGCGGAATGCCGGCACTTCCGGGCTGGATTTACGAAGTACCTGCCGGCTTTGACTTGAATAACAAAGGCGGTATGTGGGCAGGTGGAGTTTATGCTCCTCCATTGCCATCGACGGGAATGTACGATGTTTTGATGTATGCCGGCAGTGATTTGATTCTTGGCCAAATCGTCGGAGCTTTAACAGCGGGGACAACATACTATCTTGACATGGCCGCAGGTGTAAGTATTGAACATACACAATGGGGCGCATACGATACACCGTGGCAAAATCCTGTTCCAAAATTCCATATCGAATTATGGCGTATTCCTGCCGGTGTAACTGATGGTGCAACTATTCATACCGGCATAACTACATTACAGCCTGGATATGTCAAAATATCGAGTGCTGATGTAAATTCAACAGGCGATATCAAGGGTGAAGGCTTTGCTCCGCCAAGATCAAAATGGCAGCTTATTGGAACTTCATATACTGCCGCATCTGCGGATACGAATGTATATTTGAGAGTCTATGGAACAAACAGTGTAACTGCTCCGCATCCATCGTTTGCTTTTAGCGATGTATATCTTTCAACTCAAAAGAGAAAAGTTCCGGGCGGCTCACTTACTTTTAATATTTCACCGGCTATGCAGTATGAAGTTCTGGGACCATATGATTGTTACCATGCTGGTTTAATGGGACTCGATGCACCACTGGGTGATGTCGATGATAACTGCGTTGTAAATTTAAGAGATTTTGCGGCTTTAGCGGAAAACTGGGTTGAAGATTTATTTCCTGCTGTAACACCGTAAGTTAATTGTAAATTTTGGTTCAACTGCTGTGCTGTCAGCATGGCAGTTGAACAATTAGGTTCTTTATAAAAAAATATCATCATTGGCTGGAAGAGCGTTTCTTTCGGGATTATTATTTTTACACGATTTTTTGGAGGTTGAAGTTATGAGAATGAGAAGTATATCGATGTTAGTTGTAGTGGCTTGTCTTGCAGCATCATTGCAGGCCTACTCAATGGAAGACCCAATATGGACGGATGGCTGGAGGACTCTGAACAATCCTCAAATGTATGACATCATGAGCATGGCAGGTGATCAAATTAAAATTTGGCCTTGGGATAGTACTGCATATCTTGCTGCTCCGGGTGCACAGAAAAGCATCGAACCAGGCTGGTGGAAAATGAGGTCGCAGAATGACTATGCCAGCGGCAGACCGGCAGCAGACGTTAGTAAATATGGCATTGAATGGATTGATCCTTCATGGAGCGGCAAACCAGCAGATAAAGCTGTGGTTGCTTCCTACATTACTCCAGGTGTTGTTATGGGACAGGAAAGTCAGGGATACCAGATTTATCATCCAAAATGGCCATGGGAAAAGACTTTCTTCAGATCTGATGCAAGAATATCTGTCGTTAATGGCGCAGGCGCAAAACTTTTTGTACAGGCCTATGGTTACATCAATACTGGCGCTACCCAGCCGTGGAACGATTCAAGCGTATTAACTCCAAACGGCTATGTATTAATCGACCTTGATGATTTTACCGATTATACATGGCAGAATTTGCAGTTTACACTTCCGAAATCTACATTCGATGATGTTATTGAACCATGGGAAGATAACAAATATAAAAGCTGGTTTGAAATCGGCATTATTGGCGGAAGTGCTGATACTAAGGTTTACATCGATGAATTTTGGATGGTATCTGATCAAAATCCAAGAGCAACGGGATATACCTATGAATTTACACCAGGTATGGTTCCAGAACCAACAACGATGTCTCTTCTTGTTTTAGGAGCTTTTGGTTTAATCAGACGTCGTAAATAATTTTTATTTCGAAATTGTGGCCTCTTAAATTGGAGGCCACAATTTAATTTCCCCGGGGGCTTCAGAATCGATACAAGCTATCAGGGGTTTTTCGGATCGCCATATAAGTTCCGAAAAGGAGCAACATAGATGAAATCGGATTTGCAGAAAAATACTGAAAACAAGCAATCATTGATAACTAAATTTAAATCCACAAAAATAGCAGATGTGGTTCGAAATCATACAATCATAGGTAAGCCTTTGCCGAACATGCCATGGCAGGGTAAACCAGCAGGTTGCGACGAAGTCATGTGGCGAGACAACAGGAATCCTATTATAGGTGTTAAACCGTTGCCGCGAGTCCAGGGCATATACAACAGCGCTGTCGTTCCTTTTAATGGCGGATTTGCAGGTGTATTCAGAACAGAATACAAGGATAGGATGTCGCATTTGCATTTCGGGACCAGCCCAGATGGATTGAAATGGGATATCGAACAAAATGAGATTATTTTTATAAACAGTGATCCGGAACTTGCAGAAAAAACATACAGCTATGATCCTCGTGTATGCAAGATAGACGATGAATATTATGTAACATGGTGCAACATGTATCATGGTTATACTATAGGGGTTGCAAAAACAAAAGATTTCAAAACTTTTATTCAACTCGAAAATGCTTTACTGCCATATAACCGTAATGGCGTTCTATTTCCGCGAAAAATAAACGGCAATTTTGCTATGTTAAGCCGTCCGAGCGATACAGGGCACACACCATTCGGTGATATATTTTACAGCCAAAGCCCTGATATGTGTTTTTGGGGTAAGCATCGATATGTAATGGGCAAAGGCGGAAATATGTGGCAAAGCACCAAGATAGGCGCAGGACCGGTTCCTATCGAGACCAGGCATGGCTGGCTGCTTTTTTATCATGGTGTTATTACGAATTGCAACGGATTTGTTTACAGTGCAGGAGCATGCCTGCTTGATTTAGATGAGCCATGGAAGGTGCTTTATCGAACTCGTGAGCACATACTCACACCTGAGACTAATTATGAAACAGCCGGGTTTGTACCTAATGTTGTTTTCCCTTGTGCTGCTGTTTGTGATGCACCGACTGGAAGGATAGCGGTTTATTATGGAGCGGCTGATACATGTACTTGCCTTGTTTACACCCAAGTCGATGAGCTTGTCGATTACATAAAAAACAATTCCTGGGTTTTTTAATTTTTTAAATGTCTAACATTTTGAAACAGCTTGCAATATGTCGAGAATTGTTGTTCACGTGCGATATAAATATAATGTAAATCATTATGGCGTAATTAGTTATGGTTTTTAGCGACTTCTGAGAGGTCAACCTTGTTTACGCTGAATTCAAAACTTATGAATACCCCCCATGTCGGCGGCGCGGCCGTAACCTTCTTGTAAAAGAGTAGTACTACTCTTTTTTTGAAAGGAAAACGCCGTGACCGCTGTTCAAACAATCAAATCTTTTGTGCCCAAACTCTATCATCACTCGGCAGGAATGCAGGGATTTCGCGAATTGGATATCGTGATGAAGGCTTGTTAAGCAAAAAACCTTTGATAAAAACTTGAACAAACAATCTGCGGGTTCTCAAGTTTTTCTTGTAAAATAGCTTTTTTTATCTATATTGATTAGGCTTTGTCAGAAGAATTTTAAACGGAGTTAAGATATTTATACTTTTCATTCAAAAGTTTTGTAAAAAACTTAGATTCAAATGATTACTGTATCCATAATAATACCAACCTATAATCGTGGTTATATTGTCAAACGTGCTAACAAAGTAGCACAGGCAAAAGGCAAATACATTGCCTTTCTCGATTCCAATGATTTATGGCCTGCGGATTTCCTAAAAATGATGACGGTAAAATTAGAGCAAAACAGCGAGTATGGCATTGCATATAATCCGCTTTTTATAAAATTATATGTGGGACTATTTACAGCTTTTATAAAGACTTCTGGCAAGGATCCAAGCTGGGCAATGCCAGAGCCGCTGGTAGAGCCTTTATGTCATCTGCAAAAAAATCTCTCGATAGATTTTATTCCAATCTCGACAGAAATAAATTATTCCGTAATGATAAAAAGAAAAGAAAAATATATGAACCTTTATCGAGGGTAAAATAATATGAATGGATTTTTCGGTTCTATTTGCGAGAATATATTTATCTTTCTTGAGGAAATTTATTACGATATAGTCAGGAAAACCTCTTTTAAACCGAAGTCAAAATTCAATTGGTTTGTGCCTGCAACAGATATTGTTTGCTCAGAATGCTCAAACTATGGTCAATGTAAGCATTGCGATAGCCGAGGTGAACAGTCGATCAGACGCTGTCAGCGAACTATTGAGAAAGAAAATTATGGCAATCTGCAAAATTTGGATATCCTTGAAATCGGCTGCGGAGCAAAGGAAAAAGGCGGATACATAAAAGCCTTAGTAGAAGCAAATAATTGCAGATGGACCGGCGTTGATATTTTATCTACAGACCTTGCAACTCATGTTTGCAGCGTTGAGAAAATGCCATTTCCGGACAAATCTTTTGATGTTGCGATCGGTAGCCATACCTTTGAACACTGGAAAAAACCTCACAAAGCATTGAAAGAGATATATCGGGTTTTAAAGGATGATGGATTTGTGTCTTTGACAGCTCCGATTCATCTGCATGGAGAGAAAGATTTTGTTTTAGGCAATTTCGATAAGATACAGAATATTTTATTAAAAACTGGTTTCAAGATCGCAAAGTTCGAAACATGGAGGCGAAAACATTCAGATTTACCGGTTTATCCTCTCAACGACTACAATAAAAAATATTTGCGTAAGGCAGGCATATTTGAGTATGATAATATCTATATTTATACGGTACATTTAATTTTTAAAAAACAGGAAGTTTAAATTGCTTAGGAATAGAAAAACAAAAAATCATAAGCCGCATTTATCGGTATTTTGCAGTTCATTAAATAGCCTTAATGAAGTCGGATCGTTACATCGTGCATTGGATATATACAGGAAATTTCATGAAAACGGCTGGGAAATTTCAATTTACAGCCGCGATAAGCAACGAGAAATTCCCGAAATAGGATTTAAAGCAGAAATTCATCCACAGTGGCCTTATGTTCTTCCTAAAAAACTGGACGGGTTATATCAGTTGTTTTTTCCATTATTGCATTTTGGTTCAGGCAAAAAAACTGATGTAATTATAACTCTTCAGGGGTTTTCGTTTCCTGCAGCTATAGCTGCGGGGAAATTATGGGGAGCAAAAGTTGTAGCTCGCTGTGGAATGGTTTTTGGGGAATCGGCTGAGGTATTAAAAAAAACGGGAAAGCGAGACCAAAAAAAACTGCAATGTGAGAAAAAGACATTTCAAAAGGCAGATAAATGTATCATTCCAACAAAGGAATTAGCTGACTGGGTAATTAAAAACTATAAAGTAAATTCCGAAAAAATCTTAATCGCACCAAATAATGTAGATACCGAATTATTTAAGCCATCTAACATAAAGAAAGATACAGATATAATTTCTGTAGGCAGACTCGTAAGAAAAAAACGTCACGATTTATTGATTAACTCAGTTTCAGATGCAACTTATAAAATTAAAATTATCGGCCAAGGCAATATGAAGGAGGATCTTAAAACAATTGCTTCTAATTCAAACTGCGAAGTTAATCTTATAAACAGAGTTGAAAACAGCGATTTACCAAGTTTTTTTAATGCCTCGAGAATATACGTCAATATAGCTTCATGGGAAGGAAATCCAAAGGCACTTATCGAGGCGATGTCCTGCGGTATGGCCTGTATCGGAGCAAAATCTCCGGGAATAGAAAATTTGATTATTGATGGTCAGACAGGCTTGCTGGTCGAACCAGAACCTAAACATATCCGTAAAGCAGTCGAACAACTTATGAGTGATGAGTCATTGCGCGAATATCTTGGTAAAAATGCACGAAAATATACTATTGAACATTTTTCATTGGATAAGGTTTTTGAAATTTATGAGCAAACCTGCGAGAGTTTGACTCAAGGATAAATTTCAGTTTTTTCTATTAATACTTTGATGATTAAGCAACATTGTTTATGATTAATTAATATAATTTTCCTATTTTATTGACACTAAAAAAAACATTAGGTACATTGTAAAGCAAAGTTATTAAAAGGTAATAATGGAAATTAAAAGATTTGGTAAAAGGTCCGGACAAATAAGAACTGAATGGCTTGAAAAGACTCTCAAGAAGATTCCAAATGGGAGCCGAATTCTAGACGCAGGGGCAGGTCAATTGAGATTCAAGCCATTGTGCTCACATTTGAAATATGTCTCACAGGATTTTGCTCAGTACGACGGCGTAGGTGATGGAAAAGGAAAACAAAAGGAAAAATGGGATCAAGGCGAGTTGGATATTGTTTGTGATATTACGAATATTCCTGAGCCTGATAATTCATTCGATGCCATAATGTGCATAGAAGTCTTTGAACATTTGCCAGATCCTATTGCAGCAATTCGCGAGTTTTCGCGTTTATTAAAAACTGGAGGTTATCTTGTTCTTACTGCACCGCGCAGCAGTCTGACACATTATTCTCCTTATCATTTCTATTCAGGATTTAATCATTATTTTTACGAAACACATCTGAAAAAAAATACTTTGGAAATCCTTGAGATAGTCCCTAATGGCAGCTTTTTTGAATGGGCTGCTGAAGGAATGCGCCTAATTAAAAATCGAGCAATAGAATATGTAAATGATAAACCAAATCTTATCGAACAAGGTGCTATTCACATTTTACTTAAAATGCTGCAACGATTTGAAAAAAAAGACCGTTCATCACATGAGATAATGTGCCTGGGATATAATGTTTTTGCGAAAAGTATAAAATAATATGATATTGCTTTACAAAATTAGTTTTATATAAACGACCGTTTTTATGCCTACCGTATCTGTTACAATACCTACTTACAATAGAAGCATTCTTATTAAAGATGCCATCAACTCTGTTCTAAATCAAAGTTTTCAGGATTTTGAAATAGTTATTATAGACGACGGCTCAACGGATGATACAAAGTCAGTCATTGAGTCATTTACCGACAGCAGAATCAAATATTTCTACAAAGAAAATGGCGGCTGCGCAAGTGCTCGAAATTTCGGTATAAAAAATTGTACAGGCCAATACATCGCATTTCTGGATTCCGATGATTTGTGGCCTGAGAATTTTCTTGAAATTATGATCGGAAAACTTCAAAGCAATCCCGATTATGGTGCATCTTATTGTTTGATTTATGGCAGATATCCTGACGGAAAAGAAGAAGTTAAACATGAAGCAAGACTGTGCAAATCAGGAAAAATAACAAAAGATTTATTTAAAACTGGTTTCATTTGGCTTCAAACATCAGTTTTTCGAAGAGAGGCTCTCGCAGATTTTCATTTTGACAATTCTATTCGCAACGCCGCCGATACTGATGCATTGTTAAGACTATCGACTAAAATAAAATTTCTTTTTGTGACGGAAACTCATGGGATTTTACGATTAAACCATGGAATTTCACCAAGGCTGAATTCATCTACGTTCAATTGCAATCGAATTAGAATCCTGGAAAGATTTTATTATAAACTTGGCGGAAATAGATTTGTTGATGCCGCAACGGCAAGGCGTAAAATTAGCCATGCTTATCATCACGTTGCTCAAAATTTTTATAGTATTAGTTGCCGCAAGGCAGCCTTGTATTTATATTTTAGAGCAATAAAATACTGGCCATTTGATATGCGCCTTTATGTCTGTGTGTATAAAAGTTGGATGCTGCAAAAAAATAAGGATAAAAATCCAAAATGGAAAATGCCAACACCTTTAGAAAAAAATCTATAGAGTCAATTTAGGCTTAACGCATAATACAGTTTTTTGATAGTTTATGCGGATAAAATGTTTTTGGTAATTTGGTAGCAGCTTGGCAAGTGTCCGATGTCAATTGCCTGATAACCTTCTTTTGCAAGATCATAAGCTAAAACAGTTGCTGTTGGACCCATTGCCAGGAGAACAAGCTTGTCCTTAGAATGAGATTTAATGCGATTAAGAAGTTCTTCATATTGAACAAAAGCATTTTCAGAAAGACCATATATAAATTCATTTGATTTTATATTATCAAAAAGTTCAGGGGACAATACAAAGCGGCTATTTTTCCCAGTAACTATCAATAAATCTCTGCCATTCCAAAGATTTCTTAAAAGGGATACATATTTATCCAATTCTTTCTTTTCAAACTTAAATACATCCGGTCTGCTTATTAAAGCTGAACCATATTTATAATTTAGATTCAAAAGGTTTATATATATTTGGCCGCGTTTAGCAAAGAATTTATAAACAAAATTATAGCCTCTCGGCGACAGGGCATAGGAGCTATTGAAATGTGGAGCTATACAAACTAATAATTTTTCGCATGAGTTATTTTTTAGTATTTCCTTAAGTCGCTGAGCTAATACATCATTATACTCCTGAAAATGAATTCCTTCTCTATTGCAAAGTGCAGTTTCACCATCTCCAAATCTTGCTATTGAGCATTTTCTTTTAGCAATCTCTTTAAGAGTACTAATTTCATTATAAACAAAAGGCATTAATAAGATGTACTTTTTAGCTTTTAATTGATAATACTTTAGCTTCATGAGATTTTTAAAGGCGTAATAACCTATCTTTGCTTTTATGGCAGCTGATATCATTAATATGCTTTCTGAAAAGTTGTTCAAGATTAATCCTTGCAGCACTTCAGATAACCATCCGGATTACGCGTTAGTAGAAGATTATTATCAATCTCGAATCCTAAGACGGGGTGTTCGCAATGAGTTATTGTAATAAAATTAAAACTGATATACAATATGAATATCTCGGGCATAAGAGGTTGTAAGTTAAGAATAGAGCAACTTTATCAGTTAGTCCTTTAGGTAATTAATAATAATTCGTTTTTAATGAATAGTTTCTACGATATTCCAAGGGTGTAATTCCTGTCTGCTCTTTAAAAAATCTTGAAATATGAGTGGCATCATTGAAGCCTGTCCTATATGCTATTTCTGAAACAGATGTATTTGTATCTGCCAATAAGTGACATATATATTCAGCCTTTGTTCGCCTAATTTCATCTGAGATTGAGCGACCTAATGTATTTTTAAATTTTCTTGAAAGATTTCTCCTTGAAATGTTAATTGCATGTGCGACATCATCAACCTGGATAAGAGTACGGTTATTTATTTTTATGTAATTTATAGCTTTAATAACATCCTCGTCCAATACCGCAAAACTATCAGTTGACATCCTGTTAATCACTCCGATCGGAGAAACAATTATTTTTTCGTATAAAGCTGGTTTTCCGAGCATTAGGCTATCAAGAGTCTCGGCTGCCTGGAAACCTGCCTTTTGGCTGTTATACGAAATACTCGAAAGAGATGGCGTAGTTAAGTTACAATCCATTTCGTTATTATCAACACCTAAAATAGCAACTTGACCAGGAACTTTTATTTCTGCTTTTATGCATGTTTTAATAAGGTAAAGTCCCAAATCGTCATTTGCACATAGGACGCATGCCGGATAATGCAGGCTTTTGAGCCAAGATATAATTTTTTTTTCATTTTGCGGCCGCGGCTTAAAGGCTTGTGCCGGTAAAAGAAAAGTTTTGGTTTTGCAGCCGAATAAAGCATTCGCATTTTCAAATCCTTTTTGGCGTTCAATAGACCAGTTGAATTCCTCAAATCCCAAAAAGCCTATATTGTGGAAACCGCGTTCTTTAAAGAAATTTGAAGCCAATGTTCCAATTTTTCTATGATCACAAACAATAGAAGTAATCTTGTGAATTTTATTTTCTTCGGTTTCATGAGCGATAACGGCGGGAATATCGCCAAAGAAAATTTTATCGGCTTTTTCTTTGTTGGGTATATACGCTATTACGCCATCAATGCCGGTGCCTTTGAAAGAATATTGTGATTGATGCTTTTCCAGGTACTGGGGTAATTGCGTTGTTAACGTCCAATTTCCGCAAAGTTTTGAGTATTCGATGATTCCTGCAATGAGGTTGTTTCCAAAAGAATCGTCTCGTGAAATCATAATCATTATGTTTTTGATTTTGGAAGTCATGATGTGCTGATTATAGAATATTTTAATATCAATGTCAAATTTATTTGGCCTAAAATGGCTGCGCTTTGGCAGAAATTGGCTTTGAGGTTGGAAGCAATTTAATGTTATGCTGACGTTTGGCTATTCAAAGTAATCTTATAAACCATTTTTTGGAGGAAACGAAATGAAGAAGAAATTAATTTTATGTATCCTGCTGGTTTTCGGAGCAATAGCGATAGGTGATGAACCGGCTGACAATGTTTACTGGAACGGGGGAACCGGTCTTTGGATGGATGGGGCTAATTGGACGGATGATCCGGCACTTCCGGACTGGAGTATTCCGGGATATGTCGGAGTTGAGGGGTATGACTGGAACAAGGGTGTAGCTGTAATTACCAGCGGAACGGCTCAAATTACCTCAGGGTCGGCACCGGATGGCAGAGTTGAGAAACTTGTTATAGGCGGAACCGGCGGAGCATCGGTTGACATCTCTGGAAATGTGGAATTTAACCGAGTTTTAACAGCTAATGAAGGTGATCAGACTGGAACAATCAATCAGACCGGCGGCAATGTAACCATTCGTAATGGCGGCGGCCTATCGACTTTCGGAGTTAACGGCAGTTCTTCATATAATCTTTCCGGCGGCTCTCTTACTTTGTCTAATAATGGTATATTTGGCGGCAGCGCAGGTGCAACATCTCAATTCAATCAGACGGGCGGCAGTTTTCTTGCAAATGATACAGCTCAACATTTTTATGTAGGGAATGCGGCAGGCTCTTCAGGCCAATTTGACATAGAAGGAGGCAATTTTACAATATCATCCAAGGAGCTTTACCTTGGAACCAGCGGAAGCGGAACTATGAATGTTTCAGGTAATGCAAATGTTTCACTTTCTACTAATGCTAATCAATTTTACATCGCTAAAAATGCAGGCAGCTCTGGCTCGCTTAATGTGCAGGGCGGTACTGTCAACATCAACTCTACCGGTCCGAATGGGGCTATAATAGGCTATAGCGGTAACGGCACAGTAAATCAAACCGGCGGAACATTAAACATTACCGCTCCAAGACTCTACATCGGCTGGAACACAAGCAGTTCTATGAATTTCAATAATGGCACTATAAATGTGTCAGGCGGTACACAATATCCAAGTTATGCTGTGATCGGCAGAGGAACAGCCAATAATACCAGTACTTTAAATATGAGCGGCGGAACTTTGAATGTTACAACCGCGGATGCTATAGGTATGACTCTTGGTTATTATGGAAATGGCACTACTTATCAGGAACTTAACAAAGGTATCGTAAATCTTTCAGGCGGAACAATGAACATCAATGCTGCTTTAAATATCGGATGGTCGGGTATCGGACAATTCAATTTATCAGGCAGCGGTACATTGAACGCCAGCAGGGTTGAAATGTCATATAATCATAATAGTCTCAGTTCTGCTTTACAGGCTATACAGGGGTCAAGTCTGACAATATCGGGTGGGGCGTTTGATGCAGATACTTATCTTCGCTCTTCGAGTCAGCTGGATGTAATTACTATTTTGGGTTCTGAAGCATCTAAAATAGAGATGTCGAGGATGGAAATGGTTGCGGGATCTAAATTGGCAATTAAACTGGATGAAGATGGCAGCACATTAATACAAGTTACTGGTTCAGATACCAATCCATATAATGGTGCGATGCTCGCAGGTATTTCTCTGGAGGTTGATACACTTTTGGGTTTTGATGGTCAAACAGGAGATAGATATAATGTGTTATGGTCTGCAACGACAATAGATGATACCGGCTTATCATTTGTAAATCTTAGTTCAACACCATTTATTTATCAAATAGTCAACGCAGCAGATTACGGGTATACAAGCGGCCAGTTGATGCAATTGGTTGTTCCTGAACCTGTAACAATTACTTTATTGAGTATCGGATTGTTGCTGGTTCGCCGCAGATAATCCATATCAGAATAGCGGAATAAATAAAAAGGGCAGGTTTTTTGTTACACCTGCCCTTTATTTTTTGTATAATTGTCTTTACTTTTAATTCTTTTTAAGGAAACGAAATGTATCCGACAAAATTGAATTTCAAAATGCTTCATTTCTTCTTTATCATTTCTTTTTTTACTTTTAGCTGTTTCGGTGTAAACGCAATAAAAGGTTTTGTTTTTGAAGATAAAAACAAAAATAACAAAAAAGATAAAAATGAAAAGGGTCTTACAGACATACTGGTATCCAATGGAATACAAGTGGTACAGACCGATGAAAAAGGCAGATATGAACTGCCTGTAAAGGATGGCGGAGTAATATTTGTAATAAAACCCGCGGGATGGATAACGAGAGCGGACGAGTTAAATATTCCGCGTTTTTATTATATTCATAAACCGCAAGGCTCACCCGATAGTGTGGATTTTGCGCTTAATAAGAATAAGGAATCTCATAGTTTTGACGTTGTAATATTCGGAGATCCGCAGATTAAAGATGAAAAAGAACTTGGTTATTTTTACCACGATGCAGTTGAAGGAGTCGTGGGCATAGATGCTGCTTTCGGAGTTATACTCGGCGATATAGTTTTTGATAATCTTGGTTTGTATGAAGATGTAAGCCGTGCTGTTTCGCTAATTGGAATTAACTTTTATAATCTTCCGGGAAATCACGATATGAATTATGATGCCGAAGGTGATGAGCAATCGCTTGAGACATATAAAAATTTCTATGGTCCGACTTATTATTCTTTTAATTACGGAGATGTACATTTTATTGTACTTGATAATATTATCGCAAAGAGAATAGATGATCAATGGCTGCGATATGAGGAGGGATTGACTGATAGACAACTGGAGTTTGTAAAAAATGACTTGTCTTTTGTAAGCAAAGATAAATTAATAATCGTAATGGGACATGCGACACTTAAACAATTCAAAAAAAATAAAAATGAAATATTAGATTTGCTTTCGCAATTTCCCAATACACTTTCTATTGCGGGTCACGTACATGAGACCGAAAATGTATTTCTTAAATCAGACGACGGATGGCAAGGCAAAGATTTTCATCATATTTATATCAGCGGAGCTGTGTGTGGAGCATGGTGGCAGGGCTTTCCGGGAGAAGACGGTATTCCGCATGCAATGATGTCCAATGGAGTGCCAAACGGATATTCAGTTATAAGTTTTAATAGAAATAAATATTCAATAAAATTCAAAGCTTTTGGAAAAGATGAAAATTATCAAATGATGGCTTATATGCCTGATGAAATCACACCCGAAGGGGCCAGCCGGACAGAAGTAATTTTAAACGTTTTTGCAGGTTCAGAGAAAAGTACAGCAGAAATCAAAGTCGATTCGGGAAATTGGCAAAAAATGGAACGAAAATCGGATAATTCACCACATTATCTTGCAGCTGTTAAAGAAGAAGAAAAATATGGATTTCCAAGATACGACTGGAGTAAGGAACCGAGAGAAACCGAACATATCTGGAAAGCATATTTGCCCGATAATTTAAGTGAGGGAACGCATATTTTATATTTTTGCACGACTGATATGTATGGACAAGAATATTTTTCAAATAGAATTTTTAGGATAAAAGCGGGTAAAGAATAAATTGCCTTCTTTTCTTGTGCTAAGTCCTTTTTTTTGGGGTGCTTACAGATTTTAATTAGATGTAAATATTTACTCTTGTCTTTTGTTCTATGTATGAATGTGCTTTGGCCTGAAATGGCTATCCTTTGGCAGAAATTGGCTTTGTGATACCCTGCCATTAAATGGTAATATTTAATTATATAAGCACGGAATCTAAAATCATTTTTGGAAGGAAAAGTTTATGGGACTGAAACCTATTATGCCTTTCGGTGTGAGTAACAGGCACAATTGCAAAAAATCTTATTTCTCATGTTTACATGGTTTCACATTGGTAGAATTGCTTGTAGTGATATCGGTAATTGCAATGTTGCTGGCTATAATGCTGCCGGCGATGAATAAAGCAAGGGATACGGGCAAAAAGATTGTTTGTATGAGTAACCAAAAGCAGCTTATTGTGGGATGGATTAACTACTCTGTGCAAAATGACGGCAAGCTTGTACCCGGTTATACCACTCGTTGTATCTGGGGTTCAGTTAAAACGCCGCCATACGAAATCAAATGGGATATCACAAGCTGGCATCCTGAAAAAAGCTGGGTGGCAGTTCCTCGATTTGAGGGCACAGATTCAGACGGCGAACCAAAATTCGGCAATTGGGCTTATCGGCCCGGATATCAGGATAGATTCATAATAGCAGGTCTGCTGTTTCCTTATGTACAACAAACAGACGTTTATCGCTGCCCGTCATCGATAGTCACAGGAAATCCCCAGACTCAAAATAATTTTTGCAGTTATGCGGTTAGTTCAATTATGAATGGATATTGTCAGGGGAAAGACCCAGTGCCTGCCGGCAGCGAATACGGGGTCAGACGCAAATATATAGTAACAAAAATGGCAGACATTCGTACACCAGGGGAACGGCTTGCTATGATATGCCAAGGCGGTGTGGCAGCCCGTAATAACAGGGTAGAATGTTTTTCTGTAAATATAGGTACCACAGCGTGGAGTGATATTCCGCCAACAGTGCATATGGGGCGTACAGGCACGAGTATGTCTTATGCAGATGGACATACAGCTTATAATAAATGGAATAATTCGAAAAAATACTCAGCTCCGACTTTCTCCCCAAGGGAGGCGGTTACAGTTGAAGAGAGAAAGACGGATTTTGCTTTTCTAAGATATGCTTGTTGGGGAATTAAATAATTCTATTTCCATACTTAAAAAATAATCATTAGCAACGTTAATGAGTAAACATAATTAATTCAGGAGTGGAAAGGGTATCGAAATGAATACTATGTTTAATAAAAAAAATGTTATAATTTTAGTGTTAATAGCAGTCTTTGCAGGTCTTGCAAATGCAGCAGTGCCTGTTATTACTTTACAGCCGGTTTCACAGGTTGCAGATAGCGGCGGAACGGTGGTTTTAACAATTGCAGGAGATGTCGTTACAAGTTACGCATGGTACAAAAGGTCGAACATGGATGAAATGACAACCCCTGTTCCCGCAAGTGATATTTATCAGGGTGGTACTAACACTCTTACGATTACTAATGTTGACCTTTCAAAAGAGGGAGCCTATTATTGCGTATTGACGAACGGCAGCGGAAACACAATTTCCAATGTTGTTACGGTGATGACCATGAGACTTGTTTCAAAGTGGGAGCTTGAAGATAACAGTTTTGAGGATGCCGTTAGCGGTTATGATGGTGCTTCACCGAGTTATCCGGATTATCCAGCTATTGTTGAAGGTGTTGTTCCGGGAACATATGCTGCTTATTTCAGCGGTACTACAGGTGATACCGTATTTGTTACTCCTTTCAAAAGAAAATTAAATCTCAATTCCTTTACAATTTGCGCTTGGGCCAAAGTAACAGGCGGAAGTGGTTATCGTGCGGTTTTGAGTACACGTCACGATGCACCTAATACAGGATACTACTTCTATGCTCAAAGTGATAATACCTGGAGTTTCTGGACGGGATATGGAAATCAATGGAATAAAGTAGGCGGCAATGTGCCGATAGTCAACGATCAATGGGTCTTCCTGGTTGGAACCTACGATGCTCAGACGAATGTTCAAAATTTATATGTTGATGCGACTTTATCGAAAAGTGTGGTTGCCACACCGATGATGCCCAGTACGGCAAGTGATCTTCTTATTGGTTCAGTAACAGCTTCTACACTTCCTTTTGTTGGTTCAATTGATGATGTAAGATATTATAGTTATCCATTGTCGCCCGCACAAATCGCAAGTTTATATTCTGAAAAATCCGGTAAACCGGTGATAATGGTACAGCCGCAGTCAAAAGTTGCTGCTGTCGGTAATACGATGGAATTCAAGGTAAATGCTGTAGATCCAAATCCGCTTACGTACGCATGGTATAAATCTTCGGATTGGAGCAATAGCACACCGAGTGATGATACTGCAATTGGAATGGATTCGAATACACTGACTATTATCAATTTCCAATTGGCTAATGAAGGCTTTTATTATTGTGTGATTTCAAACAGCTCTGATAGTCAAGCAACCAACGCAGTGTATGCAATGGCTGAACGTCTTATAGCTCACTGGGAATTTGAAAATAATTTGACAGATTCTATTGGTGACTTGGATTTAACAAGAAACACAGGCGGTTCATCTGTATTTGGTCAGGGAAGAATGGGCTCCAAGGCTCTGCAAGTGTCCACAATAGATGACAGAGTTGAAGTCAGTTCTCCATTTTTAAAGCTTCCAACATTCACTGTATCCGCGTGGGCCAAACTCACCGGTGGAACTTACTATCGAGCAATTATGAGCACCCGGCCTGACAGTGGCAACAGTTGCGGTTACTTTATAGCTGCCGGAGAAGATAATCGATGGACTTTCTGGACAGGCGATAATACCACTCTATGGAATAACAGGGCTACAGATGGGACTGCTGTTCTTAACGAGTGGGCTTACCTTGTTGGTACATACAATAGCGAGACAAATGAACAGAGCATATATGTCAATGGAGTTTTGGCATCGAAAGTCAACGCCAACCCGATTTACCTTGATAACTCTTTGAGATTCTTAATTGGTTCTGCAACAGTTTCAACTCTGAATTTCGTGGGTTTAATTGATGATGTAAAATATTATGATTATGTCCTGCCGCCGGAAGTAATAGCGCAGCATTACGCGGATACAACCGGACAGGACGTCTGTGTGTCTTTCCCTGAACATGATTACAACCAGGATTGTGTTGTTAACTTCACAGATTTTGCAGCATGGGCAGAATCCTGGCTTCAAAGCAATATTGTACATCCAAATTAATTTAATGCGTCTTTGATACGATAATGGGCGGGAATGTTCTTTCCCGCCTTTAATTTCTAAAAATTTACGATAACTGAAAAAATGACTAAGAAGTTAATATTAATTGTTGAACTTGTTGTATGCTCATTTGCGTTTGCAAATGAAAAATTTACAATTTCCGATTGGACAGAGATTTATAAAGGCGTTTATCATTCAACCGGCCATTGTAATCAACCCCGATTAGAGGTTGCAAATGTTTTGCGAATAGATTTGAATGAGCCAGGCATACGTTTTTTTACAACTCCATCAAATGGCGATGAACCTTTGGAAGTGACTGGCCGCACAACAGTTAATTTTCTTAAAGAACACAAACTTCAAATCGCAGTTAATGCCGGTTTTTTTAAGCCTTGGGATAAATGCTGTATTGATGGTGAGCCAAAGGATATAAGAGGCCTTGCCGTGTCAAAAGGGGTGGTAGTTTCACCTCCAGTGGGTTATGGAGAAGTCGGCAGTGCCGTGCTGCTGATTGACAGAGCGAACAAAGTGAAAATATCAGATTCGAATGAACTGATAAATATGAACGATGTTTATAATGCCGTTAGTGGGATTCCGATTCTGTTGTCAAAAGGTGAAATTAAAGTTAAGGAAGACAGAAAGCCTGAGCCAAGGACAGCAGCGGGAGTTTCAAAGAATGGTCGATATTTGTATTTTATAATAATTGACGGTCGACAGCCGGGTTACAGTGAAGGTGCAAGTCACTACGAAACTGCCGAATGGCTGAAAGCTTATGGAGCGTATGATGCTTTAAATCTTGACGGGGGCGGGTCAGCTGCAATGGTTCGCAGCGATGAAGGCAATGGTGCAATCATACTTAATCGTCCCAGTGGTTACAAAGGTGAAGGGGGCGAACGTGTAGTTGGTAACAACATCGGTGTATATTCAGAATAATTATATTGAAAAAATGGAAACAATGATGAAAACGAACAATGATTTTAAAATGACGCTTATTCCGCCATCAGAATGTTCTGAGGCAGCAGACCTTGAAATTAGAGTGGCGGTTTTTAACGATTCGGCAACAAAGCAGAATGCTGTTTTTTTTATTTATGTTGATGAATTTGACCAAACTGGGCTTGTTTCAAATTGTAAAATTGAATCTGATCCTCATAAGTGGGCTTTTCATAATTTTAAATGGAAGACGACAGGCAAGGCAGGTCTGCATATAGTATATGCAAAAGTTATAATTAACGGCAAGACTTCAGTTAAATCCTGTCCGGTCAATGTAATTAAATCAGGCACAAGAACATTGGAAAAAATTTCAGGTGCATGGGTTGGTATTAATCACTGGTGCGAGAAGGAATCCAAGTACTGGAAAGATGAAATAAAAGAAATGACGGATGAAGACTGGCGACAGATTGTCAGAGGAATGAATGAAATCGACATGAATACGATAGTCATTCAGGAAGTTTTCAGAAATCAGGAATACGTGGGCAAACATAATATTGAAAAGAACGGTTATAAAGGTATTCCTTTTTATCCTTCGAAATTATATCCGGGAAAAATGAATATAGCTGCCGTAGATCCAATAGAAGCTATCCTTGATGAAGCTGATAAAACCGGTTCTTATGTGCTGCCGGGAGTCGGGCTGTACGCGTGGTTTGATTACACAGAAGGTTCTTTGGAATGGCACAAAAAAATAGCTGAAGAGTTATGGGATATGTACGGCCATCATAAATCTTTTTATGGCTGGTATGTATCAGAAGAAGGTCCGGGCGATCTTGGCGGTTCAGATACCAGACGCCAGGAGATAGTGCATTTTTTCAAAGAGCTTAAGGCGTTTACACGTAAATTATGTCCTGACAAGCCTGTAATGCTGGCGCCTAATTGCTACCATGTGCCGGCAGGGGGTGAGTATTGGCCTAAACTGCTTAAGAATGTTGATATACTTTGCCCTTTCGCTTTTCATCGAATGCCGGAAGATGATATAAGCCCCAAAGAATCCGCTAATCTACTGCAAAAACTTTGCGATGATGCAGGCTGTCATATGTGGCTTGATATGGAAGTTTTTCTTTTTGAAAATGGGGTATCACTTTATCCGCGACCAATAGAACAAATAATCGAAGATATGAAAATGCTTCCGAATTTTGAAAAGATATTGTGTTATCAATATCCAGGTCTGATGAATGCTCCCTGGGCACGCAAGAAGCCGGGCGGTATTCGTACTGTCAAACTATTCAACGATTACAAAAGTTTTCTCAAAAAAGATCATTCAGACAAAGTATTAGCTTGATTAATTTTTATCCATGGATTGTTTTTTCAGAAATCCTATTAAGTTATTTCTTCATTTGAAGAAATAACTTAATAAATAACGGAAATCATAATGGAATATACCATAAATTATATTGATATAACTGTTATCACGATCCATTTAGCGGCAACTTTTATATTAGGCATATTCGGCAGCAGAATTCTCAAAAGTAATTCAAAGGAGTCCGAAGGATATTTCCTTGCGGGAAGAAATATGCCGGGATGGTTAACCGGTATTTCATTCGCGGCAACTGCAATAAATGCCGATGTAGCACCTGCGTACGTCGGAATGGCGGTGATTGTCGGGCTTCCTATCTGCTGGTTTTATTTATCACGTTTTGGCTTTATGATGCTTATAGCCGGGCTGCTCTTTTTCCCGTTATGGCGAAGATTAAAAGTTTCTACAGGGCCTGAATTTTTCTCACTAAGATTTAGCGGCGGAGGCGGAATATTTGTAAGGCTGTACACTTCTTTATGGTCAGTGTGTTTTGGGATGATACCGTGGATAGGCGCGGGTCTTCTTGGAATCCATATGATATTGGCACCTTATCTGCACATAGAAGATAAGACAATCACGCTGCTGATCATAATCCCCATGCTTTTGTTATATATATGGATCGCCGGTTTTTCAGGCGTACTGATTACGGATTTTCTGCAGGCCATGGTCATAATTTTCGCCAGTGTCATTCTTTGTGTAACGGTACTGGTGCGATTTGGTGGGCCGCAGGGATTAGCTGATAGTATTATAGCGGCTATGCCGGAAAAGAGCGGTGAGATATTATCCATTATGCCTGTTATGGGCCACAGAGCACTCAGTCCTCTTATAATATTGGGCTGGTTTTTCTTGGCAACGATAGGTAAAGGCGGAACGGTCGAGTTTGAAGGCCAAAGGGTTCTGTCGTGCAGCAGTTCTAAAGAAGCAGTAAAAGTAAGTATTTGGGGCCTTATGGCATTATTTGTGATACTGCTTTTACTGACTCTGCCTGCCTTGGGTGCTTTGGCTCTTCATCCGAAACTTTATACGGCCGGTCCCGTCGAAAGAGAAATGGTTTACGGAATGATGCTTTCCGAGTTTTTGCCGACAGGAATGAGAGGAATTGCGCTTGCCGCATTGGTAGCAGCGGTAATGTCTACTATAAGCGGTCATTTAAGTTATGGTTCACAGACACTGGTTAATGATGTAGCTATTCCTTTGACAAAATCAAATTATTTACGGACTCATCAGGTATGGTTCGGGCGTATATTTATGCTTGTAATTATGCTTGCATCGATAATGGTGGTTTATTTTGCTACCAGTCTTATAGGTATTGCTATAACGGTTATTGGATTATTCAGTTCAGTTGCCTTGATGAATTGGGCACAGTGGTGGTGGTGGCGGATTAACATATATTCATGGATTACCGCCAATGTTTTCGGTCCTGTTATATATTTATCATCAGGTTTTATTTTACAAAATTTCGACTGGTGGCAGCAGCATATGGCAATGGATGGCACTATGCAGCAGCAATTAGGATTGCTGAAGGCTGCGATCTGTGTTGTGATAAATACGCTTGTGTGGTTTATTGTAACATTGCTTACCCAACCCGAGGATATGAGTGTTCTTAAAAAGTTTTATTTAAAAGCAAAACCTATGGGATATTGGGGGCCTATAAAAAAACAACTTGAATTGGAAGGACATACATTCAACACGCCAAAGGGATTGATATCCGGCGGTCTGTGCACAGTACTTTGTGGATTTATTTGGATGTCATTGTTGATCCTTGGCTTGTCGCTGCTTTATGTTGGCAGATATATTGCCGCAGTTTTTATTCTTATTTGTGTGATTGTTTTCATAATTATCTTTAAAAGATTATTTGATTGGCACATGAAACGTATGGGAGCAGATGCCAATGAAGGAGCAGTCAAAGTTGCGGATTGCAGCCGCGAAGCGAGCCAATTATCAAATATATGTGAGATAGATAATTAGACGGTACTTATACCGGCCGTTAGAGCATAGTAAGACATCTTTGATATTGTTGATATCAACATTTATGTAAAAACAAAGTTTTTTAAGCAGCAGTATTGTGATACTGCCTGTAAGAGTTTTAGTCTAACTAAGCAAGGAGGTTTTATGAACTTCAATAAAGTTAAATTTTTTAAGCTTATTATAGTTTTTTTGTTTTCTTTTGTTATTGCTGATTTAAATGCGGATACCATAACAATTTCTAATCCTGGTTTTGAAACCGGGCCTGACGGCCAAACAGCAACAAATTGGGATGAGCCCGGTGGAGGTGCATATTTTCTGCCTGGAGCAGGAACTTATAATGAAGGCACTGGTATAATATACGGGCGCGCAGCCACAATGCCTTCCGATGGTACTGTTTGCATTCAGCAGATATTGGACGGCATAACCGCAAATGATTACGACAGGTATGAAGCTTCATTTTACATCGGCTATAAAAATGATTATCATTCCACAGCAAATATCGTAGTTCGGGTTTCACTTTGGGATATTACCACTAATTCGGAGATAGCTGGCGAAACATTGATAATATCAGCTCCCGGAGTTGATTCAAGTCAACATCCCAATGTGGATATGATAGTTTCCAGAACAGTTGTTTTCAGTTTAGATTCAACAGTACTGCCTTCTAATCCGATTGCTGTCAGATTTCACAATCAAACTTCCTACAGTCCTTCTGACTATGCTATAGCAGTTGTTGATAATGTATCAATGAAAGGATTCAGGCGGACGGCACATTGGAAATATGATAATAATCTTAATGATACAATGGGCAATCACAATGGGTCAGCCCTGCCGAGCAGGTCAGTAATTTATACTGATGCTGCGATTGACACAAAATCACTGAATATGTACGGCTCAAGTGTGGGCTATGGTATGCTGCGGTCATATTCTTCAGCATTGAATCCGGAGAATTTTACCGCTGCTGCATGGGTGAAGGTTACTCCCGGCAGCGGCGGCGTATATCGTTCTGTTTTCAGCAATCGCAGCACTGCTGACACAGCCTATAGCGGATGGGTTCTTTATGCGGATAACACTAATAAATGGTCTTTTTGGACAGGAAGCAGCACAACATGGAATAAACTTATTGGCCCAACGGTTGTAGAAGGTAAATGGACGTTCCTTTTAGTTACTTTCCAAAAGACTGGTACTTCCGGCAGCAATATAACTGGCACAAAGAGACTATATATTGACGGTAAGCTGATAGGTTCACAAAATGTTACTTACAATGATAATGTCGGTACAAGTATTCCATTTTTGATAGGTGCCGGCGCAAATGACTCTGCGCCAAATTATGACTATCACTTTGATGGCTTGATTGATGATGCCATGTTTTATAGTTATCCACTAAGCAGCAGGGAAGTATCTGATTTGTATTCTGAAAAAAACAGCAATGTAGTCAGAATTATGAGTTTTAATATCCAAGCCTGTCAAACAGCATCTCTAAGCACTGTAGCAAATTTCATTAAAGAAATCGGCCCAGACATTATTGGTTTACAGGAAGTTGACAATGGTATGGCTCGCAGTAATTACGTAAACCAGGCAGCCTTGCTGGCCAACGAACTGGGTATGAGTTTCAGTTTCGGGGGGGCTTCATACAGCGGCGCCTATGGCAATGCGATTCTCAGTAAATACCCTATAATTTCCGTGACTAACCACGCATTGCCGCAATATCAATCTGAAGAAACTCGTTCCTGTATTGTAGCGAAAATAAAAATCAAAGAAAAAGTTTACACAATTGCAAATACACATATAACTTTTGGAACGACTGAGGGACAGGTATTGCAGGTAGACGAACTCATGGATATTTTTGCTCTTTACCCCGGTAATAAATTCCTTACAGGTGATTTTAACTTCAGATATTACAATATTCCTTTTAAAAGGCTTAGAAATGTTTTTATAGACAGTTTTAATCATTCAATTTTAGATGTGATAAATGACCCTCCGGATGGTAAAATTGATTTTGTATTTATTAATCATGATTGTGATGAGCAGGTGAATTTTGGGGATGTAATTAGCAATACAGTCTCCGACCATGATGCAGTTTTGACTGAAATTACATTACAGCCTTGAATCAATTACTGATTCAAATTTAAGGTGCTATTAAGTGAATAAAATAAATTGTTTTTTGGTGATTCTTTGCGGCATAGCTGTCAGGTTCTCTTTCGCTGCTATCGCAATTAGTCAATGGCAGGAACTTCATCCCGGCATTTACCATGCAACCGGACGAGCAGACGCTTATGAGGTACGTTTACAGAAAGTTAACGTTTTGAAGATAGACCTCGATAATCCAGAAATCTCTTTTTTTACCACACCTTCAAATGGTGCCTTACCGTTGGAAACTGTCAGCCAAACTACAGGTAATTTTTTACAACAATATGAGCTTCAGGCTGCTATAAATGCGAATTATTTTAGTCCCTGCTGTTCAAGCAGTGTAGAGAATAAAAACCTTGATGGTTTGGCAATTTCAGATTTTCATCTTATTTCGTACAATATTCCAAATGGGAACATAAAAGGTACTGCTGTAATGCTTATCTCCGCTGATAACATTGTAACGTTTCTTGATTATTCTCAAGTTTCAAGTCTTGTTGGCATTAAAAACGCAGTTGCTGGCGGACCAATACTGCTTGGGGATAATGTAATTCTTGTTGATACGGGTGGTGATCCTGAACCTCGCACGGCTGTCGGCACATCTGTTGAAGGAAGATATTTATTTTTTATCGCAATTGACGGCCGTCAGGACGGATATAGCGAAGGAGCAACATATTACGAAACTGCGCAATGGCTTCAGCGCTTTGGAGCAGCAAATGGGATAAACTTTGATGGCGGCGGTTCAACTACTATGATAAAAGCCGCAGAAAATGGCAGCGCAGTTATTTTGAATCATCCTCCAAATGGCACGCAACGACTGGTCGGTAATAATATAGGTGTTTATGCGTATTCTGAACCTGTCGCATTTATACCAAGAACGCTTATCGCATACAAAGGCTTTGACTATCCTTTCAGCCAATGGGGGATAGATTCGAATCCTGTCCCTCCAAATGGCGGACTTGACGGGTTAAACGGAGGATTTGGCTGGAGATCCGCCTGGCATGACGATTTGGAAAATGCGACAAGATTGACCGGCATAGCTGTTTTTCCAGGCTCTGAATCTGGGCCAAAGATTGAACCATTATCATTTTCTGATTCATCTGGCAGAAAACTGCTGACAAATGGCAATCAATTGCGAACTTCCGCCGGGCCAACTTCAAAATGTGTTCGCTATATTGATACCAGGTATGCACCTCAAAACTATATAACCAATGGACAGTTCGGAACAGATAATAAAAATATTTGGCTCAGTTTTCTTGCGCAATCTGCCGCCTGTATCGGAGGCGACCGATGGGCGTATGTGCAATTGGATGAATCATTAAGGCTCGGAAAGATTGCTCAAAAATCTAATTGGGCTGTTTGGGCCGACGGCAATGTTGCTGAATCAGCTATCTGCACAGACCAGGTTGTTATGTATTTGGCAAAAATAGAGTTCGGCAGTTTACAGGATACAGTAAAAGTCTGGCTGAATCCGCCATTATCAAAGGAATCCGATTTGGGGACACCCGATATGGTAATAACAATAGATGATTTGCATTTTTTAAGAGTGGAAATATTTGGAAGATATTCAACCGATTTCGATGAACTGCGATTAGGCACCTGTTTTGAAGCTGTTACAATCAATGATCCCAAAGCGGATTTAAGCAGAAATGGTTATGTTAATATGGCTGATTTTTCAATACTTGCAGACTTCTGGAACCAGCAGATGACTTTTGCCGATATTACCGGCCCGGATAATTATCCGGATGGAAAAATAGATTTTTATGATTTATATGAAATTAGCCTTTTATGGTTATATTGCGATTGATAGATGAAAATGACGGAAAAGAAAGATTTTAAAAGATTTGCAGCTTTCTATAAAGCGGCTTTATTAGAAGTAATCGATTTTTGGTCAAAACATTCGCTTGATAAGCAGTATGGCGGATATTTTACCTGCTTAGACAATAAAGGCAAAGTTTACGATACTGATAAATTTATCTGGCTTCAATGCAGGCAGGTTTGGATGTTCTCGGTTCTATTCAATAGACTTGAACAAAAAAAAGAATGGCTTGATATCGCAAAGCTCGGCGCGAATTTCCTTTCTAAAAATGGAATGGATCGAGACGGGAATTGGTATTTTTCGCTTGATAGGAAAGGAACCTCACTTATAGCTCCTTATAATATTTTCAGCGATTGTTTCGCAGCGATGGCTTTCAGTCAGTATGCCCTGGCAAACGGAGATGAAAAGGCAAAAACAATCGCGTTGAATACTTATCGAAATATTCTAAAACGCAAATCCAATCCGAAGGGACGCTATACAAAAGCCATCCCCGGCTCAAGGCCTATGATTACAATGGCTGTGCCGATGATATTGGCTAACCTGTCGCTCGAATTGGAGTGGCTTTTGTCAGCCGAACATCTCGATTCTGCGCTGGATATGTGCGTTAAGGAAGTGACGGAATTGTTCTATGATAAAAAGTCAGGTTTGCTTTTGGAAAATGTTGCGCCTGATGGTAAAAAGATTGATTGTTTTGAAGGCAGATTAATAAATCCCGGCCATGGCATTGAAGCAATGTGGTTTATGATGGATATTGCTAAACGCCGCACTGATAAAGATTTGACGAAAAAATGCTGCGATATAATTCTTAATACCATTGAATATGGCTGGGACAAAAAATACGGCGGCATTTTTTATTTTATGGATATTCAAGGACGTCCAACACAGCAGCTCGAATGGGATCAAAAACTCTGGTGGGTTCATCTTGAAACGCTGGTGGCTCTTCTAAAGGCTTACGCAGCTACCGGCAAAAGAGAATATTGGCAGTGGTTTGAGAAGGTGCACGATTATTCCTGGCAGCATTTTTATGACAGAAAATATGGCGAATGGTTCGGCTATCTAAACAAACGCGGAGAAGTTTTGTTTCAGTCTAAAGGCGGAAAATGGAAAGGTTGCTTCCATGTTCCTCGTGCGTTTTTGCTTTGCGGCAAAGAGCTTGAAAATTTGGTCCATCCGGTTAATGCGTAGGTGGAACGGGTGAAAATTGGGCAGAGTATTGGGAGCTTGAAGGCACGCCCAATGCGCCGGAACTAAATTCAAACTGGCGAGAGTATTGGCAAATTATAAGCCTTTGAGCTATTTTTTGTTTTGGATATGTCTTGCGAAATACAGTATACCAGTGGTATCCTTTCTTGCTGGATGCCCTACTGCCTTTCTTGCTCTACAGATTTATTCAGGATTTTTTAGCAAGTGTGCGGTATTTTCGGGTCTAATTTCTAAAGACTCTTGTTTGTGCGTCCAGATTGTTAAATCATGAGATAAAGAGTGTTTCCTTGGTAAGACAAAAGATGCAATTACAGTTGTTACAAACATTATTATATTGCCAACCATTATCGTATAATAAAGTTCAAACGGTACATTGAGCCATTCTGGTAATAATTGTCTTTGAGCAAAAACTGTCCATACAGTAAAAGTCATGTGAAAGCCAAATCGATTAATACTGCACGCCAATCGCCGAGCTTTGTAAAAAATCCAACCATATATATAGCCAATATACCGCCACCCAGCAGAGATGTTAAAATATTGGCCGCATCCTGAAGCGTCGTAGTTTTGATGTCAACTATAATTATCGCACCAACTATCATCAGTGCAGAAGCCAGACTTGCCATCATAATCGCGATACGCAAATAATGTTTATCATTTTTTGTTTTTGCAATATATCGTCTATATATATATATATATTCACCACGAAAGTTGCTGATATTGAATTTATATTCGCGCTTAATGAAGATATAGCCGCTGCCAGAGCGGATGCAAGTACTAAACCAATCAACCTTTTGGTAAATAGTTTATAATGAAATATGGAAGTATTTGCTCTGCCTTGCGAGTTCTGTCGAGCATTTCAGAAGCAGGACCAGCAGGAAACACAATAAAGAAAACATATAATGCAGTTCCAAGAACATATAGAACGCCCATATCGGAATGCAAAAACCAGCAAGTACCCACATTGCCTTTCTTGCCTCGTGAATATTTTTAGTTGTGTAATATCGCTGAATAGTAGTTTGCAGCACAACAATTTACAGTACAGGAAAACACAGTTCAAGTTTTCTAAAGGGAGTAAAATGTTCTTTGAATCTGATGAACATTTGCAGCGACTTTATAGAAGAACCTTTCCATTGCTTCAGAGAGCAGGAAAAGCAAAAAATTAAGAAATATCTGGAAGAATTTAAATAATAAATTTCAAATAACATGTTGCCAAAGAGTAAAAGGTTTGAACCCCATTTACGCTAAAAGAGCTATGATATATGATGATTTATGCTGTTCCGGCCGGCCTTTTATATATTCCCGCTTCCAGTGAATTTTTAAGGTTTTAAATTTCTGAGAAACGGGTATAATATTCCATTATGACTATAGATAATAAAGATATACGAAATTTATTGGAAGTAGCTGTAGTAGCGGCGAGGCTGGCGGGGCAGAACGCGATGGAAGAGATTAATTATGTCAAGACCACCGCTAAAAGCGATACCGAACTTGTAACTGAAGCCGATGCGCACTGTCAGAAAATCATCATCGATAATATAATGCAGAATTTTCCTTCGCACGGCATTATAGCTGAAGAAGGGAAAGACAATAAACTTTCCAAGCAGCTTCCGCGCGGCGATAATGATATATGGTGGGTGATTGACCCGATTGATGGGACAAATAATTATTCGCAAAGAATTTTAAGTTTCGCGGTAAGTATCGGCATAATCAATAATGGCAAACCGGTGCTGGGTGTAATTTATGACCCTGCGACGGATTCGATGTTTACGGCGGCGGGGGACGGGCCAGCGCTGTTCAATGATGCACGTATCCAGGTGAATGATAAAGATATCGAATATTACCAGACGATAGGTATTGAGAGTTTGTACAGTGAAGGTGTGCCGGGATGGATCACGCGATTGCAGGGAATGCTGCGATGCAGAAGCCTTGGGACGACGGCGCTTCATCTTGCATACGTCGCAAAAGGGTCGTTTGTGGCGGGTGTGATGAATAATCCGAAACTATGGGACATCGCGGCCGGCGCATTTATTGCGGAAGCGGCAGGGGCTGCTGTTACAGACTGGCAGGGAAAGAGTCTTTGGCCGGTAGATATGAATGCTTATAACGGTGAACCGTTTAAAGTCTTGGCAGCGAATAAGAAAGTACATAAGAAATTGATTGAGATAATCAATAGCTGACGAGATCCTTCGCCACAGGAAGCTCAGGATGACAATTGACATAAATGTCAATTTGTCATTTTCCTTTAGCTTCGTTGACTTTGACGGTGAAACCGCCGCAGTCTTTGCCGTCGAGTGCTTCGATGGCGGCTTTTGCTTCGGTGTCGCTGCTCATTTCGACAAAACCAAACCCCTTGCTTTTGCCAGTGTCCTTATCGTTGACTATGTAGGCTTTTTTTACTTTGCCGAAAACTGAAAATAAAGCCTGCAAGTGTTCTTGTGTTGCGCCCGGACCTAAATTGCCGATGTATAACTTTTTACCCATAAATTGTCATCCAAAATTTATAAGCAACCTATTATACCTGAATGATTTGAAAAATCAAATGATATAAGCTGGGTAATATTTTTAAATTGTTCTATTAAAATAGCGATTAATTTAACTGACAAAACAATAATGAAAACAGTGGCGATGATAATTATTATAGTCGCAACCCATTTTGTGATTTTTGTGTAATTGGGGTTGAACCAAATGAGCGGGAGTGCGAGCGGGCCGGCGCAAAGGAGTGCGATTATTACCCAATAATTAGAGAAATACCACTTCCCTTTGGGTTTGTTTCTCTCATCGAATTCTTTGCCGCAATGCGGACAAGTTATCATCTTATTTAGTTGCTTTTGTAAAAGCCACGGCAGGGGATATTGATCTCATCCTTGCCATTGATTTTAATGTGCAGCGTATCAGAGAAAACGCGGAGTTGGCCCTCCTTTGCGGGTGGAACGATGTCAACATCGAACTGGAACCTGTTTTCGGTCTGAACCTGATTTGTAACTTTTACGATTCCCTTGTCGGAAGTAACCGATTCAATGACGATAGGCTGATTATAATTGCTTGTCAGGTAAATGCTTCTTTTTTGGATTTCGCCTGGGTTTGCGTTTCGGAGAATGATGACTGACGGCGAAGCTTCGAACTCCTTTAGAGATGTCCATTGAACGCGCAGGTCTTTGCATTTAGGATGATTAACGGTGAATGATATTGCGCCGGAAAGATTATTGCGAAGATATGTCGTATTAACGATTGGCTCGAGAACGTGTTTTTCTGAAACATTGTTCGGATCGAAATCAAATGAAATGACGTTTCCAGTGGACTCGATTTTAGTTATTGCGAATTTTTCATTATCAGTGGAAACGAAAGTAATCGGCTGGGCGCCGGCGTTTGGGTCGAGAAGCGAGAGGTTTAGATTTTCAGGAGAAACGTGGACAGCGAGTTTTATATAGGCTTTGATTTCCAATTCGGCTCTTGGTGTTTGCGCGTCATTGCTGAAGACGATAACGTGCTGAGAAGTTGGGCCCTGGTACTTGGGGGCGTGGAACTGGACGGTGACTTCGCCGGTTTCGCCGGGGGCATATTCTTTTTTCGCCAAGTCGGGAACAGTGCATTTGCAGGTGCCCTGAAGATGGTCTATTTTCAGGATATCTTCGCCAACGTTTTTGAAAGCGAATTTGGCCTCATTCATACTGTCCGGTGCTATTTCGCCGAAATCATAAACGGGGTTATCAATCTTGATTTTTGCTTTTGAAGCGGGGACAAGCGACTCTTTTTTTGTCTCATTTTCTTTCGGGGCTGATTCTTCTTTAACCTGTTTTGGCTTTTCTTTCTTTTCGAAAAGTTTAGCATTTGCGGGTGTGGCAGTGCCAAAAATAAAAGATAAAGCCAGAGTGATGACTAACAAATTAAGAGTTTTGCCGTTCATAGCGATTCTCCATAAAAAAATCAATAAAATAGCTCAAATTAAAGTATAACATACGATAATTTACGTATCAACCTCAAATTAGTGCGTAAATCCTATTATAAAGGGCGCTTGAGAAAGCGTGCGTGCTATGGTAAATTAGCGTTTCTAATTTTTAAATTGAGGTAAAAATGAACGTATTATTGGTAGGAAACGGCGGTCGTGAACATGCAATTGCGTGGAAGCTGGCGAAGTCAAAAGAGATAAAGAAGCTCTACATAGCACCTGGGAACCCCGGGACGGCGAGATGCGGGCAAAATATTGATATTGGAGTCAATGAATATGACAAGCTGCTCAATTTTGCCAAGGAAATGAAAGTTGGATTGGCGATTATCGGACCGGAAGACCCGTTGTCGGCGGGATTGATTGATATGTTTGAAAAGGCGGGGATAAAGGCGTTCGGGCCGAGCGGAGCGGCGGCACAACTGGAGGCGGATAAGGCTTTTTCCAAGCAGATAATGAAAACTAATTCTATTCCCACGGCGGAGAGCCGAATTTTCGATAATTTTCAGGATGCCAAATCGTATATCGCAAGCAGAGATGAAGCGGTCGTAATCAAGGCGACGGGGCTTGCGAAGGGAAAGGGCGTTTTTGTTTGCGATGAGCCATCGGAGGGAATTATCGCGGCGGAAAAGATTATGGAAGGTAAAATTTTCGGCAAGGCGGGCGAAAAAATCCTTGTTGAAGATAAACTGCTGGGACAGGAAGCTTCGATACTTGCCTTTGTTGACGGCAGAAATATTTATGTTATGGAAAGTGCGCAAGACCACAAGGCGATCGGGGACGGCGACACAGGACCTAATACGGGCGGAATGGGGGCATATTGTCCGGCACCGGTTGTTACAGAGAAAATGATGGATCAGATTGTTCGGGAAATTCTGGTTCCTACAGTTGACGGGATGAACAGGAACGGAACTCCATATCGAGGTATTTTATACGCGGGTGTTATGCTGACACAGGGCGGGCCAAGGGTTCTGGAGTTTAATGTTCGGTTTGGCGACCCTGAGACGCAGCCGATATTGGCGAGGCTTAAAAGCGATTTGGTTGAAGTGATGCTTGCGACGTGTGATGGAAAGCTTGATGATGTAACGCTGCAATGGGATAAGAGAGCGGCGGTTTGTGTTGTGATGGCATCGGGCGGATACCCGGACGATTACGAGAAAGGGAAAGTGATTACGGGAATTGAAGAAGCGGAGAGCGATAAAGATGTGATGGTGTTTCATGCGGGGACTGCTGAACAGGATGGTAAAATCGTGAGCGCGGGCGGAAGAGTGCTGGGGGTTACGGGGCTTGGCAATACAATTGCGGACGCTAAGGCTAAGGCTTATGAGGGTGTTGCGAAAATTAAATTTGATAAAGCGTATTACAGGAAAGACATTGCGGATAAAGCGATAAAGAAATCGAAAATTTAAATTTTTCCTGTATGCGGGCCTAAAGCAAGGATTAGCGAACAGTGACAAAAAAAAATAGAAAAATAATCAGGTGGATAGTTATAATAATCGCGGCAGTAGTGCTGTGGTTTTTGTATAATCTTGGCGGGAATTTGTTGAAACCTGTTGCAATAAGTCAGTTGAAGCAATTGACCGGCGCACGTGTGGATATTAACGATGTAGCATTTCATTTGAGCGGCAGAATCAGTTTCAAGGATATCAGCATTGGGCCGCTGGTGAAACTCGAACCTGATAACGCGATATTGACGGCGAAAAGACTTGATGCATATTTTTCGCCATGGAGTTTTTTGAAATTCAGTCCGAAACTTGACCGAGTGAGGATTTCGGATTTTGTAGTGAATATTCAATTTAACGGGGACAAAAAAGAATGGAACGTGGCATCGCTGAAAGTGCCGGCGAAAAAGAAGGGGCAGATACTTCCGGAACTGCGATTCAAACGGGGAGAAATAAAATTTGCACAAATCAATAAGGGTGTGGAAATTAAAACCGTTTCGTGCAATATCAACGGGGGACATACGACGGCAATAGCTGAAAACGGAGAAATGCTGTTTAATGTAACCGAAGACAATCCTAAAGAAAAAGCGGGCAATAGTATAACTGTCAAATGGACGCAAAAGGATGTACAGAAGATTTCTGTTGAGGGCAATTTGCCGAGGCTTAAGCTGGCGCTATTCGGAAGCAAGTGCAACGTAAACAGTTTTTATTCTAATATAATTATTGATGAGAATAAAATTACATTCGGCAAATCGAGCGTTGCTATCGGGCCGCAGACGATAATTGATGTAAACGGTACAATAACTGATTACAAGACTGATCCTGCATTTGTGTTCGGGGTGAAGATGAAAGACCTGAATATCAGGCGCGACCCGGCGGATAATTGCTTTGCGTTCGGGAGCAGGATCTTCGAGAGTTTCATACCGTTGCTGCAAGTGTTTTTTGATAATTTTAATCCACAGGGCAGGCTCGGACTTGATGTTGTCCTTACGGGCAGAGCGAAAGAAATCGCAAAGACACGCTGCGACGGTTTCCTTGACTGCAAAGATATCTCAATTCAGTTTTACCAATTTCCATATCTTGTCGAACATCTTGCGGGCAAAATCGATGTTACAGAAACAAGTATGAAAATGAAAAATATGAAAGCATCGCACGGCAAAGTCGATATCGAGATGAATGGATATTGTAACGGGTTCGGCGAGGCGATGGACAGCAATATTGTTATGACGAGCAATAATATGCTGCTGGATGAGGATTTGTA
>MHXZ01000067.1 GCA_001825665.1 Planctomycetes bacterium GWF2_41_51 | reverse complement strand
AGCTATGGCGCGGCGACAACTGCTTCGACAACGGGAATCGGATATATTGCAAGAAATATGGTTTGCTATGTTGATGATATCGCACTCTTTGATAACGCACTTTCAGGTACAGTAAGCGGTAATGCATTGACAAGCGGCGGGCTTTATAACGTTTGGCAAAGTCCTGTTCCAGAGCCGACTACATTAGTGTTCGTATCGGCAGGAATATTTTTGGGGATTTTCAGAAAAAAATAATAACTTATATTAATAAAAGGGGTATAACATGCAAAAGTTTAGAAATTCATCTATAGTATTAGTGCTGATTTTACTGGCGGGAATAGTAAACGCAGCACAGGTCGCATACTGGAGCTGCGATCAAAATGAAACAGATCAATTGGTATTGGACAGAATAGGCACAGCTAACGGGGTACTTGAAGATAAGACTTACGGTCCGCCTCCAAACAGGATGAAATTTGTTCCAAGCGGAGCAGGTCTTGACGGCGATTACGGCTATGCATTATGGACGGACAATCTTAATGACAGAGCCAATCTCAGCGAAGTGGATGCATTTGATTTTGGTAAAAGTAATTTTACAATTACCGGATGGTTCAACAGCAGCAATTACGCAAGACACGGCTGTATTTTAAGGCACGGCTGGTGGGACATAGGCGGCTTTGACGTTGTTATACTTAAAAATAATGGAAGTATCAGCTTTGAAGTTTTCGGCCCAACAGCCAATAAAAGTGTCATATCAGACAATGTTCTTAATGACGGCAAGTGGCACTGGTTCGCAGGGGTGGTCAATAGTGAAACGCTTTATCTTTACATAGACGGCGTTCTGCAAACAGCGAGCGGAGTAACATACGATCCGGGAACAACCGCCACTGTCAGCGGACAGAGCACTTTTATCAATATGGATATGGCAGGCTCAGTCGATGATATTGGTTTGTATAACACATCTTTATCAGCGACGCTTAATCAGGATAATGCACTGGTAGCTGGCGAATTGTATTTTGTATGGCACGGGCTAAGCGCACAAGGTCCAACAATATGTGATGAAGTCTGGCAGGCAGGATACGGCAACGAAGCGGATCTAAATCAGGATTGTACGGTTGATTTTAAAGATTTCGCAGAGTTCTCGCTTCAATGGCTTACCTGCAATGATCCGACAGATGAAGGTTGTCAGCATTCGTGGCAGTAAGGAATGATATTTAGCTGCGGGGATCTCCGGGAGGCCCCGCAGCATTCAAATATCTTATTTAATAGAATGGGAAAATATGAGATCGGCCAAAAATAAAAAAGGTTTTACTTTAGTCGAGTTATTGGTTGTTATTTCAATTATAGCAATGCTGCTGGCGGTACTTATGCCTGCTCTCAGTAAAGCAAGAGATTTAGGTAAACGCACCGTTTGTATGACCCGACAGCGGAGTATAGGCCTTTCAATGATAGCTTACGCTCAGGCTTATAACGGAAAATTGCTCACGAGGTATCCTGACAAATTAAAACCCGATTATTGGAAAAATTCAACACCATATTCATGGCCGGAAAAAGGCTGTATAGATATTATGAAACCTTATATAGGCATCACCGATGTATTTGATTGTCCTATGTCCAAATATAAGGCTTATTACATAGATCCAATAAAATACCCATCTGATACACATGCAGGCGACTGGAATGTCAATATGCTTTGGCTGCCGGGGCTTGCGGAATATGGCAGATACAGCAGATATATTTTTGATGATAGTGCCGCTCCCTCGAATTTGAATAAAGCGAAAGGCAGGCAAATTATTCTTGTGGATAGAAACAATTTTCATATTGGCGATACATGGGGCGGATGGTCAAATCATTCTGGGGGACATATCCAGGTTCGAACGCTTACAGAGTATCTGAAAATGCTTAAAAGCAGCAATCGTATCTATGCCGATGGTCATAGTGAAAACGTAAAGCCCGACAAAATGGGAAAAAACAGTCAAAAGCCTGACGACAAAGTTACGGGAAGCAGATACAGCCATAATGATATGTCTTCAAGGCCATATTACTGGTAACAGAACATAGAACGAGAATTATTCAAATGTATAAAAAGAAAATTCAATTACTGATACTTGTTTTATTAGCAGTTTGTGCGCAGGGGAGTGATTTGCAGAACGGCAAAGATGAAATCAGTATTACAGAATATACTGTTTTCGACGGCAATAAAGGCTGGGACTTTAATGACGTAACATATAGACTTGCCTGCGGGGCGATAATAGTTGATTGTCCAAACGGCGATTTGCTTTGCGGCTGGCTTAGCGGAAGCGCAAAAGAGCCGGCAACAGATAATTGCTTTTTACTGGCCCGTTCAAGCGATGGCGGCAAAACATGGTCAAAACCTAAAATATTGATACCTTCCGGCCAAATGGCAGGCATAGTGACAAATATGCATAAAACCAATGACGGCAAAGTAATCGCTTTGGGTGCACATTGGCCTTCAGAGATGGAATATACCGAATGGCATTATTTCAAAATTGAATCGGCTGATAACGGTCAAACGTGGTCAAAGCCTGAACGGTTCAATCTCCATAATAAAAATGGATTCATCGGGCCGGGACCGATAGCTTTGCTGGATGGGAAGTATCTTTATGTTGGCGGATTTTTCGATAAAAGAGAAAAGCCGCTTACTGCTTCTGTTAAAGAACTTGCGTTAGTTGAAAATGAAAAGCAGGGACATTTATTGGAGCCTTTTGATCCTAATGATAAAGCAAGCGATCCCGGAAAGTTCGGCAGATATTTGCATGGTTGCTGTGTTTTTATTGCAGAGGATGAAAGCTCTATAAAATTTTCTGAACACGGCTATATAGGGAACAGGCCGCTTGGGCTGCTTGAGCCTACGGCAATTATGCTCAAAGACGGAACAATCGCAATGCTTATGCGTGCCGAATGGGGCGGATTCCTGTGGCGAGCAGACAGCAAAGATAACGGAAGAACATGGACGCAGGCATGGCAGACAGATATTCCAAATCCAAGTTCGCTGACTTGCCTGATAAAACTGGCAGACGGCAGAATAGGCTTGCTGCACAATCCGACAGGAGGTAAGGTCGGGCAGCGGGGTGCTCGCAATCCAATGTCGCTGTGGATTAGCAGTGATGAAATGAAAAGCTGGGAAATTAAAAAAGATTTGCTGACGGACGGCAAATTGGCTTATCCGTGCGGATTAATTTATAAAGATAAACTTACATTTGTGTATGATAAAAACAGACGTGAAGTAAAATTTGTTCAAGTGGAAATGGGTTTAACAGATGCAAAGTAAATTAACAAACATTGCCGATGCAACATTGAGTGCCATGCTGAAACTTCCCATTGGTAAAGTTGATATTGTGATTGATACCGATGCGTTTAATGAAATTGACGATCAGTTCGCGATTACTTACGCGATGCTGTCACCTGAACAATTAAACGTAAAGGCTTTTTACGCAGCGCCTTTCTTTAATGAAAATTCTGAAAATCCGGCTGACGGAATGGAAAAAAGTTACCAGGAAATCATACGAGTCCTGGACAAGATGCATTTGAGCCATAAAACAGAAGTTCTGAAGGGGTCAGAAAACTATCTTCAAAATGAAAATACTCCGGTGAAAAGTCCGGCAGCTTTACATCTTATAGAACTTGCAAAGAACTATACTGAACGCAGGCCATTATACGTCGTTTCAATCGGTGCGCTTAGCAATATTGTATCTGCGATTATGATGAGTCCTGAAATAATGAAGAAAATTGTCGTGGTTTGGCTTGGCGGACATCCTTACGATTGGCATACCGCTTCGGAATATAACCTTAATCAGGATTTTAAGGCATCGAAATTTTTGTTCACAAGCTGCGTTCCATTAGTTCATATACCATGCAAAAACGTTTCTGAAAAACTTCAAACTTCTTTGCCGGATATAAAAGCCAATGTAAAAGGCAGGGGCAAAATAGGCGATTATTTATATTCAATCTTTGACAAACATCTGATTACATATTCACTTAAATCCAAGCCAATCTGGGATATCGCAAATATCGCCTATCTTGTCAATAGGAATTGGATGCAGGCTGTTATTACGGGCAGGCCGGGGCTTAAAGATGATAAAACATGGGATACGGAAAATCGCGGGGCGATTTGCAAAACTGTAACAGATATAAAAAGAGATAATGTTTTTGAAGATTTTTTCGCAAAGCTCGATAATTTCAGCCTGAACGCGAAGATGAAAATTCTGGATATAGAAGAGAAAACAATTAAATCAGAAGCTGTATATAATAATGGTCGAAAAGCATAGAACAAAAATAATACTCGAAACAGATATCGGCAATGACATCGATGACGTGCTTGCACTGATGATGATTCATACACTGATGTCAAGAAACTGCTGCGAATTACTTGCAGTGAGCATTAACAAGAGCAATCTATATTCCGCTGTTTTGACGGATGTTATAAACGCTTTTTACCAGAGATCGGAGATACCAATCGGTTATACGAGAAACGGTTTAAGCTCAGGTGACGGAACTTTTATAAAACAAATAAGTGAAAGATTTTCGGAATTACGAAAAAAGAATGAATATTATGAATCGGTTTCTCTTTTGAGAAAAATTCTTGCGGAGAATGCGGATAACTCAGTTGTGATCGTTTCAATAGGTTTATTGTCTAATCTTGCAGAATTGTTAATTTCCAAGGCAGATGAGTATTCAGATTTGCCCGGTATCGAGCTTGTTATGAGAAAAGTAAAATGCGTTTGCTGCATGGGTGGTAATTTCAGTAACGAAGCACTTGCAAGCCGAAAAGATTGTTTCGCCGAGTATAACATCGCAGAAGATATCGTATCATCGAGAAATGTTATAAACAATTGGCCGGGCAAAATCATTTTTGCGGGTTGGGAAGTCGGGGCAAAAATAGTTTATCCTGCCGAGAGCATCTTGAACGATTTCAAATGGGCGCAGGAGCATCCGGGCGTTGAAGCTTATAAAATTTTCAAGCAAATGCCTTATGACAGACCATGCTGGGATTTGACAGCGGTTTTGCAGGCAGTTTGTCCGAATAAATATTTCAAGTTATCACGGCCGGGAATGGTACGGGTGAATGAGAATAACACTTTCAGCTTCATTAATGATGCTAATGGGAATCACAGGTATCTTATATTAGATGATAATAGAATCGATGAGATAAAAAGTTTTTTAATTGAACTTTGTACCGTGCCGGTCGGTTCATTAGTTAAAGGATGAGTAATGCGAGTAAAAGTTTTTATATCAACGATATTACTGATAATAGCGTGCAGTTTTGCGGAAGCTCAATTGATATCACGATGGAACTGCGATGAAACAGTCGGTTCAACTGTTCTGGCGGATTCTGTCGGCGGAGTTAATGGAACGCTGACAGGAGCAAGATTTAATTTTGTTCCAAGCGGTGCGGGAATTGCGGACAGGAATTTTGGTAATGCATTGTGGACAGACAATCTTAATGATTATGTAAATCTCGGAGATGCGGGTTCGCTGGACTTTGGGCGGAATGACTTTACAATTACGGGATGGTTCAAGACGAATAACGCGGCAAGACATGGTTTGATTATTCGCAATGGTGCATCTGACCAGGGCGGGTATGCGGTTTTTATTTTTAAAAATGACGGAAGATTAGGGTTTCAGGTTTATGGACCTTCGGCAAATAAGCTTATACTTTCAGATAATACGTTTAATGATGATAATTGGCATTGGTTCGGAGCTTCGGTATCCGGACTAAAACTTTATCTTTACGTCGATGGCAAAAAACAATCTCAAAGCGGTTTGGTTTTTGATTCGCAGACAACGGCGACTGCCGCGGCGGGACTTACGGCCTCAATTGACAGGGACATGGCAGGCTCAGTCGATGAAATTTGTATTTATAATTCGGCTCTTAGCGCGAGTGTCGATGCAAGTATGAATTTGACAGGCGGGGAACTATATGACGATTGGGTAAAACTTCCATCGATTGATGATTGTAATGATGTCATAGCGGCAGGCCACGGAATACCAGCAGATATAAATAAAGATTGCAAAGTTGATTTCAAAGATTTGGCAATGTTCGGAGAAAAATGGCTGCAAACACATAAGATGGAAATTCCTGTATTCTGGAAAAAACCTGTAACTTTTCATTCGGGTGTTTCGGGGCTTGGGTTGCAGCAGCTTGACGGGATTACACATTCTTATGTTTATGGTCCTCTTGCGTCAAGTGCATGTATATCTGAGGGCGGAAACGGATACTATGAAAGTCTGCTTCATGGAACATACAATCATCATCCACAGATAATTATGATTGGAAATAAGTTCATTGTCTACTGGACGAACCATGCTAAAGATGAAAATGGTCCGGGTGAAAGAATACTTGCAAGAGTCGGAACTTTTGATGCAGAGATGAACGATATAGACTGGAACGAAAATGAAAGCTTCTTTGAAATTGCGCCGCAGCCGGTATTGGTGAATAGGCGTTTGTATAATCATAATCCCGCTCAGATTTCGGAATTGTTCACAAGCGGTGGATTGAAAGTTATAAACGGAAGAATTTATTCGATTGGCGATGTGCTTGCGATTCATGGATGGACAAATGATCCTTTATATCATGGTGTGCAAAGCTCTCCTGTGCCATTAAATAAATGGCGGGACAGCTATGATTCGGCAAGCGGTTTTACACTTGATGTATGGTGGAAAATTGGGACTTTTTATCAGCAATGGAAAATTAATGGGGATAACCTTGAGCCGAATTCAATAATGTATAAAGCATCGTCGTTCAAAACGCAAATCGAAGTGACGCCGGGGAATTTCAGACCTGTGGCGGCTTTGCAGCAGCCTTATAATAATGCAGCGATGCTCACAAATGCGGTATGGGGATTTAGAAATGATGTTTTGAATACGGCGGCAGAACCATTTAGCAGGACGGCTTATTTTACTTCGACCTCAGCAAAAAGGGCGGCGGCAGATGGTTTGAATGGATTAGCGCATATAGCGGTTTATCAGAAGCCGGATGGTAAATGGGTGGTGGTAAGAGATAATCTTTCGAATCCGGGTTATTATTATGCTGCGGAGATTGAGAATTATAATGATTATTGTCCGCCGGCATATCTGACGAATCTTTATGGAACAGCGCAGCCTGACGCGAGAGAATTGCCGGATGGGAGGCCGTATATAATTTGTAACAGTATGGGGCGAAAAGATATGTTTATTACTGTTTCGAATGATGGTTATATATTTGATAAAACGTGGCAGCTTCTGCACAGCGACCGGACAAAAAGTGATGATGGTTTGTTCAAGTCAGGCGGACCGCAATATTTTCGGTCGATTGTTGTGGGTGATAATATTTGGGTAACTTACAGTATTACGAAAGAAATCATAGGACTTACGAAAATTCCTGTGAATTTAATAAATTAGAAGAAAGTTGAATAAGTTTCATGTCTATAAGCTGGATTGACGGATTAATAATTATATTTTATTTTGCTGCAATGGCCGGAATCGGCTTTTACTTTTCGCGCAAAAACACCAGTACCGAAGAATATTTTGTGGGTGGGAGGTCTTTTCCGGGTTGGGTAATCGGCCTTGGAATGGTCGGTACTTCCATCAGTTCAGTAACTTTTGTGGCATATCCGGCGGATTCCTTCAAAACGTCATGGATTCGCTATATACCAAATCTTGCGCTTCCTGTAGGAATTTTGATAGCTGCTTATGTTTTTCTGCCACTCTTTAGAAAATTTAAATGTGTGTCGGCATACGAATATCTGGAAGCGAGATTCGGCCAGCCGATTCGATTTTATGCATCTTTTTCCTTCATAATCAGTCAGCTTGTCCGCATAAGTGTAATTCTTTTCCTACTTAGTCTCCTTGTAAAGGAAATGACCGGATTTAGCCCGATTCTTAGTATTCTTATCACCGGCGTATGTGTTGCATTATATACTGTAATGGGCGGAATTGATGCGGTGCTCTGGACCGATGTAATTCAAACGATACTGCTGGCCGGCGGCGGGGTTGTTTGTGTGGTTGCAGTAATTTTGAAAGTGCCCGGAGGATTAATAGAAATATTTTCTACGGGCTGGGAAAGCGGTAAATTGTCTTTTTCGGAGTTTAACAACGGGCAATATTCACCTCTGCCATTGGGTTTTTCGCTCAGCCATAAGACTGTAATTATGCTATTTTTCCTCGGACTTGTTACATGGCTTACAGAATTTAGCGGTAATCAGACGGTTGTGCAAAAATACTTCGCAGTTAAAAGTATGAAAGAGGCCAAAAAAGCCTTATGGATAACTGTAGGCTCTTCTTTGCCGATATGGGCGTTTTATATGTTTGTAGGCACTTCACTCTATGTATTCTTCCTTCATTTTCCGGCTCAGCAGGCAACGAACATTCTTAATGGGCAGCAAAAAGCGGAGCAGATATTGCCCTTTTTCATATTAAATTATCTTCCAGCAGGAGTGGTGGGATTTATCATAGCAGCAGCTCTGGCGGCTGCTATGTCATCTCTTAGTAGCGGAATAAACAGCATAGCGACTGTATCTATTGTTGACATATACAAAAAATATTTAGTTAAAGGGCGAAATGATAAATATTATTTGTATTGTTCAAGGGTACTGGCGACAACAGCATCGATTTTGATGGTTATTGGTGCAATATTATTTTTGAAAGCAGAGACAAGAACGCTTCAGGATACCGGCCTTGCCATAGCTTCAGTATTAAGCTCCGGACTTGCTGCTATATATTTAATTGGCTTTTTTACGAATATTTGCGATTGGCGGTCAATTGGAGTAGGTATATTTTTTACAATATGTTTTGCAATTTGGGCGATTTTGTCACAATATAGTTTATTACCGCAATATCTGCGAATTTCGTTCGACTTATATTATACAACCATAGTTGGCAACTTGATTATGCTTTTCATGTCTTTGCTAGCAGGTGTTGTGTTAAGGCGTAAAACCGTTTTGGAATCATCACTTACTATCTGGAAATAGAGATATCAATCTTCCTTGTCGTAGTTGGTGTTTTGTTGATGTGTTTATCTTGGTGGGACGAAACAACCAAAAGAATGGTAGAAACTTTTTCCATGTTAGCTCCGTTGGGGTGGCTATCGATTATCTTTGGAAATTGTCACTGTCCCGTTGTGGAGAGGTGTATTAGCTTTTGGAAATCCCAAAGATAAGCCAAGCGGATGGCACCCGATGTGAGGTCTGATGATATACCGGTAGCGTCCGGCGTCACCCCACTTTTAGTAATGAGGTAGTGTTCTGGCAGTCTATTTTTAGATGATTAACTGCTGCTTGTTTTCAGTTCGTATGCCCTGTAAAGCAGTGCAAGATATTGCTCTTTTTCTTTGAGCTGGGCTTGCAGCTGGGCGAGCAGTTTGTAATCTTTATAAACTTTTTCATCACCGAAACTTTCGTGCAGTTCTTTAATCTTTGCCTCGGTTTCTTCAATTTTCTGCTCAATTTTCTCGGGCGGCCAGCCGTTAAACTGTTTTAGTTCAGGCGGTGTTGTCTTTCTCGGCTTATCCTGCTTTGACCCTTTCGGCCTTGCAGTCTGCTTTTCTGTTTCCTGTTCTAATGCTCGTTGCTCTAAAAGTTCGGCATATCGGCGAAATGAACCATCTATAAACTCAAATCTGCCATGTGCCATTTTTCCCAATTCATCGGCGCCGAGCACAATAAGCCGCTGAACTGTTCTGTCGAGAAAAAATCTGTCGTGACTTATAATGATAATTGTCCCCGTATATTCCGCAAGCGCATTCTCGAGAGCCTCGATGCTTGGAATATCAAGGTGATTTGTCGGCTCATCGAGTATAAGAACTTCCGGCTCGGACAAAACCAATTTGCAAAGCGCCAGCCGATTTCGCTCTCCGCCGCTAAGGTCAGAGACCTTCTTAAACACATCATCTTTGATAAACAAAAATGCCCCGAGATGCCTGCGCATCTGTTCGGGGAGTATTCCTGGAATAACCGAAGATGCCTCTTCAAGCACGGTATTTTCTGAATTGAGTTCCGCTCCTGCCTGGTCAAGATAACCAATGGAAAGCGATGGTTTAATCGTGATTGTTCCGGATGTCGGCTCTATTTGTTTAAGCGCAAGTTTCAGCAGAGTTGTTTTGCCCATGCCGTTTGGGCCGATGATGCCTGTCCGCTGGCCGGTGAAAAGCTCAAAACTTAAATTTTCAAACAGCTTCAAATCACCAAAACTTTTCGTAAGATTTTTACAGTTTACAGCGGTATCCACTCGCTTGCCCCTGTTTTCCACCTCAGCAAATTTAAAACTCAGTTCCCTCGTATGCCTTTGTTTTTCGAGATAGTCAGGATTGGCTTTGAGAAGATTATTGAGGCGCGTTTGTCTGCCTTGCGCGACTTTTTTGGTTCCCTTGCGATTTATGTTGCGCACAATGAAGTCGCGGGTTTTTTCGACGAACTCCATCCGTTGTTCGTACTGACGGCCAAGTTCAAGGTCTCGTTTTTCCTTTTCCTGCCTGTAATTACTGTAATTGCCCGGGAAAACATTCGCCTTGTGGTCCCTGATTTCCACGATTTTACAAACCAGTCTGTCGAGCATAAACCTGTCATGGCTGACAATCAGCGCAGCGCCGCCAAAACTTTTTAAGTATTTTTCGAGCCACAAAGTTGCATCCCAGTCGAGATGGTTTGTCGGCTCATCGAGCAGCAGCAAGCTCGCGTCGGCCAGCAGAACTTTTGCCAGTCCCAGCCGGGATAATTGCCCGCCGCTAAGCTGCGTTGTTTTTAATGAATAATGCTTTTCCTGAAGACCCAGCCCGGCGGCGATTTCTTTTATTCTTGTTTCATACCTGTAGCCGCCTGCAATTTCAAATTCGCTGCTTAGCCGGTCGTATTGCTGCATTGCGGATTTCAATTCTTCTCCGGAAAAGTGACTTAAAGCCTCCGCAGAGTCGTGCATCCTTTTTTGCAGGTCGAGTATTTCTTGCGCGCTGCTGTGCAATTCTTCGAAAACTGTTTTTTCACCGGAAAACACCGGCTCCTGCGGCAGGTATCCGATTCGCAGACCCTTTCTTTGCTGGACATGTCCGGCATCGACCGGCATAATTCCGAGAATTAATTTCAGCAGTGTGGTTTTTCCGCATCCATTGCTTCCAACAAGGCCGATTTTTTCGGCGGGGTATATCTTCAAATCGAGCTGGTCGAAAATCACCTGCGATTCGAATGAAGTATGTATATTTTTTAAAGTTACTATTGGCATTGGGACATTATACTGAATTTTTACGTAAAATCTACGATTACTGTTTTTAACAAATCATAATTTGCTGTATAATGTATTCTAATCCTTCCTAAAAAAACATTTGGAGAAATGATTTGATGCCGGATATTGCCAGTGGAATTTTAAAGTTTGATAAAAATGGAACCGGACGTTTAGTCAGTGTTGAAAGATCGCTGCGGTCAAGTCCCAGCGACTGTTTTGTGCCGCCGCAAATTATTCGGCAATATAGACTTGCCGAAGGGGCTGTAATGGCCGGGCCGTTCAGTGTGGTCAGGGGCAGGAAAGAATTGTTGGCAGTGGAGTCGGTATGCGGATTAAAGCCGCAGGAGTTTCAAAAGCGCAAGCTTTTTAATGACCTTGTCGCGGTCAATCCTAATAAGCGGTTTAATCTGGCGAAATGCGGAGAACGGAGTATGCGGATAATCGACCTGGTTGCGCCGATAGGAAAAGGAACGCGGGGATTGATAATATCGCCCCCAAAGGCGGGCAAGACGGTGCTGCTTGGACAAATAGCAGAAGCTATTCTTTATGATGACCCAAAAGCACATGTAATTGTGTTATTGATAGACGAGAGACCTGAAGAGGTTACGAGTTTTCGGCGGAAAGTAAAAGGAGCAGAAGTTCTTGCAAGCACTATAGATGGAACGATGGAGGAACATATCGCGCTGGCGGAATTGATGCTGGCGAATATCAGGGTTGAACTCGAATGCGGCAGAGATGTGGTGATTCTGGTGGATAGTCTGACGCGGATGGGCAGGTCATTTAACCGCAAAGGGTCGGGAACCGGAAGGGTTATGTCGGGCGGAGTGGAAGTCGGAGCATTGGAGACACCACGAAGATTTTTCGGGATGGCAAGGAATATCGAAAATGGAGGGTCGGTTACGATTATCGCAACCATACTGGTCGATACCGGCTCGCGGATGGATCAGTTGATTTATGAAGAATTTAAAGGCACAGGCAACAGCGAAATAGTGCTTGACCGTTCGCTTGCCGAACAGAGGATATTTCCGGCGATAAATATACCTGCCAGCGGGACGCGAAAAGAAGAAATTTTATACAATGAGCAGGATATGAAAGGACTTACAACGATGAGGCGGGTGTTGTCGAGTTATAAACCCAGAGAGGCGATTGAATCGATGGATAAGCTGTTGAAAAAATACCCAACTAACGAAGAATTTCTGAAAAGCCTGGCGGGATAAAAAAGGAATTGTTAGTCTATCAAGCTAATTGCGCAGGAAATCCTAAGATAAGTCCTGTTAGTCAAGTAACTTACAAATCCATTTGTTTCTCAATTTTAGCCGGTAAAAGTTGCGCTTCCGTTTAAAGCATCCGGTTTGGCTTTTGAGACGTCCGGCATCGGCTGCATAATTGCAGTGTCCGAAGCGGAAACCTCAGTTGGCTGGCCGTCAATCTGGACGGTGAAAGTCAAGGGGCCAATCTGGATTCGGTCGCCGGGGCCGGCCTGTGCTTCTTTATCGATCTTACTGCCATTGACAAATGTGCCATTGCTGGATTTTAAGTCACGGATTTTCAAAGAGTTAGATTCCTGACTTAACTGGCAATGCCGGCGTGAAACAACCTGTAATGGAATACAAAGGTCGCAATCATTTCGGCGGCCAAGAATTGTGGCTTTATTGCGGATTGGCAATACTTTTTTTGAACCGTTTTTTTTGTGCAAAATTAACGATACATTCATAAGCTCCCTTTCAGGCTGCAGTAGTGGAGCATTTAACGAAAGTATTATAACTCCTTTGTTATTGGTTTGCAAGCATTTATGTAAAAAGAACACAATTTAATTAGTATTTTAACAATTGACTTTGATGCTGAATTTTAATAAACTTCCGCCTTTATTTAAGCTATGGAAACAAAATGACTTACAAAGCTGTAATTTTCGACCTTGATGGGACTCTTGTAAATTCGCTGCAAGACTTAGCCGATGCGACAAACTTTGCCTTACACTTTTATGATCAGCAAGTACATAGCACAGAAGCATTTATGAAAATGATTGGGGACGGAACCAGAACGCTAATCAGCAGGGCACTGGCGGGGGATAAACAGGAACTTATCGAACAGGTGCTTGTTAAAATGCGGGAAAAATACATAGAAATCTGTCTTGATAAATCATTGCCATATAAAGGGTTTGAAAATGTGCTTCCGGCGTTGAAAAAGCAGGGCATTAAGATGGCAGTGCTTACAAACAAAGACCAGAAAATGTCAGAGAAAGTTGTAAGACACTTTTTTCCAGACATGTTTGAAATCGTCAAAGGCGGAAACAATGGTGCTCCGGTAAAACCCGAGCCAACCGCTGCGCTGCAAATACTTGATAAACTTGGAGTTAAGCCAAATGAAGCGGTCTTTGTCGGGGACAGCAATGTCGATATCAAAACGGCTAAAGCAGCTAATATGAAGTCCATCGGTGTAAGCTGGGGCTTTAGAGGTGAAGCAGAATTAAGGGAAGCGGGGGCGGACTTCATCAGTAATGAGCCAAGTGAACTTATAAAGTTAATAGTGAATAGTGAAGAGTATTAATGTAAATGGGGTTTCGCGCGGCTCCAACACTTCGCTGCGACTTGCGCGGAAATTGCGATTTTAGAAAAGGATGCGCAAGTTTTGAGGCTTGTTTTTGAGCTGAAAACAAAGATTTTTGGCAACTTTCAGGGGTTAGTTCCGCGTGTGGTTTTACACGTAAAATAAGGAGTTATGAGCGATTTTAAAACAATAACTCGTTGAGAATTACGCAGTTAGGACGAATTTGCTAAAAATAGAAAAATTAACCACGGATTGCACGGATTTTCACGGAATTTTAATAAAAAATGGTGAGAAAAGTATATTAAAATGAAGCGTTTTCTATAGAGGTTCAGGGTCTTTAATGGTCTGCTTTTGACGCAGATTGCGCAGTGTAAAAATTTAGAATTTTAATCGTGGATTACGCGGATAAGCTATGAAACCGGAGCCTCCAAACTTCGGTTATAATACGGGATCGTTTAACGTCCCAAAAATTTACGTGCTGACGCTCGTGGCGCCGCACAATAACCCTTTTATTCGGAGGCTCTAATGAATAAGTATATCGGCTTTGATTTGGATAGCAACAAAACTGTTGCCTGTGTTGTCGAAAATGGAAAAAACGATCTTTATCAAACTTTTGGTCCGGATGTGCAGTCTATGAGACAATTTCTACTCAGTCAAAAACAGCCGGGATGCAAAGTACATCTTGCTTTTGAAATAAGCGGACAGGCAGGCTTTATTTACGATTCGCTGATTGATTGTGTCGACAGTATCAACGTTGCAAATCCATCAAAGATGACTTGGATATATCGCACGGCCAAAAAGAATGACAGGATTGATGCGCGAAAGATGGCGGTGCTGATGAGCATAAATGAATTGCCAACAGTTTATATGCCAAATAAGGAAGTCAGGCAATGGCGGCAGATGATACTTCATCGAAAAAATATTGTCGGCAAAGTTGGGCAGGTAAAAAATAGAATCAGAGCAATATTGAAATCACAGGGATATAATAAGCCTGCAAATAAAGGCAGATGGTGGAAAATATCAAATAGGATATGGATGAAAATTCTTTGTCGCAGCGGTATGGATTTATGGTGCGTTCAGTAAATCTGCTTGACGAACTTGAGCTTTTGGAAAAGCAACTCGAAAGCATAACAGAATATCTGGACAAATACTTGTCAAATAAGCCAGGCGGAATATGAGGAAATTAGCGAAAAAGAACGGAAACAGGTAGCATAAATTTGCAATCCGAGTGTCCGTCGTTTGTTTAGCACCTCAATAATAGACTTAATTTGCCAGCGGCCAATCCCCGTTGGATTAACCGGCTTTTACTTAGCACCTCAGGGACAAAATCTATGACAACTTTTTTATGCTTTTTTAATACCTTTCTCGTCTTCTTTGATGTTTTTATTCGCTTTATTTCACTTTTTTCACACTTTTTTTTGTTATTTTTCTTAAAAAAAACCTTGCGTTTTTTTTGTCCTTCTATAATTAAGAGAAACCTTGCGCGAATTTGATTAGTTCTTTATAAAAAATTTTGAAGAATCTTTTGTAAGTCTTGATTTGACAAGGAGAAAATTTTTATGTTTTTTTCTCTTGCGCAAGTTTTTGCTTGCGGGTTTATTTCTTCTCCGGTTCCGGCTTCAGGGTACTGCTTCTGTAAATTTTTGATTGATATATCCGGTTATCCATGTATACTGTTCTCGATTGAATTTTCCCGCAAATCCGCGGGTAAGTGCTTATAAATAACAACTTACCTTTCAATCGCGGGAGTTTTCTACCCTGAAGGGTATATCATATTTGAAATTCCAGGGATAGAATAGTTATGCAGGACTTTACACATCACATTACCCGGCGAGGCTGTAAAAAGTGACCGTCCCAAATTTAGAGAATAGCTTATTCGACACCGGCGAAAATAAAAAAATCGAATGCAGCAATATTGTAACTGTCGCGATTGATACTGGCGTCGATGAAGTATTCAGCTATCTTCTGCCGGATTCTTTGCTTCCGATTGAACCTGGACAAAGGCTTGAAGTCCCATTTGGCAAATCGAACAAACTTTCAACCGTTTTTTGTATCGAAATCAAGGATGCAAAAACCGCAAACCTTCCATATAAATTAAAACATGTAAAAAAGGCAGTCGATGCCGTTCCGCTTCTTGATGAGAGACTTTTGAAGCTCGGAAAATGGATCAGTGAATATTATATTTGTCCGCTCGGTGAAGTTTTAGGCTCAATGCTGCCTGCGGCAGTGAAAAAAAATACCGGTACAAAAAGCCTTAAATCGGCATTTATTAACTCGCAGACTGATATTGAAACAATTCGCGGCAAGAAACAAAAACAAATAATAGAAACGCTAATGCAGTTAAAAGCATTTGATGCTGAAACTGCTGTTGAGACTGAAAAACTTCTTGAGCAAAGCGGCGCAACAATGGCTCCGTTGAAAAAGCTTCTGCAATCAGGAATTGTGAAATTGACAAGCAGGGCAGTTTATTCTGATTTGCCTCTTATGCCTAAGGGGCTTGTTTTAAAAACAAAAAATGTTGTATTAAATGACGATCAGAAAAAAGCTCGGGCTGAAATTGAAAGCCGGATTGACGCAGAGAAATTTTCGGTTGTGCTTCTTCACGGTGTTACCGACAGCGGCAAAACTGAAGTCTATATAAAGTCGATCGAAAAAGCGATAGCAGCAGGCAAAAGTGCGATAGTATTACTTCCTGAAATCGCGCTTACCGCTCAGACGATTCAGCGGTTCAGCAGCAGGTTTGAAAATCTGGCAGTAATGCATTCGCAGCTTACCGCATCGCAGAGAAACGCGCAATGGCAGAAAATCAAAAGCACTTCGCCAATTGTCGTAATCGGCGCAAGAAGCGCAATTTTTGCTCCTGTTTCTAAACTCGGAATAGTTGTTGTCGATGAAGAGCACGAACCGAGTTATAAACAAGATACAGTCCCCAGATATAATGGAAGAGATGTTGCTGTAAAGCTTGCCCAGATGACAGATGCTGTTTGTATTTTGGGAAGCGCGACGCCTTCGCTTGAAACCTTAAATAATTGTGCGGCAAAAAGCCATTTTGTGAAACTTTCTCTGCCGAATCGCGTGATGAATTTGCCCAAGCCGCAGATGAAAATCATCGATATGACACAGTGCAGGCATGAAAAAGGCACCGTAAATATTTTAAGTCCTGAACTTGAAGACGCGATTAAAAAAACCATACAAAAAAAAGAACAGATAATTCTAATGCTTAATCGCAGGGGATACAGCAATTTTATATTCTGCCCGAGCTGCCGATATTCGCTAAAGTGCCGCAACTGCGATGTAACACTTACGTTTCACAAATCAGAAAAACATCAGCATCAGCCGAATTTAAAGAACAGAATCGGAGGGGGCTTTGCCGTTTGCCATTATTGCTTATCTCAAACGCTTATACCCAAAAATTGCCCTGTTTGCGGCCAAAATGTTTCAATGATAGGCCTTGGAACACAGCGGCTCGAAGATGAACTTATACAAAAAATACCTTCCGTGAAGGTTGTCAGGGTCGACAGCGATTCAATGCAGAAGCACGATTATTATAAATTGCTTGGCAGTTTCGATGCGGGCGAAATTGATATTCTGGCCGGCACTCAGATTCTTGCAAAGGGGCTTCACTTTCCGAATGTTACGCTGGTAGGGATAATAAATGCCGATACATCGCTTCAACTGCCTGATTTCAGGGCAAATGAACGGACATACCAGCTAATCTGTCAGGTTGCGGGCAGAGCGGGCAGGAGCAGTAAAGGCGGCACGGTTTATATTCAAACGTTTATGCCGCAGCAGCCTGCGATTAAATTCGCTGTTGAAGATAATTTTGAAGGTTTTGTTAAAGAAGAATTGAAGCACAGGCAGATGTGTCTGCTGCCTCCGTATGGCAGACTTGCGATTGTGAGAATACGTGATACTAAATTTGACAGACTAACCAATATTTCCCAGAAAATAGCCGAGCAGATAAGCGGCATTATTTCATCATGCAGGTTTGATATTAAAATGAACGGACCTGCGGATTCAGCAATTGCGAGAATCCAGAGGTATCACAGGAAACAAATTATTCTGCAGACACAAAAGCCTGCTCAACTTAGCGAATTATTAAGCAGATTCCGTAAATTGAAGCCGCCGTCTTCAGCGGTGCAGGTGCAGGTCGATGTTGACCCGATTAATTTATTATAGCTTGAATTACTTTCAAAATTAATTATAATCTTGGTTTTTCCCGGGGAGTAGCTCAGCTTGGCTAGAGCGCTGCGTTCGGGACGCAGAGGTCGCAGGTTCAAATCCTGTTTCCCCGATTGCCTTTAAAGGCGAATTAATGGGGCAATCTATGATGGTTGCCCAATTGTTTTTTTAGGGACTCGATCTTATGAATATGAAGGTTCACCTTTCCCGGCCGGACATTAACGAAAATGATATTAAAGCTGTGATTGAGGTTCTTAAAACTCCCAATCTTTCGCTCGGCCCAAAAATTCCAGAATTTGAAAAGAAGCTGGCAAAGTACATCGGCAGAAAATACGCAATTGCTGTAACTTCAGGTACAAGCGGGCTTTATTTATGTCTGAAAGCTTTGGGAATCGGAGCAGACGACGAGGTAATCACAACGCCTTTCACGTTTATTGCAACTACAAACTCAATAATGATGGTCGATGCGAAGCCGGTTTTTGTGGATATCGACCCGGTCAGCCTTAATATAGACCCGATCAAAATCGAGGCGAAAATCACATCTAAAACTAAAGCGATTATGCCGGTTGTCGTTTTTGGTAATCCAAGCGGGATGGATGTTGTATGGGAGATTGCTAAAAAACACAATTTGCCTGTGATTGAGGATAGCTGCGAAGGTTTGGGGGCAGAGATTAACGGCAAAAAAGTCGGAAATTTCAGCACAATGAGCAATTTTGCTTTTTATCCTAATAAACAGATGACGACCGGTGAGGGTGGGATGATCCTTACAGATGATGAAAAACTTGCGGATATTTGTCAATCGCTGAGAAATCAAGGCCGCGGCAAAGGCGGCGGTTGGCTTGCACACGACAGAATGGGTTATAATTTCAGAATGAGCGATATAAACGCGGCTCTGGGGGTCAGCCAATTAGATAGAATTGAAGAATTTGTGGCGAAACGTCAAAATGTCGCAAGTTTTTATCAGCAGCTTCTGGCCGATGAAAACAGGATTATTGTGCCGAAGGCACCGGAGAATTGCAGAATGAGCTGGTTTGTGTTTGTAATAAGGTTAAAAGAACCTTATGCGGCAAAGCGAAATGCTATTCTAAATGCAATGCTCAATGAGGGAATACAAGTTAGCAATTATTTCCCGCCAGTAACACAGCAGTCCTTTATGGTTGAAAAGTTTGGGTTTAAAGACGGCGATTTTCCAGTCAGCGACAGTGTATGCAAATGCACGATAGCGCTGCCGTTTCATAATAATTTGTCAAAAGAGGATGCTCAGTTGGTTTGTGAAACACTCAAGAAGTGCTTAGATAACGCATAACTAAAATCACACTAATCAAATAAAAAAACCCCGGCGTAAACCGGGGTTTTTAGTTTCTATAAGTTCTTTAAAAATAATTATTTAAAGAAGTGTGTCGACTCGGTTTCCATTACAGGACTTGTAAGCTGGTCAGCGGTCATTTCTGTTTCAAAGCGAATATCGCCTTCATTTATTGATTTTACTGTTACTTCCCATATAGCCTGTGTTCTCGGAGCAAGCCAGGTTAAAGGTTCAAAAGTGATTATTCCGTTTTCGGCAACCTGGCCCTTTGTCGCGCCGACATTTGAAACAAGATTCATTGCAGTATCAAGTGTTGCTTTAATGACAATATTCGTTACCGGTACGGAACCCTGATTTGTTACGACGATTCTGTAAGTTGTTGCATTGTCGAGTCTTACCGGGTCAGTTGTGTCGCCGACTTCGAAGAGAATTCCAGGAGCGCCTTTAATTTCGGTACTGGCTATCGCAGTTACGGTATCAGCACAAACGGCTGAAGCGGTTACTGTATTTTGAATTGTGCCAAGAGCGGCGGCTGATAAGGTTACAGATGTATTGACAGTTTCACCGGGGTTGAGTCGGGCAACTTTCCATAAAACTCTGTTATCAGTCAAGTTACCACCCTGTGAACGCACAAATCTCATGCCCTGCGGTAAGATGTTTTCGATTACTGTATCAATGGCGGGCCAATCGCCTGTGTTTGTAACAGAAATGTTGTAAGTTGTTTCCATATTTACATAATCTGTTTCAGGGCCAGTGTTTGTAATTTGAAGGACAGGTTTTCTTACAATTGTAATAACTTCGCCTGATTCGGCTGTAACTTCGCCATCGGCAATCGCGACAACGTTGTTGACGTAAGTACCTGTTCTTGCAGCTGTTAAAGCAACTGAATATGTTCTTGACTTGCCTGCGGGGAGAGAGCCGATTGTAATATCGATGCTCGAATTTCCGTCAGATGTTGTAAGTCCCTGCGGCAGAGTGTCATACATTCTTAAATTATTTGCGGGGCCTGTGCCGATGTTTTCAACTTTGAAAATATAAAGGATTGGTGCACAAGCGGAAATTTCGGCCGGTGCGCTTTTTGTAATTACAATTTTCGGCTGCAAACTTATGGTTCTAAGACGAACAGGTGCGGTGTACGTAACATCAATGTAATTAACGACTTCGCCACCTGCTGACGCCATGCCGACACCGTCGATTTGAACTGTTTGGCGGGGGCCGATTTCAGGGAATATCCATTTGATTTTGTTCTGGTCAATCACATGCGGAGGGTTAGACCTGACAGGTTGAAAATTGCTGGCAGAAACATCGGTTACTATCACATTTGTAACAACTTCGTCTGTTAGATTTGTGACCTGAATCGTGTATCCAAACTCTGTGCCGGCCTGGACCTGCACGGGCATTGTTGTATCGAGACGAACTACGGGACAAGCTTCGCAAGTGTAAATTTTGGATGTAAGATTAGGCTGGACAACAGGTTGTGCTAAAGGAGCCTGCTGAGGAGGGGCTGTTTGCTCGCTTTCCTGGCATCCTGAAATTACTAATAAACAAATACATAAAAGTAGTGACAGAGTTTTTGTGCACATAAGTAATCCATCCATAGTAGTTTGATATTTTAAATTCACCGGTAAAATGATGTGGGAATTATAACATGGCAAGATAGATAAAAAAAGTAATTTTTGAAAAATGATATTAACATAATGAAATTAATATAGAACAATAATGCATAGAAAAATCTGCGCAAGCGCAGAATTTGCAATTCATTCGCGATTGTGCAATTTTGTGTCCTAAATGCGAACGAAAAATACGTAAAGCACGCACGAAAAAGTGCAAAAAAGTTTAAAAAAGCGAAAAAAGGGTTCACTTTACAAAAATGTAAAAAACACAGCTAAAGATACGTAAGTTATTTGAAGATAAAGGGTAAAAAACCAAAAGAAAACCCGATTAGATACATCCTTAAAAAATTGGTACGTTTGGAAAAAATATAATAGAATCAAAATATTATGTGTTAAATTAAACTGTTATTTATATTTTAAAAATCTTATCTACAAATTTAACCAGTGAAAATGACGGCTAAAAATTGAAGAGTTGCGAAATCTTCTCAGCGGTAGAAGTTTAAAATTAATGGTTGGAATTTCGAGGGTCCAAAGAATATATTATACAATTAAATAGATAGCGTTTATATAATTAGAATATCTTGATTCCCGCCTCTGCGGGAATGACAAAGGGCGAACACATAGGTTCGCCCCTACATTTAAAATCGCAGCATTATTTTGAATCCGTATTAATAATGATGAGTCGCCAATTGAATAATCCAAGATATTCAGAGAATAGACAAGGAAGAATATGGAAACGTTTGTAATTGTACTTATCATAATTGTTTTGGCGGGGATTGCGGTTTACCTGTGGGTGGCGCAGGCGAAAAATTTGACGCAGGAGTTGAAAGATTTAAAAGCGGGGCAGGAAAATCTGACGCAAAGCCTTCAACAATCGCTTATCTGCAGCCAGGAGACAGTTAATAAAAATCTGCAATTCAATTCGCAGACCCTCGAAAAAGTAAATAATCAGCTCGGCCAGCTTCAGGGGACGGGGCAGAGAATCATCGAGCTAAGCTCGGATTTGAAAAGTTTGCAGCAGATACTGGCAAGTCCGAAACTGCGGGGAAATCTCGGCGAATGGTCGCTTGGAAATATCCTGGCGTCTGTACTTCCGGCGGAGAGCTTCAGTCTTCAGTATTCGTTTCGGGATGGTAAAAAAGTTGACGGACTTGTACAAATGCCGAAGTATTCGGTTCCAATCGACGCGAAATTTCCACTGAGCAATTTTGAAAAACTTCAACAGACTAACGGCGATGGAGACAGGCTTAGGGCGAGGAAAGATTTTCTTAAAGATGTACGGATCCATATCGATAAAATTTCGACAAGCTATATCAAGCCTGATGAGGGAACGCTGGACTTTGCGATTATGTTTCTGCCGGCGGAAAATGTTTATTATGAGGCGATGGTGAAAAATTCGGATGATGGGTTGAGCGTTCAGGATTATGCGCTGGAGAGAAAAGTGTTTCCAGTTTCGCCTAATCTGCTTTATATTTATCTTATGACGATTGTGATGGGCCTGCACGGTATGCAGATCGAAAAACAGGCGGCGGAGATTCGGCAGAATCTTAAAACGCTGAATAATTCGTTCGGTGACTTTATTTCGATGTGGGATACGCTCGGAACGCATTTGCGAAACGCCCAGTGCAAGCATGATGAAGGGCAGAAGAAATTAGACAGGTTTGTAATGCAATTGGAGCAAATAAAAGAAGAAAAATTGAAGATTGAACCCTGATATGATGGAAGCCATCTTACAGGGGAGGGATTGAAGAATGTGGTTGCGTCGATGGGCTGAGGTGACGCGGCTCGTTTCGTCAATCGTTTTTTCGGTTGCGATAACGAGATTGTTCACTTCGTTTCAAAATGACAAATGATGGTAAGGATTAGATAATGATATTTGAAGATTTGAAAGGTAAGAAAGTTTTAGTTACCGGTTCGAGCAGCGGAATCGGGGCGGCTACGGCAAAGATGTTCGCAGAGCAGGGATGCTTTGTCGGTGTTCATTATTTCAGAACACCCGAAGGCGGCGAAAAAACTTTAGCTGAAGTAAAGAAAATCTCGAACGGATGTCTGCTCAAAGCTGATATGCGAGACAAAACACAAGTCTTTAAAATGATAGAAGACTTTCAAAAGGCTACTGGCGGAATCGATGTGCTTGTCAATAACGCAGGGTCGCTTATCGCGCGGCAGTTTTTCGCAGATGCTACGGAAGAATATTTCGATGATGCTTTCGCGACGAATGTTAAAAGCACTTTTCTTGCGACACAGGCGGCGCTCGAGGGATTGAAAAAAACTAAAGGATGTATCGTGAATATCGGCTCTATCGCAGGGCATGTCGGAGGGGCGGGCGGCGGCGGAATTTACGCTGCGGCCAAGGCGGCGGTTGCGACGATGACTATCGCAATGGCGAAAGAATTTGCGACTTTCGGGATTCGGGTTAATTCGGTCCTGCCGGGGCTGATCGAGACACGGTTTCATGAACTGTTCAGTACCGCAGAACGTAGAGCTAAAGTAGCAAAAGAGACTCCGATGGGCAGGAATGGAACCGCGGAAGATGTGGCGAAAGCGATATTGTTCCTGGCCAGCGGCGAAGCGTCGGGATTTATTACGGGTGAATATCTTGCGGTCAATGGCGGACTGCATATGAGAGCGTAAGTTAATAGAAACCACGAATTAAATAGATAAAATGTTTAACTATGAATTAACCACGAATGAACACGAATAGACACAAATAATTTTTATTTGGCCTTAAATGTGTGATGAAGAGAATATAATTTATAAAGAGTTGTCTTATAAGATAACGGGATTGGCCCTTGAAGTGCATAATGAGCTTGGGTGCGGTTTTCTTGAAAAAGTTTATGAAAATGCAATGATGATGCTTTTTGAAAGAGAAAAAATATCTGCGAGACAGCAGGCTCCTGCAGATGTTTATTTTCATGAGAAAGTAATAGGACAGTATTTTGCGGATATTCTGGTTGATAATAAAATAATATTAGAATTGAAAACAGTGGATGCAATTACTAATGTGCATACAGCACAGGTCTTAAATTATCTGCGAGCAACTGGAATAAAATTAGGATTGATTTTAAATTTCGGCAATCCAAAATTTACTTATAAAAGATTGATAATGAATTAACCATGATTTAAACGAAAATAAAATATGAAAAAAGCGAATAAGATAGTGATGTTTATCGGCGGTATGGTTTTGATAATCGCGACCATACTGAAAATCCATCAATTACTGACCGAGCCGATAATGAGCAAGGGGTTCTGGGAATCGTGGGAGTTCTTTGTGATTCAAATCCCGCTTGAACTTGGGCTTGGGATATGGCTTGTCAGCGGGCTGTTCAGGAAGGCGGCGTGGCTGCTGGGGCTTATTGCTTTTGCGGGGTTTATCGGGGTTACATTACAGAAAGGGATTGTCGGCGCAGAATCGTGCGGGTGCTTCGGGACTGTTACGGTTAATCCTTGGATAACGCTTTTCGCAGTTGATGTGCCTTTGTTTTTGGCGTTTGCGATATTTCGGCCGAAAGGTGAAAAGCTGCTTCCCCCACCGTGGCCAAATGCAAGGCACTTTTTGGCTGTCGCGATACCCACTTTTATTTTGCTGCCGACGATTGAGTATGTTCTGATCACCAATAAGCCGCCAATGGTGAGCGAAAAATATGAAGTGCTTGCTGTCGAGCAGTGGGCTGGGCAGCAATGGCCTTTGCTGGATTATGTTGATATAAATGAGCAACTGCAAAGCGGCGAATGGGTTTTGCTGATGTATCATAATGATTGTCCGACGTGTCGAGAGGCGCTGCCGGGATATGAAAAGATGTATGACGATCTGAAGGGGAATAATGTCGAGATGGCGTTTATTGAGATGCCGCCTTATGAGGAAGGTGAAAAGCAATTGGTTCCTGCGGAAAGCAAAGTAAATCGCGGACAATTGATCGGTGCGAAGAAGTGGCTTGTCGAGACTCCGGTTGTTGTTATTTTGCGAGATGGAGTTGTGCTTAAGGCATGGGTGGGATATGCGCCGAACTTTGACGAGATAATTGAAGCGGCGTTTAACAACTAAAAGTGAATAGTGAAAAACTAATAGTAAAGAAACAGTGCGCGTGGAATTTTAGCTTCACTGTATGTACTATTATGCCAAATTATAAACTCAGGCTAAAAATTTTTCGGCTTCGAGCATAAGTTTTCCGATTTTGTTGCCGTTGGGACAAACATTTTCGGCGGCGGTATAATCAAGCGAACCGATTTTTACATTTGTCTTTGAGCGAACTTCGGCGAAAAGCTGTTTTGCCAATTTCACATCGCCATACTTATTATTGTACATCAATGAACGCATAACGTCACTGATATAAGGCATCTGGGGAATCGCTGCATTGCATAAACCGCAAGCGGTGCAATAGCCTGTACAGGTTTGTTTGGCGTATGTGCTCATATATTCCAAATCATTTTGTGTAAGCTCGGTTTTGTCGAGGACTGCGGCGACATTAGAGGTTAACATCGCGATGTTCTTCATGCCGAGGCAGGCTGAAGCGACTCTATCGTCCTGGAGGACGGTTTTAATTTTTGCCTGGCCTTCGGTGAAGCCTTTGTCGAGGAAATGCCTGTCGAGCGGTTTTTCATCTTCTTTGTCGGAGCGGCCGGCCTGGACTTTCATCGCGATAATTGCGATTCCGGCGGCTCTGCACGCATCGACAGCGGCCATAAATTCGGCATCCTGCATCAATCTGAAATTATAGCTTGTCATAATCGCATCGATCCAGTCGCACTTTGCGGCGGCATTGAGACAGGCGGTCATATTTTTATGTGTGCTGAAACCGAAATATTTAATCTGGCCTTTGGCTTTTGCGTCGGCGGCCCATTGTTTCAGTTCATCATTGAGGTCAGCGGGATTGTCCAATCCGTGAACGCCGTAATACAAATCGATGTAGTTTGTGTTCATTCTTTTGAAAGAAGTTTGCAGGCGGTCGGTGCGTGATGCGGAATCGCGGGCGCCGGAGGCTTTGCTGACGAGGAAAACGTCTTTTCGTTTTTCAGGATTTTTTGCGAAAAATATGCCAAGACCTTCTTCACTTTTTCCGTTGGCGTAGCCGTGCGATGTATCCCACAGGCTAACGCCCCATTGAAGGGCTTTGTGAAGGACGATTTGGGTTTCGGATGTATCGTACATCATGCCGATGCCTAAAACTGGAACGTTAATGTCGGCTCGGCCCAATTTTCTTGTGGGAACCTGCGGATACGAAGTTTCGGCGGGTTTGTTAGAATCTGAAGGCGTGTTGGCATCCATCGCAGAAGCGAGAGAATAGCCTGAAGCAACTGCGGCGGCAATGCCTGCACCTGCGACGTTTTTGAAAAAGTCACGTCTGTTCATTGGTTTATTCGACATTTTGAATACCCTTCAATTAAAAAAAACTGAGATTGCTTCGTTCGCCCCATTACATTGGGACTCCTCGCAATGTCAGATAACTAACTATATCATTTTTCACGGGATTGTCCATAGGCTGATACGATTACGGCGCCTTGACCGGAGAGCGGGCATTCGTGCTGGCAAATGCCGCAGCCGATGCAAAGAGTGGAATTAACGTAAGGCTGCTGGAGTTTTATCTGAATCTGGATATCGGCGCCTTGGGCAGAAAGCGAAGATAAGGAATTTTCGGGCGCGATTTTAATAGTTTCGGCTGTATTGGAAATAATCTTTTCACGGATGGTTTTGCCATCGGCGCTGAACCGGCAGTAATGATCGCCTGAAGCGAATTTGCCGGGAGTCAAAGCAGAGCCGGTGAGAGAAATTTCGTTATTTATTATATTATTGATTTTAAGGGAATCGAAATATGCCGGCGAGAAAATTGTGCGGGTGTAAATCGCTTTGGGGCTGACGGGGCAGTTTTCCTGGCAGACTATGCATGGGGTGTTGAATGCCCAAGGCAGGCATCTTGTGCGGTCGAATGCGGCGGTGCCGATTTTGATAGGGCCGTTGTTTGAGAATTTTCCTTTGCCGATTTTTTCGGCGAGCGTTAATGGTCTTATTGCGGCGGTCGGACATACGAAACCGCAGGCGACGCAATCGAGCTGGCAGCCGCTGGTTCCGATGCGATTGTTCAATGTCGGAGTCCAGAGGTTTGTAAGGCCTGCTTCGAGTCCGGCGGGCTGAATTACGTTTGTGGGGCAAAGACGCATACACTGGCCGCATTTGATGCAGCGTTTGATGAATTCTTTTTCGGGTAAAGCGCCGGGCGGACGGATAAGGCCGGTGGAATCTGCGCCGGCATTGAGTAATTTAAACGCGGGCATAGAGAGCAAGCCAGTGAAGCCTGCGGCGATAAAACCGCGGCGAGATATGTCAGGGGTGGTTTGAATCGCGGGACTGGAGGCGGTGGTGTAATCGACCGCGCTGAATTTGCAGTCGTCGAGGCAGTTCATACACATTAAACATTCGCTTTGTTTGAGAGTTTCGGAGGGCTGGCAATTGCCCTGGCAGTTTTTGTTGCAGAGTTTGCAATCGGTGCAATTGGAATTACGTTTTATTCGCCAAATCGCGAACCTGTTTAAGAATCCGAAAAGCGCACCGAGCGGACAAATAAATAAACAGAAAAATCGTGGGATGAAGAAATTTAAAATAACGAAAGTCATAAAGACCGCGAGTATTGGTATCGCTGTTCTGTAAAACCTGTCTGCGGATGAAAGAATGTTTACGGAATTATCGATAATCGGTAAAAGGAGCAGATTTACAGTACGCGTGAATAATGGAATTGGGTCGAGCAGGCCGGTCTGGAGATTTTGCAGGCTTGGCAGGGCGGCCATAACAAGGAAAACGATAAGGACATAATATTTGATATTCTGGGCTTTGCGATATTTGCGGACGGCGAGAAGCTCGACGTTTTTCTTGTTTCGGTGTGATAAATATGATACGAATTGATGAAGAGTGCCGAACGGGCAGAGCCAGCCGCAGAAAAACCTGCCGATAATGATTGTAAGTACAATAGTCAAAACGGCCCAGAGAAGCGGCGCATAAAGTTTGTGTGTCGAAAGGACTGTGCCGATTGCGACAAGCGGGTCGAGATGCAAGAAAAGATTTACAGGCCAGCCTCGAAGCTGCCAGAAACTGACACCGACTGCTGTTACGATGCAGAACCAGATGAACAGTGCAAAAAAGGAAGCCTGACTTATTTTTCTTGCGGTTGTGATTCTCATTGACAATATTTCTTTCCTATTTTTTCTGAATTATCCAAATTAAATAGCTCCTGACCCCATTATTCATTATTCTTTGATTATGATTGGGTTTGTCCAAGCGTGTCTGCCATTGGCATCGATGATTTCGGCACGAACCCATTTAATTTTATCGGGGAGTTTGTATTTTGCGGAAGTTATGAGATTATTTTTATCAGCGGTTACGTTATGGCTGATATTATTTTGGCCCATAAAACAGATTTCAACTGCGGGGGAACATTTTACAACTACAGAATCGCCATCGATACGGAAATTTTCGAAAACCGGGCCGCAGGAAGCATAGAAACTACCTGCTCGCAGGGAATCCATAATTGCAGTCGGCGTCAGTTCCTTTGCTTTTATCATAATCCAGCTAAGGCCGACAAATTTGCTTCTATGCACATCATCGGCAGCGACGGCCGGAATGATTTTGCCAGTATTGAGCAACTGGTCCCACTGGACAGAACTATAACCCTTGCCAATATAATAGATGCCATCGTATGAATTATGCACTTCCATCGCGATGTAGCCATCGACAGCGAGCATATCGTTAATATTATGGCCTGACCAATATGGATGAGCGAAAATTACTTCTCCGCCGGAGGCTTTGACCTGGCGGATACGCTCCATCGCATTTACATTCTTTGCGAAAGAAAGACTTTCGGGGATATTAATGCAAACGAAATGGTAATTAATTTGGGAATTGCTTTTCGGATGCGTTTCCATACCGTTGAGCAGGAGGAAATTTGCATCGGAATAACCATCGACTTTGTTGGTTTTTTCGTGGTCAGTGACTACAAGCACCTGATAGCCTTTATCGCGATACTGTTTGACCCTTACCGGCAGATTCACATCGCCGTCGGAACGCGTGGTATGCGTGTGCAGATTTGTTTTGTACCAGTTGCCGTCGGTTGTGAATGGATTAATCAATTCTGCGGCAAAAGAAGATGAAATGGATATTAAGAAAATAATCAATGAGGTTTTTAAAAGACGAGAGCCTGAGATTGCTTCGCTGCGCTCGCAATGACATTTTTTTGCGTTAAAGCTGTAAAATGTAACTAATAAATTCCTTTTCATAATTTTATCCTTCCATATTAGCGAAAACAGGTTTTAAAGACTGATAATCAGTCGTTCCAATTTTGAGTTCGTGTGCTTTTAAAAGATAGGGCAAGTCGTTCGGCTTCAAATCGAGTAAGCCTGCGCCGAAGGTATCAGCGGCGACCTGGTCACAGCTCGCAATCATCATATTTGTTCTTTTGAGGTCTGAAGTTGAGCCGCCGGTTGGGCCGTTTGAGACCATTATTTCAGTCGCATCGAGAATTACAAACGTCGGTTTAACGAGCATTGCCAGTTCTGTAATGATGGTATTGATGTTAGTGTGGAAATAATTCCTGCCATCGCCGAGAAGGCCGTACCAATTTTTCATCGTCATGGTTGCGCCGCTTCTGGCGTGGTCTTTTATGACAGCTATGCCGATGACTTTGTCGACTTTTGAAATAGGGTCATAAAGGAAAGGCGTCTTCTGGATGAGTTTGCCGTCTTTGAGCGACATTGGGCTAAACAATTTCGACTTGGGCATAATTATTTCAGCACCGTTTTTTTCGGCGGCAGCGGCGATTTGACTAATCTCGAAACAGCTTTTGGCATCATAAATTGGATTGTCGGTGATATAAACTTTTCTTGCTTTGCCGTGCTCATAACAAAGGCGGACTACTTCAGCGATAATATCGGGATGGCTGGTTGCGCAAATGCGCGGCGGACGCGAAAAGCCGACGTTGGGCTTTATGAGAACCGATTCGCCGGGTTTGACGAAACGGTCGATGCCGCCGAGAAGTTCAATCGCTTTGTTGACGGTCATTGTGCGATTAGAGCCGCTGACGACTGTCATTGTTTGTCCCGCAAGAGGGGCAACAGAAAAATCTTTCAGGCCGGTGATTACGTTTTCGGCTGAAAACATTTTTGTTACATCGGATTCGTAAAGTAAACCCGCAGCGCCTGCGACAGCGGCGATTGATAAACCGGCCTTTGCGGAGCGTGCGAAAAATTCACGTCGGGAAATTTTGTTTTCGTTATTTTGGTTCATTTTCATATCACAACAATTGAGATTGCTTTGTCGCCCCGATTCGCTTGCGCTCAGCGGGACTCCGCGCAATGACAGTTAATGTTTTTTAAGATTTTCGATAAGGTTAAGGGTAATTTGTTTTAAATCATTAATCGGGGCGGAGCCGCGGACACCTGCGAAGTAATCGCCCGATTTGAAAATAATATCTGTTGTGCCGAAGAGTTCAACCGCTTTGCACTCTGCCTGTTTTATATCAAGCTGTAATTCGGTTCCACCATTATCTACGAGGAAACGGTGATAATTTTTATAAGCTTCGCCCTTTGGGTCTTTTGTTAAGTAAGCTGTTACATTATTTCCGTTAATAGTATATTCAGCGGCGAAGATATTTTTCAAATCGCTGCCGAAGGCGTCGGCACTGATGAACTTGAATGTCTCAATATTGAGATTTTCTTTGGGGAAAAGATTTAAGAATGGAATTTCTGTTTTGCCTGTTGAAATAGTGGAAATGAGATTTTTAACGGCTGTCATAGTCGAGTTAAAAAGGTCAGTGTCGTCTGCGGAAAGAGCAACTTCGATATAATATTGACTCGCTGCGGCATAAAAAGCGTCCGATGTGGAATAGCCGAATTGTACGGAATCGAGAGGAGTGCTTTCTGAGCGTTTTTGCACACTGTAAATCGCGAAGGCGTTTTCGTTATTTGCCATATCGTAGATATATACCTCGGCCCATTTATCAGAAGCGGACTTATCGGCAAATCTGCGGGATTGAAGAGAAACAAAGCCGTTATCGAGGTATAAATCGGCTTTGCCGTTGATTTTTTCGTACAGATTTGCGGGCATATAGTGTTCGATATCGCCTGCGGGCAGAAATTTATCGCCGAACAGAGAATCTTTTAAAACTGTATCATCAGAGGCGGATCCGTAATGCTGCTGTTTGATTCCAACCGCAACTGCGATGAAAAACAGCAATATTATGATAGAATAGCTGATTAATGATTGTTTTCGACTTACCGCCATATATTTATTAACTGCTTGCAACATTAATGGTTAATAATTATACTAATATACGTATAAGCAGTCAATTTGATTACATTAAATGGAGCAAAATATGATAGAAGCTGTAAAAAGCGTTTTAGGATGGGGATCTGTCGGATGGGTTGAGATCCTGGTGGTATTGATTATCGCGCTGCTGATATTCGGCAGAAGACTGCCTGAAATCGCGCGTTCCCTGGGAAAAAGTCTGACAGAATTCAAAAAGGGACTGAATGATACAAAAGACGAGATTGAAAAGAATACTACCAGCAAAGACGAAGAAAATAAGCTTTAACGGCAAAAGAGGATTCCTATTTCATATAGTATATACATCGGCACCGCAAGTGCGACCTGACTAATCATATCGGCAGAAGGTGTAATAACAGCGGCGACAATGAAAATACCGATCAAAACGTATTTTCTTGTATTCTTCAGATTCTTGACAGAAACGATGCCAATCTTGTTCGCGGCGACAATGGCAATCGGCATCTGAAAGCACAAGCCGAAAACCAGCATCATCAAAAGCATAAAACTAATATAACTTGAAATAGTTACCTGCGTTTCGACGGATTTTATGCCGGGGTCGAAAGCGATGAAAAACCGTATCATCAGGGGAGAGATTATAAGAAGGAAAAATAATGCACCGGACGAGAATAAAAGTGCGCATATAGGAGAGACGATGTGTATGAACTTTTTTTCGTTTGCGTAAAGGCCGGCGGAGACAAATTTCCACAACTGATAAAAGACCCATGGCGAGGAAAATATAAGGCCGAAAAGCAGGGCGGTCTTCATATATACCATAAATTTTTCGGATAATGTGATTGCCTGTAGGGTCGCGGGCAGACCGGTTTGCACCTGAACGTCGAAGTAGGGCTTTGTTAAAAGCATCAGGAAGAATTTTGAAAAGAACAGGCAAACGGTCAGGCCTACCGCGAGACCAATTATTGCGAGTATCAGCCTTATCCGCAGTTCTTCAAGGTGGTCGCCAAGCGACATTTCAACAAAATTTTGTCTGTTATCTTCAGCCATTTATGCCCTTCTTTTACGGAAACATCATACCAATTATCCTAAATAATGCAAAGAGATTGAGGCAAGAGGTTTATAATTGATTTTAATCGTCCAAAAGCATAAAATTATTCGTATCCTTTGTTGAAAGGGCAATTTATGAATGAAAATTACATGATTGGGGCAAAAGTATATAAAAATGCTGAGTTTGGCAACTGGAGCATCGAGGATATGCTTGCCTATTTCAAACGGCACGGTGTGATGAGAGTATCGGACCTGCATATAAAGGTTGGTGTTCAGCCTGCGTACAGGTTCGACGGCAATTTAATGAAGCTTAAAGGCGAAATTGTAACGCGAAAAGTGGCTGAGGATTTGATTTTTCCGCTGCTTGGTGAAGCGAAAGTCGCGGAATTTAAAGCGAAAAATAACGTTGACTGTTCGTACAGCTACAGCGGCTTGCAGTTTAGAATAAACGTTTTTATGGATAATGAGGGGCCGGCGGCGGCAATCAGGGCGCTTGGCAGCGATGTTCCGCAGCTTGAGGAAATAGGTTTTCCAAACAGTGTTTATAAAGATATAACTCATTTGCAAAATGGGCTTGTTCTGCTTACAGGCATTACCGGCGCGGGCAAATCAACGACGATAGCCTCTTTTCTGGACAGGATAAGCGATATGCGCGCCTGCCGAGTTATCTCCGTTGAAGACCCTATTGAATACATCCTAAAGCAGAAAAATTCGGTAATTTCGCAGCGCGAAGTCGGCAGGGATGTGCCTTCGTTTGCGGAAGGTTTGAAATATATGCTGCGTGAAGACCCCGATGTGATTTTTGTCGGCGAAATGAGAGATGCCGAGACTGTCGCGATGACACTGATGGCGGCAGAGACAGGACACCTTGTTTTTTCGACTCTGCACACGCGGGATATCACGGGGACTATCACAAGAATCCTCGATTATTTCCCATCATCGAGACAGGATGAAGTAAGAAACCAGCTTTCATTAGGATTAGCTTATGTCGTATGTCAAAAACTTATTCCGAAGAAAGACGGCACAGGCAGACTTATCTGTATGGAAATAATGAACAATAATTATGCCTGCGCGAATCTTATCAGAATCGGCAAAATTGAGCAGCTTTATTCGCAGCTACAAACTAAAACGCGCGATAAGCCAGATGAAAAAATGCTGACATTCGAAATACATCTTGCCCGGCTAGTAAAGACCGGCAAAGTTGATTTGCTTGAAGCGAAAAAATGGGTGAATGATTATCAAAGCTTTATCGATGCGATGAACACGGTAACGGTGTAAGTGAATAACTAATAGCGAATAGTGAAGAGTACCGAAAGTGCCAGAATCAATATTAAAGAATAAAAGTTATGCTTTTGCCATTAGGATTGTGAAATTGTCGCAATATTTGCAATCCGAAAAAAGAGAATTCGTATTGAGCAAACAAATATTACGATGCGGTACTTCAATAGGGGCCTTGGTTAGAGAAGCTCAATTCGGTCAAAGTAAAGGTGACTTTACCAATAAAATGAGTGTCGCATTAAAAGAAGCTAATGAAACCGATTATTGGCTTTGTTTGTTGAAAGATACAAAATACATCAATACCAAGCTTTTTGGAAGTTTGGCGACAGATTGTAATGAATTAATTGCGTTGCTTGTATCCACCGTCAAAACAAGCAAAAAATGAAATCAACTATTCACTTTTCACTCTTAACTATTCACTTCATATGACCACGATAACTTTCAATTGTCCGAGTTGCGGATATTTGTGTGCGTTTAAGGATGTTTACGCGGGGAGACGTGCTAAATGCCTTCGATGTAATCAGGTATTTGTCATTCCTGATAGTGACGGTCAGAAGGCGAAGAAAGTAATACCGCCGAAAGAATATGATGAGCCGCTGCCGGGTTATTATGAAGCGGTTCTAAAAAACTCATGGCGTGCAATTTTCAACTTTCAAAGTCTGCCGGTGCTCATTTTTATCGTTTTTTTAACAGTCGTAAAGTTCTACACATTTCACATGAATTATGCGATCCCATTTTTCAGCATTGTAATTTATCTGCCAATCGGCTGGATAATCGCGTTTTTTGTTTATGGCGGACTTTTCTGGTGCTATGCGGAAATTGTCTGCGCGACTGCTTTCGATGTCGAGGCTTTGCCAGAAATCAGTTTCGGCGAAGGCATAATCGGGTATATCGCAACTGCTTTCAAAACTTTATATTCGTTTGCAATGGCTCTTTTTATTGTGCTGCTGCCGGCGATTGTTTTTATATATATTTTCAGAGTCGCGGGGATTCATAATAAATTTGCGATTATACCTTTCTATGTGCTTGCGGCGTTTCTGTTTCCGATGGCGCTGATGATAGTTACAATAAGCAGGGACTTGATGCTGCTTGCAAGGCCGGTATATTTTTTCACGCCGATAAAAAAAGCTTTTCGCCATTATCTTTTTCTTACCGCTCTTTTTCTATTTGCCTTATTTCTTCATGATATCAGCCCGATTTACAAGGATGTAATAAACAGGAATACAGGAGTGATTTATGCGAACATTTTGGCGGCTATAGCGATACAAATTCCAGCGATAGTGTCGATGCGGGCGGCAGGGTTGTTTTACAGACACTTCGCATGCTATTTTAAATGGTAATAACTTGAAAAATGGCGGCAATTGAATTATAAAAGGTTAATTATGGCACAAAAAGTTAAAATAACTACACTTGTCGAGAATACAGCCGAAGGCGACGGCCTTCTTTCAGAGCATGGAATAAGCTTTTGGATAGAATTTGGCGAACATAAAGTACTGTTCGATACCGGACAATCCGGGATTGTCGTACGCAATGCTGAAATACTCGGCATAAATTTAGCGGATACTGACGCGATTGTTATAAGCCACGGACATTCGGATCATACGGGCGGGTTGGAAGCGGTACTCAATTTTGCTCATAAAGCGAAAATATATATGCATCCCGGAGCTTTGGACAAAAGGTACAGCATTCACGGCGGTTCGAGCAGGTCGATTGGAATATCCAACGGCTCTAAAAAGATTATCGAATCGCACGCAGATACAAATAAAATCGTCTGGACAAAAGGACCTACCGAAGTTTTACCGGGTCTTTTCGTCAGCGGAGAGATACCGCGAACTAATAATTTTGAAGTCGATGAGCAGGAATTCTTTCTTGATGAAAATGCAAAAGAGCCTGACGTATTGACCGACGACCAATCGATTTACTTCAATACAGAACACGGGCTTGTTTCAATTTTCGGCTGTGCTCACGCGGGATTGATTAACACGCTCGATTACATTACGAAAATCAGCGGCGTTGACCATGTTCATACGATAATGGGCGGTTTTCATCTTATCGGCAGCAGCAAAGAAAGAGTTTCAAAAGTAATCGATAATATCGAACGCTTCGGCATTCAGCGAATCGGACCGGGACATTGCACAGGAGTGGAAGCGGAACTTGAATTCAGAAAACAATTTCCGAGACGATGCTTTATGTGCTCTGCTGGTACAAGCTGTCAGTTCGAGGTGATATGAAAGAAAAATCGCCATTGAAAGCAGGGCATATTTTCGGGCCGGTACCTTCCAGGAGGCTCGGACGTTCTTTGGGAATCGATTTAATACCGGCAAAGACCTGTACATACGATTGTCTGTATTGCCAGGTAGGTCTTACTACAGAAAAGACAATGCAGCGGAAAAGCTGGATTTCAGTCGATGAAATAATCGCTGAACTTAAAGATAAACTTTCCTTGAAGCCGGATTATATTACGCTTTCCGGTTCGGGTGAGCCGACGCTTTATAGTGAGTGCGGAAGATTAATCGCGGAGATAAAAAAAATTACATCTGTTTCCGTTGCGGTAATTACAAATGGTTCGCTGCTGTTTTTGCCGGAGGTTCGCAAGGAACTGCTCGGAGCAGATTTGGTAATGCCGTCGCTGGACGCGGGTGATGAAGAAACATTTCAAAAGATAAACAGGCCGGTTGCAGGGATTACGTTCGAGAAGATGGTGCAGGGGCTGATAGATTTTAGAACGGAATATAAAGGAAAATACTGGCTGGAAGTTTTTCTAATTGCCGGTTTGAATGACAGCGACGAACAGATTGAGAAAATTTCCAGGTGCATTGAAAGAATTCAGCCTGATAAGGTACAGCTTAATACGGTAAGCAGACCTCCGGCAGAAGATGTTAAACCGCTGACTCCACAAAGACTTGAGCAGATTGAAAAGAAACTCAATAAATATGCCGAAGTAATCGCCGATTTCAAAGGCACTGTAACTGAAGATTTCACGGCTAAAGACGATGATATTATTGAAATGCTCAAACGCAGACCCTGCAGCGCGGATGATATTGCGGCAGGACTTAAAATATCGAACCTTGAAGTTCTTAAACATATCGAGGATCTTGTTAAATCCGGGAAAATCATACCCACGACACAAAATAATAAAATATATTATAAGGCTATTTAAATCATGGATGGACATCAAATTAAAGTAACGTTTCAGCCGCAGGGCAGAACAGTTTACGTTTTGCCGGGCACGAAGATTATCGAAGCGGCGGCGCTTGCAGGTGTGATTATCGATACACCTTGCGGCGGGTTGGGAACCTGCGGAAAATGCAAAGTAACGATTATTCAGCCTGAAGAGAAGAAAGGCGAGTGCCTTGCTTGCCAGCAGGCGATTTCTGAAGATACCATCGTTGAAGTGCCTAAAAATTCACTGCTTGCGGGGCTTGGTAAAGTTGTGGTCGATTCCGATATTATTCACAATATCGTGCCTGATGAAAAATACGTTGAAAGCGATTTGTGTTTCGGCGTTGCGGTCGATGTCGGCACTACGACGATCGCGGCATCGCTGGTTAATCTTAAAAATGGAAATGAAATTGCAGTTCTGGGCGGCCATAATCCGCAAATTTCTTACGGCGACGATGTAATCAGCAGAATAAAGCTTGCATCCGACAGTCCCAAAGGACTCGACCATCTGCAAAAAGCGATTATCAAGAAAGTCAAAGAGATGATTGATAATCTTTGCAGGCTGGCGGTCATCGAAAGAAAATCGATTTATGAAATTTCCATCGCAGGCAATACTGCTATGGAGCATTTGCTGTGCGGGATTGACCCATCGCCGCTTGGACAGCTGCCTTTCGAACCGGTGTGGCATGGCGCAGTAAAAATAAAGGCATCGGAACTTAATATCGAAATAAATCCGAATGGCATAATTTATGTTTTTCCTGTTATCGGCGGATTTGTCGGCGGCGATATCTCGGCTGGAATGCTGGCTGTCGATTTACTGAATCAGCCGCAACCTGTGCTAATGATTGATATCGGCACCAATGGTGAAATTGTTGTAGTGAAGGATGGCAAAATTTTTGCAGCTTCGACAGCGGCAGGGCCGGCATTCGAAGGCGCAGGAATATCATGCGGAATGCGCGCGATGGCCGGTGCTGTTGAAAAGATAAAGTTCGAGGATGACTGTATATATTCGGTGCTTGGAAATGCCAAACCTTCCGGTATATGCGGAAGCGCGCTTATTGATATCGCTTCAGAATTGCTTAGTGCCGGGATTGTTGACATTACCGGAAGAATAGTAAAACCGGAAAATCTTCCGCCGAAAATTGCTGCGCGAATTATAACTGATGTAAATGACCAGCCCGCGTTTTATATAGATAAAAAAGTTGTAATAACGCAAAGAGATGTTCGTCAGATTCAGCTTGCGGTCGGCGCTATACGGGCGGGAATAACTATAATGCTTAAAAAAGCGGGTGTTCAATCGTCTGATTTGCAGCGTGTGCTCGTTGCAGGCGGATTCGGCAGTTTCATTCGTCGAAATCATGCTCAGCGTATCGGTCTGCTGCCTGCGGATATACATCACGAAAAAATATCATTCATCGGTAATACGTCTCTGGCAGGAGCTAAGATGACGCTGCTTTCAACAGCAGCAATGAAAAAGGCAGAAACTCTTGCTGCGCAGAGCGAACATATAGAATTATCAGCGGATTTTGATTTCCAAAATGAATTCGCTAACGCGATGATTTTTCCCGGCTAATCTTTTGCGATATAAAGTTTTCTTCTTTTGATATAATCCAAAACATCAGGATGCAGAAATTGGCTGACATCCTGTTCATTGAATAATCTTTGACGTATTTCTGTGCTGTTGATTTCAATTAACGGAGTCTCAATCATATTTTGCCGAAGCTTTTCAGTTTTTTCAGGGCTAAGTTTGCGTCTTAAGCTATTAAAATCCGGTTTTTCGTATCCGCCGCGATTCATAACGCAGATATTGCATTCATCCAGCAGGTCATTGATTTTATGCCAAAGAGGCAGGTCTTTGAGCATATCTGCGCCGATGAGCCAATAAAAATCGCAATCATCTCCGAATTTTTCACGCAATTGATGAATAGTGTCAATTGTGTAGCTCGGTTCTGCGCGATTCAGTTCAATGTTGCTGATTTGAAATGCTTTATTGCTGTTTACAGCGAGCTGAAGCATCGCGATTCTGTCTATATCAGCGGCTACAGGCTGTTTGTTTTTATGAGGAGAACGCCTTGCGGGTATTAATATGATTTTACCAGCGCCTATTTTTTCTAATGCAGATTGCGCTACTTCAATATGACCTTTGTGTATCGGGTCAAATGTTCCGCCGAATAATATAATTTTTTCGTTCATAAAATTTAAACATCAAAAAAACAATAAGATTTAACAAACAAACTGTTGCGAATTATAAAATAATTGCAAAATTTATTTTAATAAAGGAATTTTACACGATTTTTTTTAAAAAATTTACTAAAAAATTTTATATTGGTTTTAATTGCAATGAATTGTAATCACACGATTTATATTTTGCCAGGCATTAATGAAATGCGATTGCGATGTATGCAAAAAACCTTAATTTTGTGCGAAAATTAACGATTTTTTTATTTTGCAAGCGAATAAAATAAATTTTTAAATACGAAAACATTATTCACTGTTAAGAAATTTTCAAAGTTAACCAACTCAAGATAGATACAGATGTGTGTGAATATCCGGAATTTGTAAAGAAATTTCTGTAGATTTGTCGATAAACTTGTTAAATAGATATACTTATGACGAATTTGATTGACACAAACTGATAATTATGTAAAAGTACAAGTCGTTCAAACCTATTTCCGAAAGGAGGTGAACGCAAATGGCTAAGAAGAAAAAAGCAGCAAAAAAGAAAGTAGCAAAAAAGAAAAAGAAATAGTTCTGTGAGTGAGTCGTCAAACTTTCTCGTGTCACGACAAAGTCAAACGACGACATACAGAACTGTGAGCTGTAATTCAAATTTGAGTTTAGCTTACAATGTAACGGAAGGTTCTATCGCCACGGCAGAATCTTCCGTTTTTTTTATGCCTTTATATGTCCATATCTTATTGACCTGATTTTAGTAACTGATATAATTACTGCGGTTTATAACTTTTTATAGAAGGATAGGTTATGAAAAATATCACCACAATCTTAATCGTTTTAACGGCTCTATTAGCTTCAGGCTGTCAGCAATCGCAGCAAACATCGACAAACATCGCGAGAAAAGAAAAATTAATAGCTGCTGCGATGATGAATTTAAAAGCGGAACTTGCTCAAAATAAGAAAGAGATTGAAAAACAGGGCACGCTTCTTGAACAATGCAAACAGAATAATGAAAAATTAACTTCTAAAACTGCCGCCCAGACTAATGAGATAAATAATTTGAAAACAGCTCTTTCGCAAACAAGAGCAAGTTTGGATGAAAATCGAAAACAACTTGAAAACTGCGAGAACATGCTGGATGCAAAAGATTCTCCCGCTTTGTGCAAAGACAGGATAGAAAGACAACAGAAATTGCTTGAGGAATGTCAAAAAGAAAAAGCAGATATCGAGAAAGCGGCCGGAGACAGCGCATCATTTCTTATGGAACAGCTTCCGACAGAGCTTTTAAAGGAAACAGAACGACTCAATGCAGAAAACGAGCAGCTTAAAGCAAAAATCGAAGAACTTGAAAAGAGTAAATAAGAATAAATAAAACAAGTAAACCCCGTCATCAGCTTTGCCTTACGGCAAACCTAAGATGACGGGGCTAAACATACGCAATAAACCTCTTGAATAAAATCAAGAGGTTTTCTTTTTATTTTTTCATTGAGGCTGCGACAAGGCCAGTGAACATCGGCTGAGGACGCAAGGGGCGGGATGTCAGACACGGATGGGCCTGTGTGGCAATGAAATATGGATGGTCTTTCAATTCCAATATCTGCATAATAGGCTGATTCGGAGCCTTGCCTGAGAATATAAGGCCGCCTTTTTCTATCTGCTCTATAAAACGAGGGTCAACTTCATAACGATGTCTGAATCGCATTCTAATTGAATCAGTGTTTCCAAAGAGTTTATAAGCAAGACTGCCGGGTTTAATGTCTATATCGTGACCGCCCAGCCGCATATTTCCGCCGAGCTTTTCGATTTTTTTCTGTTCGGGCAAAATATCAATAACAGCTTCACTGCAATTTGGTTCAATTTCAGTGCTGTTAGCTTTTTTCAAACCGCAAACGTTACGAGCAAATTCAATTACTGCCATCTGGAAACCGAAACACAAGCCAAGAAATGGAATATTGTTCATTCTTGCGTATTTGATACAAGATATTTTACCTTCGGTGCCGCGAATACCAAATCCGCCCGGCACGATTATGCCGTCAACGTTTTTCAAATGCTCGGCAACGTTTTTGTCTGTAATTTCGCTCGTATCGATCCATTCGATTTTTATATGGCTGCCAAGTGCAATACCGGAATGTTCGAGAGCGTTTATAATTGAAGCATAACTGTCGCGAACAGAAGTGTATTTGCCAGTGATACCAATGGTTGTTTCGTGTTTTTCTTTGCCTATTTTATCAGTGAAGTCGCACCATTTTGCCCATTCCTGACGTTCTTTGCGTAAATCGATCCTGTCTTCGATATGCAGCAGTCTTAAAACTTCAAAATCCATACTGCATTCACGCAGCATAGCGGGTATTTGGTAAATGCTTGCCGAATCGGCAAGGCTGACGACTCTGCCAATTGGCACGTTGCTGTAAACGCTGATTTTTTGACGTGCTTTTTCATTGACCTGACTTGCCGCACGGCAAGCGATAATGTCCGGCTGAATGCCGCTTTGCATAAGCTGCTTGATACCGAGTTGAGCGGCTTTTGATTTTTGCTCGCCGAGAATTCGCGGTTCGAGAATATATGTCAGAGCAACAAAACAGCAGCTATTCGGGCCTTCTTCATAGGCAAGCTCGCGCATTGCCTCGATATAAAACGCATTTTCCAAGTCGCCTACAGTGCCGCCGATTTCAACGAACACAATATCAGCGCCTGTATTATGCGCCAAAGTTCGCAATCTATATTTGACTTCTCCTGTAACATGCGGAATCATCTGGACATCACGGCCGAGATAATCACCATGACGTTCTTTATCGAGAATTGAACGGTAAATCTGGCCGCTTGTTGAAAAGTTGTTTTTACTGAGATTCTGGTCGAGCATACGCTCATAAGTGCCTAAATCCATATCGCATTCCATGCCGTCATCGAGAACGAACACTTCACCATGACGGAAAGGATTTAATGTGCCTGAATCTATATTTAGATAACCTTCGAGCTTAATTGGTGCGACTTTCAGACCTTTGTCCTGCATTAATTTCGCAAGACATGAGGAGAAAATCCCTTTTCCAAGGCCGCTCATGACGGTTCCCATCACAACGACATATTTGGTCTTTCCTTTGACGTAGCCTTTCGGTATCGGTGAAAAATATTCGCTTTCGGCTGAAGTTTCGCTAAGGCCTGCTAATAATTCGTTTTTATCTATCATTATTATACCTTCTGATTTTTAATCCTTTTCACAAAATCATCATATTGCTGCGGAGTATCAATGCCCGGCGCAATGTGTTCTACAATGCCGGTGAGAATCGGAATCCCGTTTTCAATTACGCGAAGCTGTTCCAGTTGTTCGATTTGTTCGAGTTTGCCCGGCGGCAGCTTTGTTATCTGTAAAAGAAAGTCTTTTGTATACGCATAAATACCTAAATGCCTGTAATAGTCATTTAAGTCGCCAACGGGCGGGTTTTTTCTGCAATACGGGATAACAGAACGTGAGAAATAAATCGCGTATTTATCTTTATCGAGCACAACTTTTACTATATTTGGATTTTCAACCTGCTCTTTATTGTCGAATTTTGCGATAAGCGTTGCCATTTTGGCTCTTGGATTATCAATCATCAATTTAGCCAGAAGTTCGACATTTGCCGGCTCGATTTCCGGTTCATCGCCCTGAACATTAATCACTATATCCGCGTTAATTTTTGCGACAGCCTCGGCGATACGGTCAGTTCCGCTTTGATGAGAAGCAGAGGTCATTACGCATTCGGCTCCGAAAGAATCGCAGGCATCCCGAACTATTTCGCTGTCTGTCGCGATAATAATACGTTCAAGCATTGACACCTTACGGACTTGCTCCCAGGTATGCTGGATAAGGTATTTGCCGGTTTGTTTAGCGAGAACTTTCCCTGGAAATCTGGTAGATTCATAGCGGGCAGGTATAACAGCTAAGATTTTCACATTTTTTCCGCAGCGATAAGTAATTTTATAATAAATTTCATTAACACTGCCCGATTATATTATTCAAACAGCGTCCAATTGTCAATACCGGATATAAATAATTTAAGATAAATCCTTATTTGACGTCATGTTCTTAAAGTATATACTGATAGAAATGGAACGAATAATAAATGCGGCGAACAGGCTGCCGATAACCATCGGTGATAAAATAACTGTTTCCAGCGGCGGCATAGTTTCGGCGCTCGAAGGCGTCAGACAAGATTATGAAATGATTTGGCTCGGCTGGCCGGGCGATGTCATAGAGGGAAGAAAAAATCAGCAGCATATCAAGAATCTGCTCTTTGAAAAGCACGGCTGCCAACCGGTATTTCTCAGCAATCAGGAAATCGAAGGTTATTATCACGGTTTTTCAAATTCCACTCTTTGGCCTATTATGCATTATCGTCCTTATTTTATTAATTATCAAAGCCAGTGGTGGGAGCAGTATAAGATTGTGAACCGGAAATTCGCACATGCGATTTTAAAAATCGCGAAAAAAGGCGATCTTGTATGGGTACACGATTATCAATTAATGCTGGTGCCTGAAATGCTGAAACAAAGCGGGATGAATCTGAAAATTGGATTTTTCCTGCACACGCCATTTCCGTCTTATGAAGTTTTCAGATGTCATCCTCAGCGAAAAGAATTGCTTACAGGAATGCTCGGAGCCGATTTAGTGGGTTTTCATACTTTCGGTTATGTGCGGCATTTCCGAAGTTCTGCGATACGTCTTCTCGGCGTCGAATGCGATACAATGGTGGTTAATAATGAGGGAAGAAAATGCAGGCTTGGTGTTTTTCCCATTGGCGCAGATGTTCAATCTTTCAGCACGGAGATGAAAACAGAGCGGTTTGAAAAGAAACTAAACGAATTTAGAAATATTTTTAAAGGCAAAAAGATAGTTTTGAGCGTCGAAAGGCTGGATTATTCAAAAGGTATTATGCAAAAGCTCAAGGCTATTGACGGATTCCTGGAAAAACGCAAGAATAAGAACAATATTGTTTTTATTTTCATTAATATTCCAAGCAGAGAGCAGGTTCCGGAATACCATCAGCTAAGGCAGGAAATTGAGAGCTTTGTCGGCAGACTGAACGGCAAACACGCAACAGTCAAAAATACGCCGATTCATTTCATTTATCAGTCGCTCGAATTCACAGAGTTATGCGCTCTCTATAATATAGCGGATATTGCGATGGTTACACCCTTGATAGACGGAATGAATCTTGTCGCCAAGGAATACGTAGCCTGCAAACCCGATTACGATGGCGTGCTTTTGCTTAGCGAATTTGCCGGCGCAGCAAATGAATTGTTTCAAGCCTTTATAGTGAATCCCTACGATGTGGAATCTATGGTTCAGGCTTTGGAGCTTGCGCTTGAGATACCTGCCGACGACGTTAAAAGGCGAATGAATGGATTGTATGAAAGAGTAGTGCAATTCGATGCGAAATATTGGGCGAAGTCATTCATAAACGAGCTTAATAAAATTGAAGTTATTTCTTCAATCGCACCGAAGAAAATTAATGTTTACAATGAGCTTTTCAGGAAAATAAAAAAGTCCCGCAAAGCCGCATTCTTTCTTGATTATGATGGAACACTTTGCGGCATACAGGATGACCCCGACAAAGCGGCGCCTGATAAAAATTTAAAATATCTGCTTGAGCAGCTTGAAAAAAAGAAGAGCATAGATACTTATCTAATCAGCGGCAGAACTGAAAAAGACCTTGAAAAATGGTTAGGTAAGTATCACATAACGCTTATTGCAGAGCATGGTTTCAGTTACCGCAGTCCCGAAACGCATAGATGGTCGAGAATCGTAAGGCACGCAGATCTTTCATGGAAAAATCCTGTGAAAGAAATATTGCAGCAGCATGTCGGCACGACGCAGGGCAGTTTTGTTGAGGAAAAAGTTTCGTCTTTGACGTGGCATTACAGAAAGGCAGATCCTGAATTCGGATTGATTAATGCGCAGCAGCTTATGTCACTTTTTATGGAAATGCTTTCGAATATGCCGGTCGAAGTTCATCACGGCAAAAAAATCGTCGAAGTAAAATCGATGCACGCCAACAAAGGTTCGGCTCTAATGAAATTCGCAGACGGAAAAAGCAAATATGATTTTGTGCTTTGCGCAGGCGACGACCAGACGGATGAAAATATGTTCAAGGTTAACGACGAAAGATTGTTTAAGATTAAGGTAGGGCAGGGACCGACAGAAGCTCAATATACGATTGACAGTCCCAAAGAATTCCTGAATATCCTCCTGAAGGTTATTGCAAGAATGAAGTAAATAAAAAAACCGGATGCCTTTTAAACATCCGGCTTTTGGAATCTTCAAAATACGGAGAGGTTAGTATCTGCTCGAGAACTTCGCAGACCTTGCGGCTTTGCGTCTTCTTCTGCGGTTCTTTTCAGAAGGTTTCTCATAATAACTGATTCTCTTAATGTCGCGAATAATGCCTTCTTTTTCGCACATTTTTTTAAACCGCTTTACCATCTGTTCGACTGACTCGCCTGCGCGAGATTTGACTTTAATCATATAATACTGAACCTTTTCTCGTAAAATACTGGATTTCTTATAAACGAATAGAATTAGAGATATTAGTAAGTTCTCTGTCTTTTTCAAGCTAAAAATTAAATAAAAATACCTTATTTTTCTGCTGGGCACCAAAATCGAGGTACTTTGCCGCTTTTAAGGTCCTTTTATTCATACTACCAATATCGTCAATTGAGCTGATTTTTGCCACATTTCTTTTATTTATTATCATTTCAACTGTATTCGGGCCTAAGCCAGGTACACGCAAGAGGTTATATTTGTTCGCCGTATTTATATTTACGGGGAAGAATTCTGGATGATTTTGTGCCCATATCTCTTTCGGGTCTTTTTCGATAGACAGACGACCTGAATTATCGTATATAAATTCGGTCTGCTTAAATCCATATTTCCTCAGCAGAAAATCTACCTGATAAAGACGATGTTCGCGAATAAATCCTTCCTGATTCTGATTAGCCGATTGCTGGTTTTCTGCGTGTATATGCTGGTAAGCTGAGAAATAAACCCTGTTTAAGCCCATCCTATTATATAGAGCCGAGGTGTAATCTACGATTTGCCTGTCGTTTTCCCCCGCCGCACCCACGATAAATTGGGTGGTTTGCTTAACTCTCCTGCGGTTTTGTTTTGCAAGACTGCTGATAAGTTTTATTGGTTCTACTATATCCTTCAAAAAATCTTTTTTGGTTGATAATTTTGATAAAAATTCTTTGCCCGGCGTTTCGATATTTAAAGAAACAGCGGTTGCCAATGATACTGCTTTTGCAATCGCAGCAGGGCTTGAACCGGGAAGTATTTTAAGATGAATATAACCTTTAAATTGATGTTTCTTTCGAAGTATCTCTGTGCAAGTGATAAGTTTGTCCATAGTCGCTTCGGCTGTTCCAATTATGCCGCTTGACAGGAACAAACCGAAAACTTCGCCCCTGTTGTAATAATCAAGAAATGAATTGACTATTTCTTCATTGGTAAGGGTGCATCGTCTGACATCGTTGTTTTTATTAAGAGGGCAGTATTTGCAGTCACTCGAGCAGGCGTTGGAAATCAATGTTTTAAAAAGTACGCTTCTGCCGCCATCCGGCAGGGTGATGGGGTATATCCATTTGCCTTGGCCGCCCCTTGTGCGATGTCCGAATTTATCTGTACCGCAGGCACAAGCGAGGTCATATTGCGAGTCTCTGCTCAAAAGCTGGAGTTTTTCGAAAGTGTCTGGTTTGGAATTGACTAACATAACAGGAATATAAACACGAAATTAGTTTTGACAAGCGATAAGATAATTTTTTTAACTTTTTTTCAACGCCCTATAAATGATCCAAATTAAGCTATTATTTGCAGCATTTATTTATATTTTGAAAATTTTTATAAACACATCGCAATTTTATGCCGATTTTATCTACTATGTTTGTTCAGTGTATTCTGGACCCCTGATATGAGATTGGCAAAACTAAGAATTTACTTTTATATTATTTTAATTTTTGCAATGTTTACCTGCACGCAAACCCGGGCAGATTCCCTTTCCGGACGCGAGTATCAACTTAAAGCTGCGTTCATTTATAATTTTATGATGTTCATTGATTGGCCGAAGGAAAAAATGCCTGCTGATGGTCAGCCCATAATAATAGGAGTAATGGGGGAAAACCCATTTGAAAATGCCTTTGAACCTATAAAAAGTAAGCAGGTCAAAGAAAAAAATATAGCGGTTAAATATTTCGCCGGTTTGGAAGATATTAAGAAATCATCTCCTGAAAAAATGAACAGTGAAATAGAGGAGATAAGGAAATGTCATTTGCTGTTTATATGCAGTTCTGAAAAACCGGTTTTACAAGAAATTATAAATCTGGTGAATGGTTATAATATTTTGACGGTCGGTGATATGGATGGGTTTCTCGAATCAGGCGGTGGCGTGATTAATTTTGTTGTTGAAGACGATAAAATTTGTTTTGAAATTAACGCTATTGCCGCTTTGCAGTCAAAACTCGAAATCCGTTCTCAGCTTTTACGCCTTGCAAAGAAAGTTATCGAAGAGAAACAATCACAAGGCTACAAAAAGGATGTCTATGAATATAACGCGAAACATGACAATTAAATACAAGCTCCTGATGATAGTTATGCTTGCTTGTCTTACAGGTTTAATCCTGTCGGGCAGCGCATTTATCGGATGGAACCAGAACATGCTTCGCAGTCGCATGGTTAATAATTTATCCACACGTGCTCAAATGGTTGCTGAAAATTGCAAAGCTTCTCTTGCCTTTCAGGACAACAAAGACGCCGAGAAAATACTTGAAGCTCTTCACGTTGATAATTCAATTGTTTTCGGCGGTATTTACGACGATAAAGATTCGCTCTTTGCCGCTTACTATCGAAATGACAACATAGCCAAAAAACTCCCTTCTAATTTTAAAGAGCAATTTTATTTTACAGATAATTTACTTACCGTTTCTTGCGCTGTTGTTCTGGATAATCAGAGAATTGGTACGATTTGCCTGCAATGTGATTTGAAATCTATAACCGAATCCTTATACCACAGCATTAAAATAATTTGTGTTGTTATAGCTCTCTCTTTAATAGCTGTATTTCTGATTTCGACAAGACTTCAGAATGTAGTTTCCAAGCCGCTCCTCGCGATTGCCATGCTGGCAAAGGTTGTCTCTGAGAAAAAAGATTATTCAACTCGTGCCGTCAAGCAGAGCAATGATGAGGTTGGTTCGCTCATTGAAGCTTTTAATGAAATGCTCGAGCAGATTCAACAGCGTGATTCTGAATTAATCGAGGCAAAAACCAGTTTGGAAATTAAAGTCCACGAACGTACGGCCGAAATCAGCAGCACAAATGAAAAATTGAAAAAGGAAATTACAGAACGTGAAAAGGCCGAAGAGGAAATTAGGAAATCTCAAGGTATTCTACAATCAATGATTGACGCAATGCCATTTGGCGTTATGGTCGTAGGCAAGGATAAGAAAATTCTAAGAGTGAATGATGCCGTAAAAAAAATGACTAATTTTACAGAAGAGGAACTTGTTGGAAATATGTGCCATTGCACACTATGCCCGGCAGATAAAGATAAATGTCCCATTATAGATATGGGGCTGTCAATAGACTGCTCTGAAAGAAGAGTTCTTAAAAAAGATAGAACAGCAATACCTATCATAAAAAATGTTATACCTATGAAGCTTGGCGATCAGGAAGTGCTTCTCGAAGCATTTATTGATATTACCGAACGCAAAAAAGCTGAAGAGGGTATGAAGCATTTAAATAATGAACTTGAAAGTTCAATGGCAAAGCTCGAAGAAGCCAATCAGGAACTGAAAAATTTCGTTTATATCGCTTCGCACGATTTACGTGAGCCTTTGAGAAAAATTACCGCCTTCGGAAGCATATTGGAAAAATCGCTTAATGATAAGCTCTCCGGCGATGATGCTGAGAATCTGCGGTTTATGATAGATGGCGCTATGAGAATGAATAAAATGATTGAAGGATTACTTGTATATTCGAGAGTAAGTTCCAAAACGCAGCCTCCGCAGATAGTTGACCTTAATGAAATCATTACACAATTACAGCAACTTGAGCTTTCCGTTGTACTGCAGGAAAAACAGGCAATTGTTGAAATCCCGCAGTCTTTGCCTTCAATTGAAGCTGACCCGGTTCAGATACGCCAGCTCTTGCAGAATCTTATCGCGAACGGTATTAAATATCAGCCAAAGGACAAAACGCCTAAAATAACTATAACCAGCAAACCTTCAGCCGATGGAATGATAAGAGTCGAAGTAACGGATAATGGCATCGGCATTAAGCCGGAATACATCAGTTCGATATTTGTAATGTTCAAGCGTCTGCACACAAGAAATGAATTTGAAGGCACAGGCATCGGCCTTTCAGTCTGCAAGAAGATAGTCGAACGTCACGGCGGTAAAATCGGAGTTGAATCACAACCCGATATCGGCTCGACCTTCTGGTTCACCGTCCCTGCCGTTAAAAATACGGTCGCAGTGGCTCAGTAAATTTTATCGGGCTAAACCACAATTCTTACCAGCAGCAATTATATGTTTAATTATTGTCCAATAATATATGCATAAAGCAATGGAATATCACGATTTGGAACTGCGGCCATATTTCGCAAAATTCGGTAAATAGCATTGTAGTGCCTGGATTTTATTGTCGAAATACCAATACAGGTTTAATTATGTTAAAAGAAACTGAAAATAGATTATTTCTAAAGAGTTTCTTTCTCAATGCTCATTCAGCGCAGATTAAGAATTTGCAGGAGGAATGCTGTGTTTAGGTTTAGTAATAATGATTGCCGCAGAAGAATATTTACGGCCGCTGCTTTAACAGCCGTTTTTGTCTGCTGTCTTTTTTTAATGGTAAAATTTGAACCTATTATGGTTTCAGCTTCTGATAGTATTGAAAATGACATTTGGTCGCATCAGACTGTAAAATCGCTTCCAACCAGGCAATTTAAAATTCTTCATGTTATGAGTTATCATTCGCCGTGGGAATGGACTGATAATCAATTCAATGGTTTTCAATCTGCTTTGACAGGGTTAAATATTCAATATCATGTGATGCAGATGGACGCCAAAAGAAAGAGCGATGAACTCTGGAAAATGCAGATATCGAAAGAGATTTGTGATGCAATCAATGTTTCCAAACCTGACCTTGTTTTTGCGGGTGATGATGTCGCACAACAATATGTTACGAAAAATTATGTTAATTCCCCGATTCCGATAGTGTTCTGTGCCGTCAATGAATCGCCAGAAAAATATGGTTTTGCCGGGGCGAAGAACGTCACCGGTGTTTTGGAAAAAATCCATTATACCGCTACAATTCATCTGCTCAAAAAACTCGTTCCTGGTGTTAAAAAAGCTGCCATTCTTTGCGATACAGGCGCGATGTGGCCGCCGATGATTGAGGAAATGAAACAGCAGCACCAGAAAGAAATTGAGATTGTAAGTTTTGATATCATATCTACATTTGATGATTTTAAACAAAAAGTATTGGCTTACCAGGATAGTGTCGATGCTCTCGGATTTTTGGGAGTTTTTGAATTCGTCGATGAAAACGGAAAAAATGTGCCGATGGAAGATGTTTTGAAATGGCTGCAGAATAACAGCCGCCTACCCGATTTTTCTTTTTGGGAAGACAGGGTCTTAAAAGGAACGCTTTGTTCGGTTACTATTTCAGCGTATGAACAGGGAAATCAGGCCGGAGTATATGCAAGAGAAATACTTGTGAATGGTAAAAGTCCTTCTGAAATTCCTATGATGCATACGGAAAAGGGCATTCCGTTAATTAATTTGGCTGCGGCAAAAAGACTTAATATAAAACCTGAAGCCGAATTGCTTTTGATTTCCAAGGTCATTCAGGATATCGCAATAAAATAAGAATGATATGAAGCAAAATACAAAAAATAAAATAATTATCATATTTGCCGCTGCTTTGGTTTTTACCAATGTGCTGAACCTGCTTTTTATCAGCTCAATTCTGAAAAAGGATTACAATGCCGGCCTGCATTCGGAGCTTCTCCTGGTTGGAGATAATCTCAAAACCCAGTTACAGCGAATTACTTCATTGGGACTCGCAACTCAAGACATTGAAGGTTTCAGCCAGCAGTGTATGGAGCTTGTCAGAAAAAATGAACATCTGAAGGAGGCTATGATTGTTGACAGGCAGGGGACTATAGTTTTCCATAATATTTTTTCCAACAAAGGGAAAACTCTTGAATACAGCAGGATTCGAGAATCTATTCAAACCGGCATGAAGGATGTTTTTTCGGTTTCAGAAGATAACCAGCTATATTATTATGCTGTTCTTCCATACGGAGATAATCCCGGATACAGCAATGAATACGCTGTTGTGATTTGTTCATCTTCCGATGTTATCAACACAAGAATTCTGTCCGTAATAAAAAATTGTGCTTTAATAATCATCTTGATTTCCGTCATCAGCACGGCAATTTTATTTGCGGTTTTATCTTTTTTTGTTGTTGATAGTAAACAGTCAATTGATTGCCCGAAAAAAAACGATGAGAGCGGTAATGAAGATATTAGTCAATCGCCGACTGAAAAAGCACATTCTAATTTCGGAATTGAGTGGATATGGGAAGTCGATATGAATGGTTTATATACATACAGCAGTCCGGAAGTGCAAAATCTTCTCGGGTATAAACCACTTGAACTCGTGGGTAAAAAACATTTTTATGATTTGTTTTTGGCTCACGAAAGAGAAACAATGAAAGTTATTGCTTTTGAGCGTTTTGCAGAAAAGTTGCCTTTTGAAGATTTTCTAAATGCAAATATGCATAAAAACGGCCAAATAGTATGGCTGATGACGCGAGGCACTCCAATCATTGATGAAGAAGGATGCCTGATTGGATATAGAGGAACTGATGTTAATATCTCAGAGCGAAAAGAATATATACCCGCAGTAGTACAGGCAGATACTGACTGTACGGGTTTTAGTAACGGTGCCGATTTAAAAGAACGGTAACGGGCGGACTGAATTCACAGCTATAAAAATAAAGCTGAAATTCGAAAGGAGTTTTTATGGAGTATCATGGAAAAATAGTGAATGTTCTTATGGTTGAAAATGACCCTGGGGACCAGAAATTGATTAAGAATGGAATTATGAGCACTGATTACCACGTTAATTTAAATATAGTTTCGTCCGCTGAGGAGGGAATTGAATTCCTGCAAAAGGGATTGGAGGATGCTCGCAATTTCCCGAGGCCAGGTTTGGTTCTGCTTGACCTCAATATGCCGGGAATGGGAGGAAAAGGATTTCTTAAGGAAGTTAAGGCAAACGAAAACTTCTGTTCTATCCCGATTGTGGTTGTTACTTCTTCAGACTTGCAAAGCGACGTAGATGAATGTTATCAAATGCATGCTGCCGGTTATATTCAGAAAAATGCGTCGGCTGCTGAATTTGAGCAGATTCTAAGAAAGATTGCACGTTACTGGTTTCCGGTTTCTGCCGTACTGAACAATTAATCCAACAGGTTTGAACAATAATTATCAGGAGTCAAAATGGACATTTACAAAGCAGTAACAATTATGCTGGTCGAAGATGACCCGGGGGATCAGAAGCTAATCAAGACTTCCCTCAAATCACAGCACATTACTAATACGCCTCTTATTGTTAGCAGCGGAGAGGAGGCACTTGAATATCTCCAGAGAACAAAAATTAATAATGAAGCAGTTCCTGATTTGATTTTGCTCGACCTTAATATGCCGGGAATGGGCGGAAGAGAATTTCTAAGACAAATTAAGGCTGACCCTGATTTTGAAGTTATACCAGTTGTTGTTTTGACTACAAGCGATACCGACAGGGACATCCTTGAGAGTTTCAGGCTTCAGGCCGCCGGATATATTAAGAAACCGGTTAATTTGCCGGAATTCCAGGAGGTTATCCAAACTTTAAGCGATTATTGGTTTACAATCTGTAAGAGAGTCGTTCATGAATCATCCAGACAATACAGCCAAAGTTTTATTAGTTGACGACGATGAACTCGACCGCCGGCTTGTGAAGCTTGTTCTTATTCAGGCTCAGGGCCAGGTCAGGTTCAATGTTGAAACTGCCGCTACGTTTTCTGAGGCTATTCAGAAACTCCAGACAGGGTTTTTCGATATAGTCCTTCAGGACCTTAATCTGCCGGACTGCAGGGGGACTGAAATCGTAGAAAAAGTTTTTGCTATAGCTGCTAATATCCCTATTGTCGTTCTCACAGGTTTTGATGATGAGGAAGCCGGGTTGGAAGCGATTCGCGCAGGCGCAGAGGATTACCTTGTTAAAGGCAGCGGACTCGAATATACACTCATAAAGACAATCAGATATGCGATTGAAAGAAAAAAATCAAAAGCAAGCCTTATTGAAGCAAAACAGGAACTTGAAAAGACGAACGCGATCTTGATGCAAACTTCGGATACCGCAAACAAACTGGCTCACGAAGCCGAAAAAGCGAATGTGGCAAAAAGCCAGTTTCTCGCGAATATAAGTCACGAGATTAGAACTCCGATGAATGCGATTATCGGTTTTGGCGAAGTCCTTTCAGAAGAGCATCTCACACAGGAGCAGAGCGGCTATGTCAGGCTCATCCTCGACAGCGCCAAACGTCTGCTTTTATTGATTAATGATATTCTCGATTTTTCAAAAATTGAAGCAGGCAGAATAAAAGTTGAAAACGTCGAATGCGATATTCCTGAACTCATAGCGAATGTCGAATCTCTGATGAGACCGGATTCTAAACAAAAGAATCTCGAATTCAATGTGCTTTGTTCGGCTGAAGTGCCTCGGAAGGTTGTCATTGATGCAGTTAAACTCAGGCAATGCCTTATAAATCTTGTCAGCAATGCTGTTAAATTTACAGAAAAAGGCAAAATAGATTTTACTGTGCAGTCCATTATGAGGGATCAAAAACCTTATCTCGAATTTAAGGTTACCGATACAGGTATTGGAATACATCTCGACAAACAGGACTCAATTTTTGAGGTGTTCACGCAGGCCGATGGCAGTACAACCCGCAAGTACGGCGGAACAGGACTCGGCCTTGCAGTTACAAGACAGCTTGTAAGACTGCTTGGCGGAAACATCAGTCTCTTCAGCGAGGTAGGAAAAGGTTCCACTTTCACATTAATTGTCCCCGCTGATATAGTAATTACTGAAGATAATAAACATTCCGATGTTGATGAAGAAGGTTATACAGGCAGATTTTCAGGCAGGGTGCTTATTGTTGAGGATACACCCTTAAACCAGACCTTCATAAAATGTATTCTCGAAAAATTGGGTTTTACTGCAACAATCGCATCTGACGGTTTGCAGGCTTTAGATGCCGTCAATACACAGGAATTCGATTTGGTGCTTATGGATATGCAGATGCCGAATATGAATGGTTTTGAAACAACCAAAAGGCTGCATGCCTTCGGATTTAAAAATCCGATTATCGCGATAAGTGCGAGTCTGATGAATGAGGACGAAGAAAAGTGCCGCCAGGCAGGCTGCGATGATTATGTTGCAAAACCGATAGATCGTGCTTATCTGATTAAAACTATCTGCAAGTATATCAAACCTGCCGCGCAGTTTCAAAACGTTTAAGCGGTTATTCTCCGCCGTAAATGAACCTCATTTTGCCGATGTTTGGAATTAGAGCAAATTTGAAATTCCCCGCCCGAAATCCGCCCGGCCAATAAACAAAGAACGCTTTTCCTACAAGATAGTCCCTGGGTACCACACCTTGCCTATAAGCTATTCCGTTATTGCCAATGCCTTCCATCGACCAAAGCCGTGAATCAAGGCTGTCCGGGCTGTTATCGCCCATTGCAAAATATTCATCTTCGCCTAACGTAAACGGATCACCTTCTCCCGCCCGCAGTACAGGTTCCTGTGAACCGGTCTTTGTGCTCATGTAATAAATATCTCTATAAAGCTGAACATCATTAATTACCACCTGTCCGCTGCCGAATATTGTCGCTTTGGGTTCAATCTCAGTTTGACGCTGTCCCGCGTCATTTGCATCGGTTCCAAGGTCATATATAAGTTCTTCCCCGTCAACTTTGAATACAAGTAAATGGTCCACATTGGCAAAACTGACAGGAAAATACTTCTCGAGTTTTGAAGAATCGATTTGTCCTTTCGTAAGCTCAATAGTTTCCCCATCAGTCCCGGTTTTTTCAATAGCCATTATTCCATTTGAATAGAAAATTGCTTTATATTGAATTCCATATTTCGAAAGGCCGATACCGATTATGCCTTCAGCGTTTCTTTTTGCGTTAAAGCTCATTTTTAAATCGCTGCATATCGGCAAAGATTTATAATATGCGGGATCATCATAAGCATACGTCGCGCGAAAATCATTACCTTTATCGGTATCATAAAACATCGTATTGATGTTTTGCCCTTCGCTTTGCAGCACAAATTCTACCGGCCGCAGAGGATCCCATTGCCATTGCGAATCGTCCTCATTCGTAAAAGGCTGCTGCCAGCTATGGTCGTTAAATCTTCCTTCCAGCGGCTCTATCGGCTGAAAATTATTATTATAAACAGGCATCCATAATTCCTGCTGAACTTTCGCGGGCTTTCGCTCTATTTTGCCGTCGATATATACATCCCCATCGATTAATTCCAATGTCTCACCGGGCTTGCCGATTAATCTTTTTATATAATTTATCTTCGGCTCTGTGGGATTCTTGAAAACAAAAACGTCCCATCTCTTCGGTTCCGTGAATTGATAAAGACTTTTAAAGACAAGTATCCTGTCGCCGTTGGATTGCAGCGCTGTCGTATTTGGTTTTTCAAAATACCCGCAGCTCGAACATCTCGGCGGCTTCAAAAGTTTGAAATAATTATTGCCTGCGTATGTATGGAAACTTTTATGAAAGTAAGGATTGAAATTATATTCGTATTTGAATCCGCATTGCGTGCATCGCATACGGAAATGGTCGCCCATCAAAGTATCGGCCATGCTGCCGGTCGGTATGCGGAACGCTTCGAGAATAAACGCCCTGAATACGAACGCAAGCACAAATGCCGTGATAATCCATTCGAAAGTGTTGGCTATTGATTCCGCGGTTGTCGATTTTTTTGTCTGTTGCGACATTATTCAATCCTTATAAATTAAGTGCGTAAATATAACAGCAAATTGAACTTACTGCAAGGATTGTTTGACGGAATAAATCTGTTTGACGACTATGAAAAAAGTCGATATTCTGCTGTTTTCAATTTCAGGGATACGATTATGCTAACGGACAATATTCTCGATTTAATTGGTAATACTCCGCTTATTAGACTCAAAGGCGAAACTGTTTACGCAAAAGCCGAATTTCTCAACCCCGGCGGAAGCATCAAAGACAGGGTCGCGCTTGCCATGCTCGAAGGCGCCGAACGTGACGGCAGACTCAAACCCAACTCCGTCATAGTCGAACCTACCAGCGGAAACACCGGCATCGGAGTCGCCCTCGTGGGCAGGCTCAAAGGCTATAAAGTCAAAATCGTTATGCCCGAAAATATGAGCGAAGAGCGAAAGAAACTGATTAAAGCCCTCGGCGCTGAACTAGTTCTCACCTCCGCAAAAGACAGTCTCGTCGGTGCAGTGGAAAAATCCAAACAAATGGCCGCAGAGGATAAGAACGTCTTCATTCCCCAGCAGTTTGAAAACCCAGACAATCCACGAGTCCATTATGAACAGACCGCCGTCGAATTATGGCGGCAGATGAGCGGTGATATTTCTTTCTTTATCGCGGGCGTCGGCAGCGGAGGAACTTTGCAGGGCATCGGCAAATTTCTAAAGGAACATAAAAAGGACACGAAAATTGTAGCTGTAGAACCGAAAAACGTCAGTGCTTTGCTCGGCCACGAACCAGGCCTGCACCAGATTCAGGGTATCGGCGATGGTTTTATCCCTGCCGTTCTCGATGTCTTGCTTGTTGATGAAGTGATAGAAGTTACCGATGAAGATGCAATTGAAACGACCCGCCAGTTAGGCAGTGCTTTTGGTTTGCTGGTGGGAATTTCTTCGGGAGCCAACGTCTGGGCTGCACGTCAGCTTGCCAAAAAATATAAAGGAAATATTGCGACCGTCCTGCCCGACAGAGCCGAAAGATATTTCAGCACCGCGCTTCTATAACTTGATTGCGTTCGCAAAAATACTGACTAATTCCATCGTTTCATCCCAGCCGATGCATCCATCGGTCAGAGACTTGCCGTAAATCAGCTTTTCAGGTTTGTCCGGCTTTTGACTCCCCTCGGCAAGGAAACTCTCCAGCATAACTCCGCAGATTAATTTTGTCCCGCTTTTAACCTGCAGCGCAACATCGATAAGCGCGTTTCGCTGCAATCTGAAATCCTTATTCGAATTCGCATGACTGCAATCCACGATAACGCCGTTTCGAATCCCCGCTTTTTGCAGCATAACGCCCGCGAAAGCCACGTATTCAGCCGTATAGTTCGGCCCGTCGCCGCCGCCTCGCATTACGATATGTCCGTATTTATTGCCGCTTGTTTCAGCGATAATGACTTGTCCGTTCCTGCCGATTCCTAAAAATGAATGTGGGCTTGCCGCCGCTTTAACTGCATCCAGTGCCGAAGATAAATTCCCGTCAGTTGAATTTTTAAATCCAATCGGCATCGAAAGTCCGCTGGCCATTTGCCTGTGAATCTGCGACTCCGCCGTCCTGGCGCCGATTGACGCCCATGATATAAGTTCAGCAAGATACTGAGGCACGATAGGGTCAAGAAATTCCGTCGCGCAAGGCAGCCCGATTTTCCCAATCTCAAGCAGTATTTCGCGCGACCTGATGAATCCGCCTTCTATATCGTAGGTGCCGTCAAGACCCGGGTCGTACAGCATACCTTTCCAGCCCAGCGTCGTCCTCGGTTTCTCAAAGTACGTCCGCATCACAATATGAAGTTTATCCTTGAATGCATCCTGAAGTTTTTTCAGCTTCACTGCATATTCGTAAGTCGCTTTCTTATCGTGCAGCGAACATGGGCCGACAATCACAATCCGTTTTTTGTCTTCACCTGTCAGAATCGACTGAATCGTCCTGCGGCTTTGAGCGATCAAATGCGCCGTTTCATCGCTAAGAGGCAGTTTTTCCTTGAGCTGCTCCGGTGTTATCAGCGGCTTAAAACCTTTAATATTTAGATTATCTGTAAGTTCCATTTAAACTCGTTGTCTAAGATAGACGCGTATTATATGATATTTTTCCGGAAATTACAATTTGATTTTACCTTCGCTTGTATTTCCCCATCAAAAAGCCTTCCGCAAGAATATGTCCTTCCATCGCTTCCAGCAGTTTGCTTTTTGTAACATCGTTGGGCAGTTGCAGTTTCGTATCCAGCGCATAAATTTTGAAATAATATCGATGCGTTCCGCTTGGCGGGCAGGGGCCTGTATATCCGTATAAATGCGAACTGTTGACGCCTTGCTTGCCTCCATCGGCCGTTTCTTTTGTCTGCGGTACATTCTCCGGCAGTTCGTTTGTCTCGGCCGGAATATTCCACATCACCCAGTGAACCCATATTCCCATCGGCGCATCGGGATCATCGCTGATTAGCGCAAAGCTTTGTGTCCCTTCAGGTGCGTTCTGCCATTTCAAAGGCGGAGAAATGTTCTGTCCATCGCAGGTGTATTTTGAAGGTATCATTTCACTTTCTTTGAATGCTGTCGATGTGACTGTTAAACCATTTCCTGTTGCCATTTTTTCATCTCCTTTTTGTGCGAATACGGTTTTATTTTCTCTCTTAAATCCGTATAAGAGAAACAACACTGCGATAAGTATCAAAATTCTCTTATTCATCTTATATCTTCTCGAATTTACTTTTTTCTAAGACATTTTTTCCTTTTCCTGCACGCTTCGCATCTGTCATCGCTGCACATCTGGCAAAAGTAGCAGTCTTTGCAGTTATGCTTTCTCTGCCCGCCCTCATCCGGCTGAAATACTTTCCCCGGTATCCCTGGTATTCTTATAAACCCCATTCCATTCCAATCAGAACGATTCGATTTCCTTTTTCAATGCCGCAAAAAGCTGCGACTTTTTAGCCATTCCGATTTTCTTGCCTTTTTTATAAATAAAACCCTTATCCGCCGCTGCGCAAACCGCGACATCAGCATCCGCCGCTTCGCCGGGTCCGTTTACAACACAGCCCATAACCGCAACTCTGATGGGTTTATGAATTCCCGCAAGATATTTTTTTACCTGCTGTGCGAATCCGATTAAATCCCATTGGCATCTTCCGCAGGTAGGGCAGACAATCAATTGCGGCTCGTTACTTTTGTAAAGCTCAAGCGTTGCGAGAATTTTCTTTGCGATTTCAACTTCACCGACAGGCTCTCCCGCGATACTGATTCTGATTGTATCACCGATACCTTGTTCCAGAAGCGTTCCTAATGCGACCGAAGCGGGAATTATCGCATCCTCAGCAAGTCCTGCGTGCGTAAGTCCGAGATGGATCGGATAATTGAATTTCTTGGCAATTGCCTTATTCGACTCGATAGTCCGCAGAACATCCGAACTTTTAACGCTCAAAACTATATTATCAAATCCTCTTTTCTCGAACAGGCGAACATAGCCGTTCATTTCCTTTATCATCAGATTCGTTCTCTGCTTATAAGGTGTATCCTCTGCCAGATTCCTGATACTTGCCTCATTGATTCCGATACGGATTGCGATTTTGTGTGCCTTTGCGCAATCGATAATCCGGAAAATATCGTCTCTGCTCTTAATATTGCCGGGATTAAGCCGGATTTTTGCAGCGCCGCCCTCGATTGCCTCGATAGCTCTTTCAGCCGAGAAATGAATGTCCGCAATAAGCGGAATGCGTACTTTTTGCACAATTTTTGCAAAAGCTTGGCTGTCCGGCCTTGTCGGCACCGCAAGCCGCACCAATCCTGCGCCCGCCGCCGTAAGGGCGTTTATCTGTTTTATGCATCCGGCAACATCGGTCGTTGCCAGTTTAATCATAGACTGGATAACTATAGGGTACTTGCTGCCCAATTTGACCGTTCCGGCCGTTACTGTCGTTGTTTTTCGTCGTGAAATCATTATACAAATAATCCTTATTAGCTTTTAAAACCTTTCACTTTAGCTAAGATATATAGATTGTCCTTATTTTGTTCGCTTATATTGCATTCTATAAAAATCAAATTGTATCTTGTTTTATGTCAAGAGGCAAATTAAAATACTGCCTATTTGAGAGCTGATATGGATCTGATTAAATATCGACATAAGTTTTATCAATTTTTGAAATCTATTATCAGAGTTTTACTTACTGTTTACATCATGCTAAGCCTAATATTATATTTCAAGCAATCGAGCTTCACATTTCATCCCACAAGAGATATTCTCAATAATCCAGCCGACATAAATCTGGAATACCAAAAGGTTCAGTTGAAAACTTCAGATAATATTTTATTATCTGCGTGGTATATTCCTGCAAAAAACGCGCGATTCTCGTTGATTTTTTGCCATGGAAACGGCGGAAATATTTCTCATAGATTGGAAAATATAAATATATTGAACGAGCTTGGAATTAATTGCTTTATTTTCGATTATAGAGGCTATGGTGAAAGTCAGGGTAAACCAAGCGAAAAGGGTTTGTATATCGATGCGCAAACTGCGTATAATTGGCTGGTAAGTGAAAAAAATATTTTACCCGAAAACATTATAATTTATGGTCAATCGCTTGGAGGGAGCGTTGCTGCACATCTCGCAAGCAATGTAAAAGCAGGGGGAGTTATTATTGAAAGTGCCTTTACATCTTTCGCTGATATGGGTAAAAAGTTTTATCCTTATTTACCGGTAAAGCTATTCGCAAAATTTGATTTTAAAACAATTCATTATGTAAGATTAATCAATTATCCTATATTAATTATACATAGTCTGGAGGATGAGCTTGTACCATTTGAATTTGGGTGGCGACTTTATGAAACTGCAAACGAGCCGAAAAAAATTCTCGAAATATCAGGCAGTCATAATGAAGGTTTCCTGACTTCGGGACGAAACTACATAGAGGGGTTGGATAAATGGTTTACTTACATTGGAAATGAGCGGATTAATTGATTTGTCTAATTTGTGGCCGCATAATATTGCTTTTTGAGCCCAAAAGGTAAACTATAGGATTGCTGTAAATTCTAACTTGTTTTATATACGGAGGCAAATTAAAATAGAAACCTTGTTTATGAGTCTTTTGAATGCTTTTATCGTCCATTATCTTAATATTGCTTGCCTACTGGATTCTGGGAACTGTGCTGTTCTTTAAACAGCCGTCTTTCATTTTCAATCCTACGAAGAATGAACCATATACGCCCGCCAATATTGGCCTTCCTTATGAAAAAGTGCTGCTCCGCACTCCCGACCGTTTAATTTTGAACGCATGGTTTGTCCCCGCCCATAACGCTGAAATTACAATCCTGTTCTGTCATGGCAACGGCGGCAATATCTCATATACCCTCGATACCGTAAATATATTCAACGAACTTGGATATAATACTTTTGTTTTCGATTATCGCGGCTACGGCACAAGTCAGGGCACTCCTACCGAGCAGGGCACTTACATTGACGCTCAAACCGCTTATGACTGGCTCATACATACAAAAGGTATCCATCCCGAAGATATCATCATTTTCGGCCGTTCCCTAGGCGGGAGCATCGCCGCTAATTTAGCCTCACAAGTCAAAGCAAAAGGTCTTATTATCGAAAGTGCTTTCACTTCCTATGCCGACATCGGAGTAAAATTCTATCCATATATGCCTGTTAGGCTCTTTGCCCGATACGAATTTAAAACCAGCGAATACCTCAAAAAAGTCGATTATCCAAAACTCATCATCCACAGCCGAACCGATGAAATAGTTCCATTCGAATTCGGCTTGCGTCTTTACGAACTGTATGCAAACGAACCCAAGGATTTTATCGAGATCTTCGGCAGCCACAACGATGGTTTTTTATACTCCGGCCAAGTCTACCGTGAAGGTTTGAGCAGTTGGATAAGCTCTCTTACCAAACAAAACAAACAGCAGCAGAGCACCGCGAAACTCCGAATCGTTTCCTGACCGAATATGAATCTAAAAACGCAAAAATATATTTTCCTATTAATTGCCCTGGCGGCTATCTTTATTGCTTTTTTCCTGTCATTGCCAAAAAAGCATTTAAAACAATCGCCAAAAAAAAACTCATACAGCAGGATTGTTTCACTTGCACCGAATATTACTGAAATTTTATTCGAGCTTGGCGTTGGCGATAAAATCGTCGGAGTCTCCGAATTTTGTAATTTCCCGCCCGCAGCCCAGCAGATTCCCCGCGTCGGCGCTCTTCTCAATCCGAATTATGAAGCGATTATCGCCTCAAAGCCTGACCTTGTAATTCTGCTCGACGAAATGTCCGATAGTAAACCGAGGTTTGAATCTCTCGGAATAGAAACGCTGATCATTCAGCACGATACTATTGATGAAATTCTAGATTCGATTCTCCACATAGGCAATCGCACCGGCAAATCTCAGGCAGCCGAGCAAATCGTTAATGACTTAAAAAAACGAATACAGCAGATTCAAAATGCCGCTGCGGATAGCAATCGTCCCAAAGTTCTAATTAGCCTCGGCCATGACTATTCACAGGACCCCGCATCAAGGCCGCAGAATATTTCCATCGCCGGCAATGACGGCTTTTACAGCCAGATGATTGAATACGCCGGCGGCAAAAACGCCTATCAAGGCAAAATTCCATTCCCCGTCATAAGTTGGGAATCAGTCATTTCGATGAACCCGCAAATCATCATTGATATCGCGCCCGTCGAGACAAAACCCACCGATAGTAACATTACAATTCAGCAATGGAAAAATTTCACCCAGACTGACGCCGCCAAAAACAATGCCGTGTATGTCTTCACTGAAGATTACACCGCTATCCCCGGCCCAAGATTTATACTGACACTCGAAAAAATTGCGCGTATAATAAACCCCGATGTTCCAGATGATAATAGAAACTAAAAACTTGGCTTTTACGGTATCAGGCAAACGGATTTTGGATAATCTCTCCTTTTCAGTTTCCGCCGGCCGCAGACTTTTTATTGTCGGCCCAAATGGCGCCGGCAAAACAACGCTTCTACGCTGCCTTTGCCGAATCATCGACGACTTCAGCGGCACAATAAAAGTTAAAGACAGGAGCATAAAAAAATATTCCCAAAAGAAACTCGCCGCCATCGCGACTTACGTCCCGCAGTCTCTGCCGATAGACATCCAATTTACCGTCCACCAGTTTATTTTAATGGCAAGATACCCGCACCTCAGTCCCTTTTCCGTAATAAGCCCCGGCGATGAAAAGTTCGCTTCCGATGCAATGGAAATGACGCAAACCACCGGATTTGCCGAAAGGGTGATGGCAACCCTCAGCGGTGGAGAGCGTCAGCAGGTCAGCATTGCCGCTGCGATTGCCCAGCAGGCCGAAATATTCCTGCTCGATGAACCTGCTACCTATCTCGACTACAAACATCAGCGAGACATCCATTCCCTGCTGATGAAAATCAACAAAACTTTCGGCACGACTCTCGTCTGCGTAACCCACGATTTAAATTCCGCTGTTCTTAGTGCTGATACGATAATAGCTCTTCGCGACGGCCGAATCGTTTTTACAGGCAGTCCCGATGAAATTATGGATGAAAAAATTCTTGAAGAAATATATTCCAAAAAATTCAGTTTCGCAAATCACCCCGTTACAGGACAGAAATTAATTGTACCAGACTATATAGAATGAAAAAAAAAGTTATATTTATTTTGATATGTATTTTCGCATTGACGGTAATCGTCATTTCGCCGTTCATAGGCCCTGTTCGCATACCATTTAAAGTATTAAGCGACTTTCAAATGGAATCGGTTGAATCGCAGATATTCTATTCTCTTCGTCTCCCGCGTGTTTTAACCGCGTTTCTCGCAGGCGCAGCTCTTGCCTGCTGTGGTGTCGCTTTGCAGGCAATGTTCAGAAATCCGCTGGCCACACCCTTTACGCTCGGCATTTCTTCCGGTGCCGCGTTCGGCGCAGCGATGTATCTGATTTTCGCAGCCTGGATGAAGCTTCCTTTCGGCGGAATTATCTTCTCATTCATAGGTTCGCTCGCAGCCGTGCTTCTGGTCTATGGTTTCACAAAAGTAAAAAAAGGATTCTCCGTCGGCACAATGCTCCTCGCCGGTGTCGCCGTTAATTTCTTTTTCTCAAGTCTGATTCTCTTTCTCCAGTACATCAGCGATTTTACACAATCTTTTCGTGTCATTCGCTGGCTTATGGGCAGCATCGATGTTTCCGGTTTTCAAACTCCTATAATATTCTTCATTTTCACCGCAGCCGGCGTTTCAATTATTGCACTGCAAAATCTAAATCTTAATTTAATGAGCATCAGCGACGAGATCGCACTTGCGCGAGGTGTCAACGTCGCCAAATCGAGAAAAATTATTTTCTTCGCTACTTCAATTATGGTCGCAGTCGTTGTCGCTTATTGCGGCCCGATAGGTTTTGTCGGCTTGATGGCTCCGCACATTTGCCGTCTCCTCGTCGGATATGACAACAAAATTTTAACCGCCGCTTCCGTCCTCTTTGGCGGCGCTTTTTTAGCTCTTTGTGATACTTTTGCACGCACTTTGATTGCTCCCGCGGAGATTCCTGTTGGCGTCATAACCTCGATGCTCGGAGGCCCCTTTTTCGTCTGGTTATTGCTAAGAAACTCTGCCGCAAATAGTCTGTAAGTCTTTAAATAATTTATATTTATTTGCTTGCAAATTTTTATGATTATGGTATAGAAAACATCTTGTAAATATCCGCTATGGGCGGATAAAATGTTTATTGTTTTAGTTTTTTCGGAGAAAAACACGTGAGAGATTTTAACAGAGGCGGTCAAGGCGGAAGTAATAGAAGTTTTGGACCGCGCCAGATGTACAAAGCTGTCTGTGCAGAATGCGCACAAGAATGTGAAGTTCCATTCCAGCCAAAAGAAGGCAGACCAGTTTATTGCAAAAACTGCTATTCGAAGAAGAAAAACGGTTAATTGGCCTACTAATTATGCCCGTCGTTTGGCGGGCATAATCTTTATCTTTATTCGCTGTAATTCCTGATTATAGTTCGTTAGTCTCCCTGTTTCCGTTTACTTTTGAACTTATGATCATCAATTATGCTTTTATCTTTTTAGATTTTGTTTTTACAAATTTCTCCAGTCCATTTCTTTTTATTTTTTTTAGATTTTTCTGGTAAGTCTTTTCATTATCTTCAAGCATAACCGTAAATTTATCACAGCTTTCTGATTCACCGCATTCCCAGCATCCTTTGTATTTCTTTTGCTTTGCGCAAATCCTTATTTTGCATTCGCTCGAACCGCCGCCTTGTTGACATCCTTTGCATCGCAATTTTGCTATCGAATTCAGTAATTCGATTCCCTGCTTGTAAAATTTGAAGCCCTCAAACGCCGGCATCTTTGCCAGAAAATCCGACACCTTTTCAAATTTACCCTTTGCCAGTGCTGTCTTTAATTCCTTTGCGAGGTCAGCAGGAACCTGCGTATATCCCGGACATATCGCGCAATACAATCCGCAGTAAGCGACCAAATCTGTTTTCCTCATCGCAATCCTTTCAGAATAAATTTACATCATTATAAAAAGTCTTTATAGATATGACAATATGTATGAAAACCTGCCGAACCTTTAATCCGGAAGTCTTGACGCCTCTCCTCGTAATATCTTCGCGTCAGATTCCGGCAGGTTCGGATTAATATGCATACCCGTGCCGATTTCAAATCCCGCCGTAGTTACAGTCCTCGGCCTGATTCGTACGTACCAATGCAGAAAATGCGCTTTATCCTCGCCCCGTGAGCACGAATAAATCACATAATTATAATCCGGGTCATCCAGTCTGATGGTCAGCCGCGAAAGTGCTGTCTTTAGTGCATCCGCAAAATCGCTGCATTCAATTTTGCTGATATTTTTAAAATCTCCCTGATGTGTCTTTGGTGCAATCCATATTTCGAACGGCACTTCCGCCGCGAATGGCACAAAGCAGAAAAAAGTTTTATTCTGATATACAAGTCTTTGATTGTCTTCCTGCTCGAATTCAAGGATATCGCACATCAGGCACCGCTTGTTTTCCTGATAATAATTTTTCGAGGTCATTTCTCTGTCGCTGATAAACTTTGGCATAACAGCAATTCCCGCTATTTGCGAATGCGGATGAATCAGCGATGTTCCCGATGCCGTTCCGTGGTTGCGGAAAATTATTACATTTTGAATATCACTGTATGTGCCATAAAAATAATTATAACGGTTAAGATATGTATCGATTATTTGCTCCACTTGTTCCTGCCGCATTTGTGTTATATCGATGTTATGCAGCGGATTTTCAATTATCACTTCATTTCTGCCAAACGCTGTTACGCTCCTGTAAATCCCCATCTTGTATTCCTCGATGTCTTTCTCGTCAGTCAACGCCGAATATTTATTCAGCACCGCCCGCGTACTCCACCCTCCGTTTTTCCCACCTTTCTTTTCATAAAGGATCCCCGGAAGCTGTTCTTCATTCCCCGGACAGAAAGGGCATCGAACATCCAATTGCGGCAGCTCATCCGATTTCGGCGTCTTTGATTCCTCCATTTGCATCGGCCTGTTCGCCCGGTCGATTGCATATACAACCCATTGCTGTGTCAGAATATTCTGTCTTATTATCCCTGCCATTTTTATCTTAATCTATAAATCGTCTCAAATGATGCGAACATATCAAGATACTGTTCCAGCAGCCGTGTCATCAAAAATTGTCTCTTCACCGTTTCTCTCGCTTTCCTCCCCATATTCTTCCGCAGCCGTTTATCTTTAATAAGTTCAACAATTCTTCGTGCTGCCTCTTCAATGCTCGAAACAAGAAATCCGTTCTCACCATCTCTAATCTGATACCGAATCCCGCCCGCATTCCCGCCGATAACCGCTGCGCCTTTCCACATCGCCTCCGTTACAGTCAGCCCGAAACCCTCTCGAATCGATTTCTGCAAAACAACCGCCGCGTGCCTCTGCAGCGCATTTACAAGCGCAGTATCCTCCACACTTAAAATTATGATTCGTTCATTTTGACTATCCAAAAGCGATTGATAAACTTCCACACCTTCCGGGTCGTCCGTTGCGACATTACCAAGAAGTACAAGCGTTGCTTTCACTTCCTTCTGTGCTAATTTAAACGCCTCGATTACTCCCTGCGGGTCTTTCCAAGAATCGAACCGCGAAACCTGCACTACCAGCGGCAAATCTGTCGGTATATTATAATGCCCCAGCCTTTCCCGTATTTCCCGCTCGCTCATTTCTTTGTTTTTTATTGAAAATGGATTTATCGCCGGCATAAAGAACAACTGCGGCGTCTCAAGTTTTTTCTGATATTCCTGCAAACTAAAAATCACAGCATCGTATTTCTCAATTATCGGCGTTAAATAATTCCACAATTCCTTGTTCGGATTGCTCATATCAAGATGACATCGCCAAACCCATGGCCCATGTTTCTTATAATGTTTTACCATCGGCAAAGGCTGTGGGTCATGTACAATCACCATTTCATGGCCAAGATGATTACGAATTGAATTCTCTTCAACAATCTCTTCATACAATTCGATTTTTCTTTTGCTTAAATTTATATCATCGCCCTGAAGTGCATTGTGCATTTTCTTTGTTATGCTGAAATAATCCGGCGAACCCTGCATCACGCGCCATCCCGCTTTGATTCCAATTCCGTTCATCAGCAGCGTCATTGATGAAAGCAGTTCAGCAACTCCGCCGCCGTAATATGTTGAATTTATATTAACAACATGAAATCCCTGGAACTTCGCCGCCTTTTTCCTGATGCGCTCAATTGATTTACCGCCGATTAGCGGCTCAAAATCCTCAAGCCTTACTACTCTGGTTTCTTTACCCATTATATAATTGTATATCTATAAGATTTGAAAATACATAGGGGGGATTGCTGATTTTTACAAGGCAGCAGCTAAATAGATCCGCTCACAAAAATATCGTTCTTTAAAGTGCCGTATTTTGTAAAACATACAGGTAAAGTCATAATAATAGTAAGTACAACGCTGATAGTAGTGCTGGCAGCAATACCGATCATAATCATTATTTGATATTTGATTGCCACTTCCGGGCTTGTTCCTCCTAATATAACGCCCGTCATCATACCCGGAAGAGAAACGATCCCCATCGTCGCCATAGCTGCAATCGTTGGCTTAAGTGCAAGCCTTACACTCTCCCGCAAATAAGTAAGCAATGCCTCATGATGAGTCGCTCCAAGCGACAGCACATATAAATACTTTTTCGTGTCCTTCCTTATGCTCCTGTAAAAATGATCGATGCCCACAATATTGCCTCGCAATGAATTGCCCAGCAGCATCCCTCCAAGTACGATTAAATATCTTGCATCGAAAACATCATCGAGCTTGATAACAAAATAATTAAGATAAAATACAATCACAAAAGTCGCAGCCGAAAACGCGACAAAGATTGGCACAAGGACCTTAACGGGCTTCATTGCCGAACTGCGTATCGCCGAAAATACCGCGACAAGTATCATCACCGCAAGCCATGATAAATTTACTAGACCGTTGTTCCACACAAACAGGTATTTTAAGAACACACCTATAAGCAGAAGCTGAACAGACATCCTTGCGACAGAACTTAATAGGTCCCCGATAAGTCCCAGCCCATAAAACCGGCTCAAAAGTACAGGTATTAAAAGCAGTATAAATGCCAGCAATAGCGAAAAGGTGGAAATATCTACTGTTTCCATTTGCCTGCCTCCAAATCAAAAACCTTTACAGGAGTATTCTCAACCCACACGCTGTCGTGCGATATAATCAAAACCGTCCATTCTTTTTTCCCGATGAAGAAATCCGCCGCTTTCTTCTTCAAATGTTTATCCAGTGCCGATGTAACCTCATCGAGAAGAAAAATCTTTCTCCCAAGCAGAGCGGAAAGAATTATCGCAATCCTCTGTCTCTCACCTCCGGACAGGTCTGAAATATTTTTGTTAAAAAAGCTGTGATCAAGCTCAAAAAAGCTCATTAGTTCTTTGACTTTCTTTTCCCCGAAGTCAATGGCCGAATTCGATTTCAGCCCCGCAACAAACGATATCCACTCGGAAACCTTATTTACACCGACACTCACATCCTGATCGATAAATGATATCTGTTTGCGAACATTCCACGCAGTCTTTTCATCAACACATATACCATTGAATAATACTTTGCCTTTAGCCGGCTCAGTAAACCCGAGAATAAGTGAAAAAAGAGATGATTTGCCGATTCCCGACCTACCTGAAATCGCAACCTTTTCGCCTTCTTTTATTTCAAGCGAAAGACCGGCAAAGACCTTTTTGCCATTGTATGCCAAATCGACATTATCGAACTTTATCATAATATGCCGCACCAAACAAAATCAGTTCTATTCCGACAGAATACCAGAAAAAGCCTCAAAAAAGCAATTATATATTTAGCCTCCTGGACTTAATTCCGCCAGCCTTTGGTGCAGCGGGATGCCAGGGGGTTAAATAAAATTCAAGTTTGAATTTTTTATAATATAATATATTATATTACCCATGAAGAATATCATATCAGACCCTTTGAAATTTGCGGCACTGGTCGCACATCAGCTAAAAGGACCAATGGCCTCTATCGGGACAATCCTGCAAACTCTTATGGGGGAATTCGCAGGGCCCATCTCTCCAAAGCAGAAAGACCTTATTCAACGAGCTATCGCAAGCTGCGATGATACTCTTGTTACCGCACAACGGCTGCTAACTATTTCACGAGCTATCAATGAGCCATCGACATTTCAGGGCAGAACTGAACTTTCGACGATTGTTCGCAAAGCATCGGCGGTTTATAACGAAAAGGCAAGCAAACACAATATAAATCTTACAGCGAAGATAAATGTCGAACCCGCTTATGTCGTCGGGAGTGCGGCGGCAATGACGGAAATGCTCGAAGCGATTCTTTCCAATGCGGTTAAGTACACTCCTGATAACGGGCAGATTGAGATGATTCTTTTATATAACGAGCCGACGAATATGTTCGAGGTTCGGATTGCGGATTCGGGGATTGGGATATCGGAAGAGAATCGTGAAAAAGTATTTTTGCCATTTTTCAGGACGGCTGGAGCGCACGCGTCTTCGCGGCCGGGGACAGGGCTTGGGCTATCGTTTGTGAAGACGATTGTCGAGGCGACCGGCGGAAATGTTCATATAGAGAAATCGCATCTGGGCGGGACGGAAGTTATAGTCGGGCTTGCGGCTGCGGAAAAGACAGAAGCGGAAGAAACGGCTGAGAAGAAAAAGCCGATGAAGGTTGTGATTGTCGGGGGAGTTGCGGCAGGGCCGAAAGCTGCGGCGAAGATAATGCGGCTCGTGCCGGATGCGGATGTAACGATTGTCGAGATGGGGCGGCTACTGTCTTATGCGGGGTGCGGTTTGCCTTATTATATAAGCGGGGCTGTGAAGGACCAGCGGGAATTGATGAGTTCTCCGGCGGGGGTTGTTCGAGACCCGATATTTTTTCAGCAGGTGAAGAACGTTCATCTTTTGAATCAGACTGAGGCGTTTGAAATCGACCGGGCGAATAAGCGCGTGCGGGTGAGGAAGCTTGTTGATGGTTTGGAATCGGTTTTGGAATATGATAAGCTGGTGATTGCGACGGGTTCTGAGCCGATTAAGCCTGCGTTTGAGGGGATTGAGCTTGGGAATATTTTTACACTGCACGGTGTTTCGGATGCGGAAGGGATTAAGGCGGCGCTGGATAGAGGGAAGGCACGAGATGTCGTGATTGTCGGCGGGGGACTTATTGGAATTGAGATGACTGAGGCGCTGGTTAGAAAGGGATGCCGGGTTACAATAGTTGAATGTTTGCCTCAGATTTTCCGGCTGCTTGATGTTGAAATGGGTTTGCTTGTGGAAAACCAGCTTGAAGCGCATGGTGTGCGGGTGCTGACAAATACGTGCGTTGAGAAATTTGAGGGAACTGATAGTGTAAAATCTGTTGTAACAAATGAGGGGACTTATCCGGCAGATATGGTGATTATCGCTGTTGGGAATCGGCCGAATGTTTCGCTTGCCAAAAAAGCTGGGCTTGAGATTGGGATTACGGGCGCGATAAAAGTGAATGAGAAAATGCAGACGAGCGACGAAGATATTTATGCGGCTGGGGATTGCGTGGAGAATGTGGAGATGATAACGGGGAAGCCGATTTATTTTCCGCTTGGTTCGACGGCGAATAAACAGGGGCGGGTGGCGGCAGTGAATATTTGCGGAAGGGACGATTCTTTTGGGCCGATACTTGGGTCGGTTGCATGCAAGGTCTTCGATTATAATGTTGCGCTGACGGGTCTGACGGAATTTATGGCGAAGCAGGCGGGGTTCGATGTTGTTACAGTGCTTGTGCCGGCGCCGGATCGGGAACATTTTGTGACTGGGGCAGAAGTTGTGATGATGAAACTGGTGGTGGATGCGGGGTCGCGGAGGCTGCTTGGTGCGCAGGCGATTGGGGCGGGCGATACGGTTAAGCGAATTGATGTTGCGGCGACGGCGATTGCGGGGAAGATGACGGTTGATAAAATTGCGAATCTTGATTTGTGTTATGCGCCGCCTTATGCGCCGGTGATCGATAATATTATTACGGCGGCGAATGTTGCGAGGAATAAACTTGACGGGCTAGTTGAGGGGGTTGGGCCGCGGACGGTGCGGCAGTGGATTGCGGAAAAGAAGGATTTTATTTTATTGGATGTGCGGACGCCGGCGGAGTATCGGCAGCAGCGGCTTGAGGGGGCGGTGTTTATTCCGCTTGCGTCGCTACGGTCGCGATTTGTGGAATTGAAGAAGGAGCGGACTGTTGTGGCGTTTTGTAATTATTCGCTGCGCGGGTATGAGGCGGCGATAATTTTGAAGCACCAGGGATTTCGGGATGTAAAGTTTCTCGATGGCGGGTTGGAGATGTGGCCCTTTGAAAAAATAACTTAAAGCTTAAAACCAAAATTAAAAATTTAAAACTTATGGCAACCTCTAAAAATTGCCTTTTTGACAATAATTTTTTTTATTAACTTTTTATTTGTACTTTTTTGAACAAAATTTTAAAAAATCACG